>NZ_JBITUP010000003.1:0-436628 GCF_044542535.1 Microbacterium sp. NPDC078428
TCAAACTCCGCCGCGCCAGCTAACCCGTTTCGCGGGCATTCTCAGATGAGGCACCGAACAACTTTCGCGGGCACCTTGACTTGAGGCACTCCGGGCCCCTCACGGCATCCCCTGCGGATCGCGCGGGCGGCCGCAAGCTTTGACCCGCGCCCTCGGCTCCGGTTGGATGGTCACATGACTGCAGACCGCACCAAGCCCGAAATCGACGCCCCCGAGGGGCCCGCCCCGGAAGAGCTCGTCATCCGCGACATCATCGTCGGGGACGGCGCCGAGGCCAACCCCGGCGACACCGTCACGGTGCACTATCTCGGTGTCGAGTACGACGCGGGCGAGGAGTTCGACTCGTCGTGGAACCGGGGCGAGAGCATCCAGTTCCCCCTGCGCGGTCTCATTCAGGGGTGGCAGGACGGCATTCCCGGTATGAAGGTCGGCGGCCGCCGCGAGCTGGTCATCCCGCCCCACCTCGCGTACGGTCCCGCGGGCGGTCACTTCCTGGGAGGGAAGACGCTGATCTTCGTTATCGATCTGCTCGCTGTCGGCTGAGCGCGGATCGCAGACAGCACTTCTTCGCGCCGCGGGGCGCCGGACCGCACGACGGCCGGCGCCCCCGGCGTTCGATCTCGTCGTCCACACGCCCGACACGCCGGATCGGTGTGCGGGGAATACATTCACCTGCATACTGGTTACGAACCTGCGTCGCCGTGAATGCGGCACCGAACTTCCCAAGGAGAGAACATGACGACCACCGCCCTCGACATTCCCGGTTACAAGGCCGGCACCTGGGTGCTCGACCCCTCGCACAGCGAGGTCACCTTCAGCGTCCGTCACATGATGATCTCGAAGGTGCGCGGCACCTTCGGCGTCAAGAGCGCCACGCTGATCGCTCCCGAGAACCCGCTCGAAGCCCAAGTGACCGCCTCCGTCGACGCCGCGTCGATCGACACGAAGGACGAGGGTCGCGACCAGCACCTGCGCTCCGGCGACTTCTTCGACGTCGAGACCTACCCGACCATCGACTTCCGCTCGACGGGTGTCCGCGTAGAGGGCGGCGACTTCCTGGTCGACGGCGAGCTCACGATCCGCGGCACCACCAAGCCCGTCACGTTCGAGTTCGAGTTCGGCGGCTTCGGCACCGACCCGTGGGGCAACTACAAGGCCGGTGCGACCGCCAAGACGGTCATCAACCGCGAGGACTTCGGCCTGACGTGGAACGCCGCGCTCGAGACCGGCGGCGTCCTCGTCGGCAAGGACGTCACCATCACGCTCGAGCTGCAGGGCTCGCTGCAGGCGTGACCTCTCACGAAGGGCCGGATGCCGAGGCATCCGGCCCTTCGTCGTGTCATGGGGCTGAGCGCGCACCGCGCCCGAACCGGAGCCGGTTCTGGGCGAGCAGGATCCCGAGGAAGACGACGAGGGCGCCGGCGGGCTCGTTCCATGAGAGGGGTTCGGCCAGCACGGCGATGCCGAGCGCGACGCCCACGACCGGGGTGAGGTAGGTCACGGTCGAGGCGCGCGTGGGGCCCCAGGCGCGAACGGCATTCTGGTTCCAGATGTATGCGACTCCCGTTCCGAGACACCCGAGCAGCAGGATGCTTGCGCCGATCCACGGATCGAGAGCGACGGGGCCGGCCGCGACGAGGGGCGTCAGCACCAGCATCACGAGGGCCGCGATGCCGATGTTGAGGAACGAGAACATCGGTGCGCTCATCCCGGAGTGGGCGACGAAGCGCCGCATGTACGCCAGGCTGAAGCCGTAGCACGCCGTGGCGCCGAGGATGGCGGCCTGCGCGAGGAGGCTCTCGTCGGGGCTCAGGCCCCGCCACGGCGCGACCAGCACCATGACGCCGAGGATCCCGACGATGATGCCCGCGATCTGGGCGCGAGTCGGTCGCTCCACCCGGAACAGCAGACTCGCCATGATCGCGGTCATGATGGGCGTCGTGGCGTTGTAGATGCTGGCAAGCCCCGACGTGACGTGCTGCTGCGCCCAGGAGAACAGCAGGAACGGCGCGACGCAGAACGACACCGCGAGCACCGCCATGTGAAGCCACACGCGCGGGACGCGGGGGAGCCGGTCCCGCCGCAGGGCGACGAAGATGCCGAGCGTGAGCGCCCCGAGGACGAGCCGCGACCACACGACCTGCCCGGGGGAGATCCCCTCGAGCGCGACCTTCATGAAGAGGAAGCTCGAGCCCCAGACGAGTCCCGTGAGAGCGAACTGGAGCCCGACCCAGGCGGTCGGGCCCGCGCCGGGGGAGGGGGCGGCGCTTCGCCGGGCGGTCTCGGCGGGCGGTGGGGTGCGTGTCACCCGGTGACTCTAGCGGCGGCCCGGACGCGCATACGCCTCGGCGGATACGGTGTCCGGAATCCGCCGATTGACGGCGCTTCGCGGTCGCTCCGACCGTTCACGGCCGGGGGTCGCGCGCGTCGTAGGAGCGGAACCGCGGACTGCGCCGCACGAGGGCGGCCACGAGGACGAGGATGATCACGCCGCCGATGAGGGGCGGGAACCAGAGGGTCGTGACGGTGGCCAGGACGCCGGCGTACAGGGCGCCCACTCGTGGGCCGCCCGCGACGACGACCATGAACACGCCCTGGAGCCGGCCGCGGATCGCGTCGGGGACGGCAGACTGCATCATCGTCTGGCGGTAGATCGCGCTGACGTTGTCGGCCGCGCCCGTGACCGCCAGCAGCAGCATCGCGACCGCGATGAGGGGCAGGTTCGGAACGTCCTCGCCCACCCCTTCGGGAGCGAGCACTCCGAAGGATGCCGCGAGCAGCACCGCACCGAACGCGGCGGTCGCCGCGCCGAAGACGAGAATGGAGCGCTCGATGCCGAGCCCGTGGCGATGCACCCGTCCGATCGGCCCCGAGAACAGGCTCGAGAGGAAGGCCCCCGCGGCGATCGACGCGGTGAGCACGCCCGTCGTGATGGCCCCGCCCCCGAGCAGCACCGCCCCGACGGCGGGGAAGAGCGCGAGCGGGTGCCCGAAGGTCATCGCGATCACGTCGAGCAGGTACTGGAGGCGGATGTTGGGCGCGCGCCGCAGGAACGCCCACCCGTCCGCGAGGGAGCGCAGCCCCGGCCGGACGGTCGCGCCCTCGGGGCGGATGCGGGGAAGCGTACCCAGCCCGAGGAAGAGGGCCAGCATCAGGACGACGTCGACGGTGTAGGTCCAGGGATATCCCACGAGGGCGACCAGCACGCCGGCGAGAGCCGGACCCGCCATCACCATGATGCCGACGGTGATCCCGTTGAGTGCGGCCGCCGCGGGGAGCAGCTCCCGAGCGACGAGACGCGGCGTGATCGCCGACTTCGTCGCCGACACGATCGAGTTGGCGGAGGAATTGACGATCGACAGCACGAACAGTGACGCGACGCTCTCGGTCCCGCTCCACGCGAGCGCCGCGAGCAGGGCGGTCGACGCCCACGTCACGGTCGCGGCGACGAGCGCGACCGAGCGGCGGTCGAAGTAGTCGGCGAGCATGCCGCCGTAGAGTCCTGCGATCACCATGGGGGCGAGGCCCGCCACGGCGATCATCGACACGGCCAGCGTCGAGCCCGTCAGATCGAACACGTGGAGCATGACGGCGACAATGGTCAGCTGGCCGCCGAGCCCGGCGAGCGTGGCTCCGAACCACAGGCGCGCGAAGGCGGGACTGCTCGTCAGGGGCCGCAGATCGATGAAGTGGTCACGGCGCAGCCGCGCCCTCACCCACCCGCCCCGATACGCACCCGTCGAGGCTAGCGGATGCCGCCGGCCCCGGTCGCCGGAGCTGCCGGGCGCTGGTAGACTTACTTGGTTGCCGTTCGATCGGCCGCGGATAAAGAGAGCTCACGCATCAGGCGTCGGGCGCCGCGCAGTGAAGAGGAAGGGGATCGAATCTATGGCACTCGAAGCAGAAGTCAAGAAGGCGATCATCGAAGAGTACGCGACGCACCCCGGTGACACCGGATCCCCCGAGGTGCAGGTCGCAATGCTGTCGCAGCGCATCAAGGACCTCACCGAGCACCTCAAGGAGCACAAGCACGACCACCACTCGCGTCGTGGGCTGTTCCTGCTCGTCGGTCAGCGCCGTCGGCTGCTCGGCTACCTCCAGGACATCGACATCAGCCGTTACCGCTCGCTCATCGAGCGTCTCGGTCTGCGCCGATAATCCGGGGGTCGCCACCGCTACCAGCGTTCAATCGCGCAAAACGTTCTTGAAGGGCCGTCCCAGGTGTGGGGCGGCCCTTCCGCGTTGCGCCGCGCTGCCCCCCCATGAGAGCGGCGCGAGCCGGGCGGACCGACCGCCGACGCAGCCGCCCGGGCTCCTCAGGATCCCGAGCGGGGGCGCTGTGAACCCGTGGGGTCGGATCGACGCCCCTCCCGACCGGAGAGCTCGGGATCGGAGAACAGCCACCGCGGACGCGGTTCGACGAGGGGCCGGAAGATGCGCCGCACGGGCCTCGTGGCCAGTCCCAGCGCCACGCCCACTGCGAGCACGATGACGAGGGGCAGCCAGAGCCAGGTGGGGTCGAGCCCGCGCAACACGCCCGATTCGCGGAACGGGTAGAGCACGAACGAGTGCAGCAGGTACACGTACATCGTGTACTGGCCGAAGTGCGTCCACCAGGTGTGCCGCAGCGGCACGAGTGCGAAGAACGCGGCGCTGAGGACGAGGGCGATCGCCATGAGGGCCAGACGCACGCCTCCCGCCCACCACTGGTCGCCGCCCAGGTCCGGGTAGGAGTCGTCGTAGAACAGCCACGTGCGGAGGTTCATCCGCTCCCACACGTCCACGTAGGCCCAGGCCGCCCAGCCCGTCACGCCCAACGCGGCGAGGGCCGCCACCGGCACCCACCAGGGGCGGCGCTCCAGCAGCCGGAAGCGCGCCACGACATCCTTCTCGCTCAGCCACCAGCCGAGCGTGAAGAACGGCAGCAGGCCGAGGGTTCGGGAGAGGGAGAACGTGGAGTCGATGTTCGGCAGGTACCCGGCGCCGATCGAGATCGCCACGGTCCACAGCAACGGCCACCGCAGCAGGGCGAGGTACGGCAGCACGAGCCGGAAGATCCCGAGCGCGAGGAGGAACCACAGCGTCCACGACGGTTGGGTGAGGTTTGGCGAGCCGTCTCCCTCGACGAGCCATTTCGTGAGGGTCCAGAGCCCCTCGAAGATGACGTAGGGGAGCAGGATGTCGGTGATCACGCGCCCCATCTGCCGTCTGGTCGGGGCACCCGACTTGGAGAAGTACCCCGCGATGATCGCGAACGCGGGCATGTGGAACGCGTAGACGCTGAGGTAGACGGCGAGCGCGATGTCGGAGTCGTACGTGAGGCGCTGGATGGCGTGGCCCAGCACGACGAGCACGATGCACGCGAAGCGGGCGTTGTCCCAGAAGGGCACGCGGCGGTCCGGGCGCGGGAACGACCCGGTCGCGGCTGCGTCCGCGGGTGTGACCGGGTCGTCGGCGGGCGGGGATGCGCTCATGGCGAGGCCACACTATCGCCCGCCGCGTCGCCGGGGTCCGGGCTTGCGCCGCGGGGAATAACCTGGGCGCACACGCGTTCCATCAGGTACATTCACTTGCATAGACAAGCCTCGGCGGCGATCCCGACGCGGGCGGAGACGGAGCAGATCGTGAACGACACCACGCCACGGGCCGTGCAGTTCGGCATCTTCTCGGTGAGCGACATCACCGAGGACCCGACGACGGGTCAGACCCCGAGCGAGGCCGAGAAGATCCGCAACGCGGTGACGATCGCCAAGCACGCCGAGGAGGTGGGGCTGGATGTCTTCGCCCTCGGCGAGCACCACAACCCGCCGTTCTGGTCGTCCTCGCCCACCACGACGCTGGCGTACATCGCCGCGCAGACCGAGCGCCTCATCCTCTCGACGGCGACGACCCTCATCACGACGAACGACCCGGTGAAGATCGCCGAGGACTACGCGATGCTGCAGCACCTCTCGGGCGGACGCGTCGACCTCACGCTCGGGCGGGGCAACACCGGTCCCGTCTATCCGTGGTTCGGGCAGGACATCCGCCAGGGGCTCCCTCTCGCGATCGAGAACTACGCGCTGCTGCACAAGCTGTGGCGGGAGGACGTCGTCGACTGGGAGGGCAAGTTCCGCACGCCCCTCCAGGGCTTCACGTCGACCCCGCGACCCCTCGACGGCGTCGCGCCCTTCGTCTGGCACGGCTCGATCCGCACACCCGAAATCGCCGAGCAGGCGGCCTACTACGGGGACGGCTTCTTCGCCAACAACATCTTCTGGCCCAAGGAGCACTACCAGCGGCTCATCACCCTCTACCGGCAGCGCTTCGCGCACTACGGGCACGGCACTCCCGAGCAGGCGATCGTGGGGCTCGGCGGCCAAGTCTTCATGGCCGCCAAGTCGCAGGATGCCGTGGCCCGGTTCCGGCCGTACTTCGACAACGCTCCGGTCTACGGACACGGCCCCGCCCTCGAGGACTTCGCCGAGATGACGCCCCTGACGGTGGGCTCGCCCCAGCAGGTCATCGACCGGTACGCGGCGATGCGCGACACGTTCGGCGACTACCAGCGCCAGCTCTTCCTCATCGATCACGCCGGTCTCCCGCTGAAGACGGTGCTCGAGCAGCTCGACATCCTCGGCGGCGAGGTCGTCCCCGTGCTGCGGCGCGAGCTTGCCAAGGATCGGCCCGCCGAGGTCCCCGACGGACCCACGCACGCCGCTCGGGTGCGCGCGGTCTACGGCGAGGGCCCCACGCGCGAGGCACGCCCGCGGGCCAACCGCGGTGACAACCTCTCCGGCCCGTCGCCCTACCAGGACCAGCCCGCGGCGCCCGTGCTGGCGGGATCGGCGTTCGGTGCCGCCGCGACGCGGAAGGGAGCCTGAGATGGGCGCCCGACGCATCGCGGTCGTCTCCGCCGGCCTGTCCAACCCCTCGACCACCCGACTGCTCGCCGATCGGATGACGCAGGCGGTGCTCACCGAGCTCGCAGCGCGCGACGTCGAGGCATCCGTCGACGTGTTCGAGCTCCGCGACCATGCGCACGACATCACCAACAACCTGCTGACGGGCTTCGCGCCCCCCGCGCTCGAGTCGGCGATCAACGCCGTCGTGTCCTCCGACGCGATCATCGCGGTGACGCCGATCTTCTCGACCAGCTACTCGGGGCTCTTCAAGTCGTTCATCGACGTGCTGGACCCGGACGCGCTGAAGGGGACGCCGGTGCTGATCGGGGCGAACGCGGGCACGGCGCGCCACTCGCTGGCGATCGACTACGCCATCCGCCCCCTGTTCACCTATCTGCACGCCGACCCCGTGCCGACCGGGGTCTTCGCGGCGTCCGCGGACTGGGGGGCGTCGGCCGATGGGGTGGCACCGCTCGGCGATCGGATCGCCCGCGGCGCCCGTGAGCTCGCCGACGCGATCGTCCGGCGCGATCCCGCGGGAGGGACCGACACGTTCGACCCGGCGACCTACCTCGGCGAGGGGCGGTCGTTCGGTCACCTTCTGGGCGGCCTCTCGGGGGAGTAGGACGCGCCGGCCTCCGCTCCAGGGGGCGCACCGCAGAGCCGACACCGCGCGGCAGACGGCCGGTGACGCGCGAGGGTGCGTTCGGTGAACTCTTGCCGCCCGAGCGCGGATCACGCGCGCGAGCCCGGGCGAAGGGGGCACCGTGGACGTGTGAAAGTCGCGCTGCTGGCAGAGTCCTTCCTCCCTCACATGAACGGGGTGACGGGTTCGGTCCTCCACGTCCTCCGATACCTGCGGGCCGCCGGCCACGAGACGCTCGTGATCGCGCCGCGGGCGGGTGAGATCGAGGCCGACCTGCACGGCGCCCGCCCGGCGCTCCTGCGGTCGGTGCCCCTGCCGGCGTACCCCGAGGTGCGGATCGTCTTCGCCCGCACCGCGACGCTCACGCGGATCCTTCGAGAGTTCAGACCCGACGTCATCCATCTGGCTTCGCCTTTCGTGCTCGGATGGCAGGGCGTTCAGGCCGCCGACGCGCTCAGTGTCCCCTCGGTCGCCGTGTACCAGACCGACGTCACCGCATACGCGCACAAGTACGGCGTCGCCGGGGCCGCCCCGCTCGTCGCGGGGCACATCGCGCGCCTGCATCGTCGGGCGACCCTCACCCTGGCGCCCTCGACCGCCGCGCGCGCCCAGCTGGAGGGGATAGCTGTCGACCGCATCCGCACGTGGGCACGGGGTGTGGATGCCGCGCGGTTCGCGCCGTCACGCCGCGACGAGGCGTGGCGGCGCCTCGTGGGCGCCGGGCGGATCCTCGTGGGGTACGCCGGCCGTCTGGCGGCGGAGAAGCAGATCGAGGATCTCGCGGCGCTCGCCGATATCCCCGGTGTCAAGCTCGTCGTCGTGGGGGAGGGGCCCGCACGGGCTCGTCTCGAGGCGCTGCTCCCCGATGCGCACTTCACGGGGTTCCTCGGGGGGGACGCGCTGGCGGAGGCCGTGGCATCCCTCGACGTCTTCGTCCACCCCGGCGAGCACGAGACGTTCTGCCAGGGCGTGCAGGAAGCGCTCGCGAGCGGCGTGCCGGTCGTCGCCACGGGCCGCGGCGGACCGCTCGATCTCGTGCGGAGCAGCATCGATGGCTGGCTCTACCGCCCGGGCGACCTCGGGGACCTCCGTCTGCGCGTGAGCGACCTGGTCGGCGATCAGGCGAAGCGAGCCGCCTTCGGTCTCGCCGCGCGCGAGGGCGTGCGGAACCGGACGTGGGAGGCGCTGGGAGCCCAGCTCGTCGGCCACTACGAGGAGGCGATCCGGCTGCGCCCGCTCGACGATGCGCGACCGGCCGGGTCGGGCGAGCGACCGTCTGCGCCCGGGAACGCCGCATCCGCCGCGCCCGCGCTGCGCAGCTTCGTCGCGCTCGGCGACTCCCTCACCGAGGGTCTGTGCGATTCGTCACGCATGCCGGCCGGGCAGTACCGCGGCTGGGCCGACCGCCTCGCGCAGCTTCTGGCGCAGACGGGCGGAGGCGATGCGCCGTTCGCCTACGCGAACCTCGCGGTGCGCAGTCGGCGGGTGCGCGACCTCGTCGCGGATCAGCTGCCGCGGGCGACCGAGCTGCGCCCCGACCTCGTCTCCGTCTTCATCGGAGCGAACGATCTCGTGGCGCCCTGGTCGGACCCCGTGGCCCTGGCGCGCCGGGTCGCCGACGCCGTGTCGGCTCTGCAGGACGCGGGCAGCCGGGTGCTCCTGGTCACGCCCGTCCTGCCGAGGCGCCGGGCGTCGGCGCTCTTCGCCCGGCGGTTCGCGCTCTACGCCTCGGAGCTGCGCCGCGTCGCTCGCGAGACCGGCGCGCTGCTGCTGGATGCCGAGGCCCTCCCCGAGCTCGCGGACCCCGTGATGTGGGCTCACGACCGCGTGCACCTCTCGGCGCGGGGGCATCGTCTGCTCTCCTACCGCGCTGCCGCCGTCCTGGGTGTGCCCGACGCGGCGGCGCTGGGGGGTCTCGACGACGCGCTGCACCTGGCCGAGGACGAGCCCCCTGCAGGGCCGTGGCTGCGGGTTCACGCGCTGCCGTGGTTGTGGCGGCGGGTGCGCGGTCGCACGGCGGGGGACGGGCTCGGTCCCAAGCACGAGGCGCTCGTGGTGCTTCCGGGGCGCGGCGGATCCGACTCAAGGAGCCTGCGCCGCCCCGACACGCGGGCGACCGACTCCGCCTGAGCCATCCGGCCCGGTCTACTCGATGCCCTGCTCGAACTCCTCGAGCTCGAAGTCCACGCCCTCGCGATACTCGATCTCCTCCTCGGGGTCCATCGTCGGGGGAGGGGTCTCGAACTCCGTCTCGTCGTCGACGGCGACCTCGCGCTCGTCGTCGGGCACCGGCTCGGAACTGCGCTGTTCGTCCATGCGGCCCAGCCTACGCACGTGGCACGCGGGGCGCTGGTAGGCTGATCGGGTCTGTCCGAGCAGAATTCGGACGGCGACAACCGAATACGCCGGGGTCTCCCGGCACACTGGAGCAGGCTGGCAGGAAGCTGGTCCCCTGTGGTGGTCTCCTCGTCGCGTCGCGCGCCGAGTGGATTTTCACTGGTGGCCAGCGCAGGCGAACCGCATTCGCGCCGCGCCCATAACTGCCTGTTCCTGCTCCTTCGTGCGACCTCGCGCGCCACCAGGGCGTGCGAGTCTAAACAAAGAAGGAGTGACCTCTTGGAAGGTCCTGAAATCACATCCGCCGAGGCCGTTCTCGACAACGGCCGCTTCGGAACCCGTACCATCCGCTTCGAGACGGGCCGTCTCGCGCAGCAGGCGCAGGGCGCCGTCGCCGCATACCTCGACAACGAGACGATGCTGCTCTCGGCCACCAGCGCCGGCAAGCACCCCCGCGAGGGCTTCGACTTCTTCCCGCTGACCGTCGACGTCGAAGAGCGCTCGTACGCCGCGGGCAAGATCCCGGGCTCGTTCTTCCGCCGCGAGGGCCGCCCCTCGACCGAGGCGATCCTCGTCTGCCGGCTCATCGACCGGCCCCTGCGCCCGTCGTTCGTCGACGGACTCCGCAACGAGGTCCAGATCGTCGTGACGGTGCTCTCCATCGCTCCCGGCGAGTTCTACGACGCGCTCGCGATCAACGCGGCCTCGGCGTCCACCCAGATCTCGGGCCTGCCCTTCTCCGGCCCGATCGCCGGTGTCCGCCTCGCGCTCATCCCGGGTCACGGGGAGCACGCCGACCAGTGGGTCGCGTTCCCCACCGCTGCGCAGCTCGAGGACGCCGTCTTCGACCTGATCGTGGCCGGCCGCGTGCTGCCCGACGGCGAAGTGGCCATCATGATGGTCGAGGCCGAGGCCACCGAGCACAGCTGGAACCTCATCAAGGGCGGCGCCACCAAGCCGAGCGAGGACGTCGTGGCGGCGGGCCTCGAAGCATCCAAGCCGTTCATCAAGCAGCTCGTCGAGGCGCAGCAGGTCATCGCCGACGGCGCCGCGAAGGAGATCCGCGACTACCCGGTCTTCCTGCCCTACAGCCAGGAGACCTACGACTTCGTCGCCGGCCGCGCGTACGACGAGCTGGTGGGCGTCTACCAGATCGCCGACAAGCAGCAGCGACAGGATGCCGACGACGCCGTCAAGGAGCGCGTCAAGGGTGAACTCCTCGCGGCCGTCGAATCCGGCGAGCTGCCGGCCGTCGCGAACCTGGAGTTCTCCGCCGCGTACAAGTCGGTCACCAAGAAGATCGTCCGCGGGCGCATCCTCGCCGAGGGCGTGCGCATCGACGGCCGTGGTCTCGCCGACATCCGCGCGCTCGAGGCCGAGGTCGAGGTCATCCCGCGCGTGCACGGTTCGGCGATCTTCCAGCGCGGTGAGACCCAGATCCTGGGCGTCACCACGCTGAACATGCTCAAGATGGAGCAGCAGATCGACTCGCTCTCGCCCACGACGAGCAAGCGGTACATGCACCACTACAACTTCCCGCCCTACTCGACCGGTGAGACCGGCCGGGTCGGCAGCCCCAAGCGTCGCGAGATCGGGCACGGCTTCCTCGCCGAGCGCGCCCTGGTCCCGGTGCTTCCGGGCCGCGAGGAGTTCCCGTACGCGATCCGTCAGGTCTCCGAGGCGCTGTCCTCGAACGGCTCCACCTCGATGGGCTCGGTGTGCGCCTCGACGCTCTCCCTGCTCAACGCGGGCGTGCCGCTGAAGGCGCCCGTCGCGGGCATCGCGATGGGTCTCGTCTCCGACGAGGTCGACGGCCAGACGCGCTACGCCGCGCTGACCGACATCCTCGGCGCCGAGGACGCCCTGGGCGACATGGACTTCAAGGTCGCCGGCACGAGCGAGTTCGTCACGGCTATCCAGCTCGACACGAAGCTCGACGGCATCCCGTCGTCGGTGCTCGCCGGCGCGCTGCAGCAGGCGAAGGACGCGCGTCTGCAGATCCTCGACCTGATCAACGCGACGATCGACGCGCCCGACGAGATGGCCCCCACGGCGCCTCGCGTCATCAGCGTGCAGATCCCGGTCGACAAGATCGGCGAGCTCATCGGCCCCAAGGGCAAGACGATCAACGCCATCCAGGACGAGACCGGCGCGCAGATCTCGATCGAGGAGGACGGCACGGTCTACATCGGCGCCGTCGACGGTCCCTCCGCCGAGGCCGCCCGTGCGCAGGTCAACGCGATCGCCAACCCGACCAACCCCGAGGTGGGAGACCAGTTCCTCGGCACGGTCGTGAAGATCGCGACCTTCGGCGCGTTCGTCTCTCTGCTTCCCGGCAAGGACGGCCTGCTGCACATCAGCGAGGTGCGCAAGCTCGCCGGCGGCAAGCGGGTCGAGAACGTCGAGGACGTCGTCTCCGTCGGCCAGAAGCTGCTCGTCCGCATCACCAAGGTGGACGACCGCGGCAAGCTGTCGCTCGAGCCCGTCCTCGAGGAGGCCGCCGACCAGGAGGGGCGCGACGCCGCGAGCGAGGGCCCGGAGGCGCCCGCCGAAGGCTGATAGAGCGTAGACCGGATGCCCCGGTGTCCCGCCCCGGCGGGATACCGGGGCATCTGTCACGTTCGTGATCAAAGCGTTATATGCAATTCCCGGCGCGGCGACCCGATCGGCCGTCGTGCCGCGGTGGCTGGCCTACCCTCGGAGGTAGGCGCCGGGGGGCGTGCAAGAGAACAGATCGCGTCGATTCGACGTCGCGAGGGGGTGGATGATGGGCGTATCCGGCGTCGATTCGGCGGTGGCTTCGACGGATGCCGCGGGGCTGCGATCAGCGCCCGCGCACCCGTCCGCGCCGATCCCCGTGCAGGGGCCCGCCGTCGGAGACGCGGTGCGCACGCGACTCGGCGAGACCGGCCTGTCGGTCTTCCCCTTGATCCTGGGCGGCGCGGAGTTCGGCTGGAACGTCGACATCACCGCGAGCCACCGCATCATCGACCGCTACGTGGAGCTCGGCGGCAACGCCCTGCATACGGCCGACTCGTTCGCCGGCGGGCGCAGCGAACACATCATCGGCCAGTGGATGAACTCGCGCGGGCTGCGCGACGACATCGCCGTCATGGTGCGGGTGGGGGGTCATCCCGACAACCCGGGCCTCGGCCCGGTCAACCTCGTGCGCGCGGTCGAGGCGTCGCTGACGCGCCTCGCGACCGACCGTATCGATGTGCTCTACCTCGACGGCAGCGATGCGTCGGTCCCGCTCGAGGAGACGCTGGCGACGGCCGAGTGGCTGATCGGCTCGGGCAAGGTCCTCCACCTGGCCGCGGCGGATTTCACCCCCGAGCGCCTCGTGGAGGCCCGCATCCTGGCATCCGCGGGATACCCGCGCATCACGGTGCTCGACGCGCACTACAACGTCGTCAACCGCACGCCCTTCGAGGGCGACCTCCGGCTCGTCGCGGGCGCCCAGGGCATCGCCGTCACGCCGTCGCACCCGCTCGCCCACGGCTTCCTCTCCGGCCGTCACCGCAGCCGCGACCGCGTCGGGATGTCCGCGCGCGGTGTGCAGCTGGCGGCCTATCTCAACCGTCGCGGCCAACGGGTGCTGAAGGCGCTCGACCATGTGGCGCTGGAGCTCGACGTGCCCGATGCCGCGGTGGCCGTCGCGTGGCTGATCGCGCAGCGCACCGTCGCCGCGCCGATCGTCAACGCCTACGCGCCCGAGCACGTCGAAGAGCTCGTCCAGGGCGTGGGCGTTCATCTCGGCCGTGCCCAGCTCGCAGAACTCTCACGCGCCGCGCAGTGACCCTCGCCTCGTCGCCGGGATGACATAGGCTGGGTGAGGCGGACGTCGGGGCCCGCCGGATAGGGACGATTCGCGTGACGCACTACATCTACCTCGTCCGACACGGTGAGCATCAGGACGCCGAACACGGACTCGTGGATGGTCCGCTCTCTCCTCGGGGTCAGCGTCAAGCGTCCCTCATCGCCGATCGTCTATCGGGCGTCCCGCTGGGCGCCGTCTGGCATTCGCCCCTCGTACGCGCGGCCGAGACGGCGAAGATCGTGTCCGAGCGGATGCCGTCGGTCGAGCCGCAGGCGT
Organism: Microbacterium sp. NPDC078428; assembly: GCF_044542535.1. Classification (NCBI taxonomy): domain Bacteria; kingdom Bacillati; phylum Actinomycetota; class Actinomycetes; order Micrococcales; family Microbacteriaceae; genus Microbacterium; species Microbacterium sp. NPDC078428. Next base: position 13,964 of record NZ_JBITUP010000003.1, read on the forward strand.
CCGCGTTGCTGTTCGACTGTGTTCCGTCAGGACCCACGCCCGATGTCCCCTCCGCGTTCGAACCGTTCTTCGGCGCGGTCACCGAGGCGGAGATCGATGCGGGGCGGGCGCAGATGTCGGATGCCACGGCGGAGTTCCTGCGTCGCCGCACCGGCGACGTGCACGAGCTGATCATCACGCACAACTTCGTCATCGCATGGTTCGTGCGCGAGGTGCTCGGCGCGCCCGAGTGGCGCTGGATGACGCTCAACCAAGCGCACTGCGGTCTGACCGTCATCGCGCAGAAGCAGGGCCGGCCGTGGTCCCTCGTGACGCACAACGACCTGGCTCACCTGCCGTTCGAGCTGCGTACGGGCCTGCCCGAGACCCCGCCCGTCTAGCCCGCCGCGTCGGAGCGTCGGAGCGCCTTCGCGTACCAGCGGGTCGCGTTGGAGTTGTCGTTGTAGGGCGCTACAGGGACGAACCCCGAGCGCGCGTAGAGCGATCCCGCGGCCTCGAGCGTGTGGTGCGTGTCGAGCACGAGCTCGGCGGCGCCCCACCCCCGCGCCCGCTCTTCGAGGGCGTCGAGCAGCACCCGTCCCCACCCGCGGCCTCGTCCGAGGGGACGCACGTACAGGTGCTTGACCTCGTATCGAACACCGAGGGGTCCGTCCGGGATGCGGCGGATGCCGCCGCATCCCACCGGCCCGTCGGCGCCGTCCTCGTGCGCATCCGGGTCGGCGATGAGGAAGACACCGCCTGGCGGGACGAACGCTGCGGGATCCGGGAACACGGTCCGGTACGCGCGCCCGGGGAAGATGTCGGCCCGCTCGCCGAAGTACTCGGTGAGGAGGGTACGAGCGTCGGGGGCGTCGGTCGAGGACTCGCGAAGCAGAACCACGCGTCGAGTGTAGGCCGCCCGCCGAAACTAGGATGGGAGCATGACGACGCGAGTGGCCATCGTGGGTGCGACGGGACGACTGGGGAAGGTCGTCTGCGATGTCGTCGAGCGGACCGAGGGGTACGAGATCTCCGCGACGCTGTCGTCGCGGAGCGACCTCGACGAGATGGCGGGCGCCGACCTGGTGGTCGACGTCTCCACTCCCGCCGTGTCGGTCGACGTCGTGCGCGCGGCGATCGAGCGCGGGATCAACGTCCTCGTCGGCACATCCGGATGGTCCGAGGAGCGGATCGGGCTCGTCCGGCCGCTCGTGCAGGCATCCGGCACCGGGATCGTGTTCATCCCGAATTTCTCGCTCGGATCGGTGATCGGGTCGGCGCTGGCGGCAGCCGCTGCGCCGTTCTTCCCGTTCATCGAGATCGTCGAGGCGCACCACGAGCGCAAGGTCGACTCGCCGAGCGGCACCGCCGTGCGGACGGCAGAACTCATCGCCGCCGCGCGCGACGACGAGGGGCCCGTGGAGGCGCCGCACACCGACCAGCGCGCCCGCGGGCAGAGGGTCGCGAGCGTGCCGGTGCACAGTCTGCGCCGGCCCGGGGTGATCGCCCGTCAGGAGGTGCTGCTGTCGGGCCCGGGGGAGACGCTCCAGATCGTGCACGACACGGTCGATCCCGCCGCGGCCTACGCCCCCGGCATCCGGATCGCCCTCGAACACGCCCGTTCCGCGTCGGGTGTCGTCGTCGGGCTCGACTCCTTCATCGACATCGGCGTGCGCAGCCCTGCCCCGACCGATGATGCACCCGTGGCCGATGACGGCGTGCCGGGCCAGGTCGCGCGCACGACCGCACAGTGAGGGCGCGCATCGGCGTCGTCGTCATGGCGGCGCTCCTGGTCCTCTACCTCGTCCTGGTGGGTCAGCGAGCCGTGGTGCTGATCGGCACGGGCGAGGCGGTCGGGGTCGCGATGGGCGTGTCGCTGCTCGTGCTGCCCGTCATCGCGGCGTGGGCGATCGGGCGCGAACTCTGGTTCGGCGTCGGCGCGGAGCGCCTGGGGCGCCGCCTCGAGGCGGAGGGGGCGCTGCCCGACGAGGTCGTCGCCACGCATCCCTCGGGACGCATCGACCGCTCGGAGGGCGAAGCCGTCTTCCCGCGCTACCGGGATGCCGTGGCGGCCGCCCCGGAGGACTGGCGCGCGTGGTACCGGCTCGCGCTCGCGTACGACGCGGCCGGCGATCGACGTCGTGCTCGACACGCCGTCCGCCAGGCGATCCGCTTCGAGCGCGCCGCCCGCTGAGGGCGCGCTCGGGCACGCTCAGGGAGCGGGAACCGCCGCGGCGATCGCATCCTCCGCGGTGGGGTGGCGGAAGACGAAGCCGCTCGCCTCCAGGGCATCGGGCACGACATGGGTGTCGCTGAGTAGCACCGACTCCGCCATGTCCCGCCCGAGAGCCGCGCGGAGGGCCCATGCCGGTGCGCGCAGGAGGAACGGCTTGTTCATGCGCCGCGCGAGCGCGAAGCCCAGGTCGTTGGCGGTCGCGCGGGTGGGGCCCGCGAGGTTCACGGGACCGGTGAGGCCGGCGTCGATCGTGTGCCGGATGGCCCGGACCTCGTCGGCCAGCGAGATCCACGGCCACACCTGGGTGCCTCGGCCGATCGGGCCCGCAGCACCGGCGCGCGTGAGCAGCAGCAGCGGACGCAGCACGCCCCTCTCGTGCACGACGGGAGCCGTGCGAAGCAGAGCCACGCGAGCCCGATCGCCCGCCTCGCGGGCGGCGGACTCCCACTCGACGCAGATGCTCGAGAGAAAGAGGTCGCCCGCCGACGCCGATTCATCGAGGCGGGCGCCGGGGACCGAGCCGTAGAAGCCGACCGCACTGGAGGAGACGAAGGCGGGAGCATCCGCTCCCAACTCCCGCACCGCGCGCGCCAGGGTGCGGGTAGGGGTCAGCCGCGACCACATCAGCCGGCTCTTGTACCGCTGCGTCCAGGGGATGTGGCCGATGCTCGCACCGTTGAGCCCGACGACGGCGTCGGCCCCCGCGAGGACGTCGGGATCGAGCGGCCGCGAATCCGTCAGCCACTCGATCTCGCCGTCCGCGCGCGGGGCACGGCGCACGAGGGTGTCGACCCTGACCCCGTCGGCCCGCAGACTCTCGACGAGGGCCCGGCCGATGAGGCCCGACGCGCCCGCGATGACGATGCGCTCAGGCATCCGCAGCGCCTCCTCAGGCCAGAGTCGCCTCGAGGGTGATGTCGATGCCCGCGAGCGCCTGCGAGACGGGGCAGCCCGTCTTCGCCTCCTCCGCGATGCGGGCGAAGTCGTCGGCCGACAGGCCCGGCACGACCGCGTTGACGTTGAGGTGGCTGCCCGTGATGCCCTTGCCGGGCACGAACGTGACGGATGCCGTGGTGTCGACGCTCTGCGGCGGCGTCCCGTTCTCGCCCAGCGCGTGCGAGAGCGCCATCGAGAAGCACGCGGAATGCGCCGCTGCGATCAGCTCTTCGGGGGTCGTCGTCGAGTCGGAGCCCTCCGAGCGGGCCTTCCAGTTGACGTCGAAGGTGCCGAGGTGCGAACTGTCGAATGCGACGGTGCCGGCGCCGTCGGCGAGTCCGCCCTTCCAGGCGGTGGTGGCTTCGCTGGTCACGCTCATGGGGTGCTCCTTCGCTCGGGGATGTGCGTCGTCAGCCTATCCACGGCGAACCGGAGCGGGCCACCGGTTGCGCGCGCGACGAACGGCCGCTAGGCCGCTGCGGGTCGCTCGCGGCCGACGATTCCCGCGCGCTGGAGCAGCAGATACATCTGGCAGCCGAGGCAGTAGCCGAAGAACGCGTTGAGGAACGCCGCGACGAACGCGGCGGCCGCTGCGGCGGGGAGCGCCCACGGTACGCCCGCCAGGTGCAGGAGGAGTCCCAGGCCCGTGACGAACAGCCCCACCCCCTGGGCGAACCGGGGCGGGCGCGGGTCCTCCCACTCGGTCGGAGGGCTCAGCAGCGGGCGGACCACGCGGCGGAACAGCACGCCCCACGGCGCCGAGCGGGGCGAGAGGACGCCCCAGAGGAAGAGGAGGGCGATCGCGAGCAGCAGGAGGAAGCCCGGGTCGAGCGCGCGCTGCGCGAGGGATGCCGCGGTCACGGCCCACGCGGCATCCGTCTCGCCGACGTACTCCGCCCAGCCGAGGGTCTGCGTCCGCGCCGTGGAGAGACCGGTGAGGCCGAGCGCGACGGCGATGAGGAGAAGCACGGAGGTGATGCCCGCCGCGAAGCGGGGCCCGCGGGGGTCGATGCCCGCCGGCGAACGGAGCTCAGACACGCTCGGCCTCCACGGCTCCCGCGACGCGGAGGACCTCGAGCTCGACGACGTCGCGCCGGGGGACGCCGCCGAAACGCGTCTGCACGACGCCTCTCTCGTCGAGGATGAGCGTCGTCGGGGTCTGCAGGACGTGGAAGTGCTTGGCGATGTCGGGCCGGTGGGTGAGATCCACATCGAGGTGACGTACGCCGTCGTGGCGATCGGCGACGGCCGCGAGCATGCGGTGCACACCGGGGCATTTGGCGCACATCTCCGTGCTGAACTGCAGCAGCGTCGCGTTCTCGCCCAGGGCGTCGGCGCCGAGACGGAGCGGGTCGATGACCTCGTGCGACACATCGTGGCGGGCGCGGCCCTGGCGCCGGCGCAGCAGCACGCCGAGCCCCGCGGCGACCGCCAGCAGGGCTGCCAGGATGAGGAGTGCATCAAGCGGATTCACAACATCCCAGCGTAAACCCGCGGGGGGCGACAGGCGCCGGATCGCTCGAGTATGACGCAGCGCCGTAACAAAGGAGTTGCCGTCGTTCTCGCGCGGGGCTGCTGCCCCGCCGAGGGTAGTCTGGCGGCGTGACCGACGCTGCATCGCCTGTGCCCCCGATCGAGTTCCGCTCCGACGTCGCCGTCGAGCTCGTCCGCTCTAGCGCATCGGATGCCGATGTGCTCTTCGCCGCCCGTGTCTCGACGATGGGCGAGCAGACGCTGGATGACGCCGCCTCCGGCGCCGAGGCATCCGCCCGTGACCGCGGCCTCATCAACTACCTCATGCGCGATCGCCACGGCTCCCCGTTCGAGCACAACTCGATGACGTTCTACGTGCAGGCGCCGATCTTCGTCTTCCGGGAGTTCATGCGCCACCGCATCGCCTCGTACAACGAGGAGTCGGGCCGCTACCGCGAGCTGCGTCCCGTGTTCTACGTGCCCGCGCCCGAGCGCAAGCTGATCCAGGTCGGCAAGCCCGGGGCGTACGAGTTCCTCGACGGGACCCCGGAGCAGACCGCCCTCGTCGACGAGGCGACCCGCGCGGCATCCGTGCAGGCGTTCGAGGCGTACCAGCGCATGCTCGACGCGGGCGTCGCGCGCGAGGTCGCGCGCATCGTGCTGCCGCTGAACATCTATTCGTCCATGTACGTCACGATGAACGCGCGGTCGCTGATGAACTTCCTCTCCCTGCGCACCAAGCGGGAGGGCACGCATTTCCCGTCCTTCCCGCAGCGCGAGATCGAGATGGTCGCGGAGAAGATGGAGCGGGCCTGGACCGAGCTGATGCCGCTCACCCACGCGTCGTTCAACGCGAACGGCCGCGTCGCCCCCTGACGCGCGGCGATCGTGCAGTCCTCCCTCGGAGGGACGGGAAGCGCCGACCGGAGCGGCCCGATAGCCTAGAACCATGACGCACACCGCCAATCCGTTCGGTCAGGTGCTGGTCGCGCTCGTCACCCCCATGACGGCCGACGGCGAGGTCGACTGGCCCGCCACGGAGAAGCACATCGACTCGTGCATCAGCGCGGGCGCCGACGGCATCGTGGTCACCGGCACGACGGGGGAGACGAGTACCCTCACCGACCCCGAGAAGCTGCGCCTCGTCGAGGTGGGCAAGGACGTCGCCGCCGGGCGCGCGAAGATCATCACGGGCGGCGGCTCGAACGAGACCGCGCACGCGATCGAGCTGTACAAGGCGAGCGAGAAGGCCGGCGCCGACGGCATCATGATCGTCACGCCGTACTACAACAAGCCGACCCAAGCCGGCATCCTCACGCACTTCCGCCTCGTCGCGGACGCGACGGACCTGCCCGTGATCCTCTACGACATCCCCGGCCGCACGGGCGTGCCGATCAAGTACGAGACGATCCTCCGCCTCGCCAAGCACCCGAACATCCTCGCGATCAAGGATGCCAAGGGTGATTTCAGCGAGGTCAGCCGCGTGCTCAACCAAACCGACCTGATCTACTTCTCCGGCGACGACGCGAACGTGCTCCCGCACCTCTCGATCGGCGCGTCGGGATTGATCGGAGTGACCGCCAACATCGCCGCGGGCCCGTACCGCACGATCGTCGACGCCGTCAACACGGGCGATCTCGCCTCGGCGACGGCGGCGCACATGAAGCTCGAGCCGCTCGTGCGGGCGGTCATGACGCACGTGCCGGGAACCGTGGCGGCGAAGTACATCCTTCACGGGCTCGGCCGAATCGGCAGCCCCCGCGTCCGCCTTCCCCTCGTGGGGCCGGAGGAGTGGGAGGCCGCGATGATCGAGGACGAGCTCGCCCTTGTCAAGGACGTCGCCGGTGCCGACTTCCGGAACTTCCGCCCCGACCGCAACGCGGCCGCCGGCGGCGCGCTGCCCAAGGTGCACGGCACCACCCGCTGACTCGACCTGTCGGCCCCGAAACCTCACGCGTTCCGCAGACGGATCGCACCACAACACAACAACACAGAGGGTGACGCGGACCGCGTCATCCCGAGGAGGCATGCATGCCCACGAGCGTCATCGACCCGCCCGCTCTCGCGCCCGGAACCCTCCGCGTCATCCCGCTGGGCGGGCTCGGCGAGGTCGGAAGAAACATGACCGTCTTCGAGTACGAGGGCAAGCTGCTCATCGTCGACTGCGGCGTGCTCTTCCCCGAGGAGCATCAGCCCGGGGTCGACCTGATCCTGCCGGACTTCGAACCGATCAAGCACCGGCTCGACGACATCGTCGGTGTCGTGCTCACGCACGGGCACGAGGATCACATCGGCGCCGTGCCCTACCTGCTGAGGCTCAAGCGCGACATCCCGCTCATCGGCTCGGGCCTCACGCTGGCGCTCGTGGAGGCCAAGCTCAAGGAGCACCGGATCAAGGCGTACACGCTGACCGTCGCCGAAGGGCAGGAGGAGAAGGTAGGTCCGTTCGAGCTCGAGTTCGTCGCGGTCAACCACTCGATCCCCGACGCTCTCGCCGTCGCGATCCGCACCCCCGCCGGCCTCGCCCTCGCGACCGGCGACTTCAAGATGGACCAGCTGCCGCTGGATGGCCGCCTCACCGACCTCCGCGCGTTCGCCCGGCTGGGGGAGGAGGGCGTAGACCTCTTCCTCGTCGACTCGACCAACGCCGACGTGCCGGGCTTCACCCCCCTCGAACGCGAGATCGGGCCCGTGCTCGACCAGGTGATCGGCCGCGCGCCGCGCCGCGTCATCGTGGCGAGCTTCTCGAGCCACGTCCACCGCGTGCAGCAGGTGCTGGATGCCGCAGCCGCGCACGGCCGCCGGGTCGCGCTGCTGGGGCGCAGCATGGTGCGCAACATGACGATCGCCGAGGACCTCGGCTACCTGCACGTTCCCAAGGGCGTGCTCATCGACTACAAGAAGGCCCGGAACCTCCCCGAGGACAAGATCGTCTACATGTCCACGGGGTCGCAGGGCGAGCCGATGGCCGTGCTCTCGCGCATGGCCAACCTCGACCACGAGATCGAGCCCGGTCCCGGCGACACCGTCATCCTCGCGTCGAGCCTCATCCCCGGCAACGAGAACGCCGTCTACCGCGTGATCGACGGCCTGACGAAGCTCGGCGCCAACGTCGTGCACAAGGGCAACGCGAAGGTGCACGTGTCGGGCCACGCCGCGGCGGGCGAGTTGCTGTACTGCTACAACATCGTCGAGCCGCTGAACGTCCTGCCGATCCACGGCGAATACCGGCACCTGATGGCCAACGCAAAGCTCGCCCAGGACACCGGCATCCCGCCCGAGCGCACGATCCTCGGTGAGAACGGCACGGTGGTCGACCTCCGCGACGGCATCGCGTCGGTCGTCGGTCAGCTCGACATCGGCTTCGTGTACGTCGACGGCTCGACGGTGGGCGAGATCACCGACGCCGACCTCAAGGACCGCCGCATCCTCGGCGAGGAGGGCTTCATCTCGGTCATCGTCGTCGTCGACGCGTCCACCGGACGCGTCGTCACCGGGCCCGAGATCCACGCCCGCGGCTTCGCCGAGGACGACGCGGTGTTCGAGGGCGTCAAGCCGAAGATCGCCGCGGCCCTCGCGGATGCCGCGCAGTCGGGCGTGCGCGACCCGCACGCCCTCTCGCAGATCGTGCGTCGCACGATCGGTCGCTGGGTCAACCAGTCGCTGCGGCGTCGTCCGATGATCGTTCCGCTGGTCATCGAGGCCTGACACGGCGGGCGCCCGCCGAATCAGCCTGAGCGTGCAGCGCGGCAACTTCGCCGCCGTGCTGTACCGGAGCGAGGGCTTCGTCGTCACGCAGGCGGGTCACGGGCGCGACGTCATGGTCAAGCGCCTGAGACAGTGCCCGCCGCGTCGCTGCGGGCAAATGTCGCCCGTCGGACGTAGCGTGGTGGCATGGCCAGGAGCACCAGCCCGACCAAGGGTTCCCGCGCGCCGGCGAAGGCACCGTCCTCGCGCGCCCGCAAGCCCGAGCCCGCGCCCAAGCGTTACGTGGGGGAGGACGACAAGCCGCCCGTCGTCGTCCGCGCGTGGATGGGTCTCGCCCACGGCGTGGGAGGGCTGTTCCGCGCCTTCGGCCCGGAGACCCTCGAGAAGGACCAGCGCCGCGACGGGTTCCCCTTCCTGCTCGTCCTGCTCGCCGTCGTGGGCGCGATCATCGAGTGGTTCTTCATCGGCAGCGATGTGGCCCTCGCGATCTCCGACTATTCCGTCGGGGGGATGGTCGGCCGGCTGGCGTTCATCGTGCCCGTCATGCTTCTCATCCTCGCGGGCTGGCTCTTCCGCCATCCCGCGACCGTCCACGACAACGGGCGCATCGGAATCGGCTTCGGCCTGCTCGCCCTCGTGGGCGCGGGCTTCTGCCACCTCGGCGGCGAACGCCCCGTTCCCAGCGACGGCCTGCCGGTTCTGAGCCGCTCGGGCGGTCTCTTCGGGTGGATGGTCGCCGAGCCCCTCGCGATCGCCCTGACGCCGATCGGCGCATGGATCGTGCTGGTGCTGCTCGCGGTTCTCAGCGTCCTGATCATCACCAAGACGCCGCCGAACCGCATCGGACGGCGGCTCGGCGACCTGTACGCGTGGATGTTCGGCGCGGAGCGCGTCGAGAAGCCCGAGCGCAGCTCCGCGGCGACGGATGACGCGCCGGCCGAGGATGCCGGGATCCCGTGGTGGCGGCGCAACCGCAGCGGCCGCGAGGAGGACGCCGACGGCGGCCTCGGCTCCCAGGACCTCACGGAACTGCTGACGCCGGGTGCGTCGCGTGGCGGGTTCGACACCCCCGTCGCGACCGCGCCGCCGGCCGCGCCCCGCACGCCGCCGGCGCCCACGTTCGCTCCCGATGCGCTCACGGAGGTGCTCGACCCGTCGCTGCTGTCCGACGCCGAGCGTGCCGCGGCATCCGCGCCCCGCGCCGACACATCGATCCACGACGACGGCGACGACGGCGACACGGGCGAGGCGCTTCCCGGCCTGTCGGGGCTCGGCACCGACGGCTCGCGTGCGGGTTCGGGTGCGACCACCCCTTACCGGCTCCCCTCGGTGTCGAACCTCGCGCCCGGCACCCCCCACAAGGAGCGCTCGGAGGCGAACGACCACGTCGTCCGCGCCATCACCGAGGTGCTCGACCAGTTCCAGGTCAACGCGCGCGTGACCGGCTTCTCGCGCGGCCCGACGGTGACTCAGTACGAGATCGAGCTCGGGCCCGGCGTGAAGGTGGAGCGGATCACGGCCCTCACCAACAACATCGCCTACGCCGTCGCATCCAACGAGGTGCGCATCCTCGCTCCCATCCCCGGCAAGAGCGCGATCGGCGTCGAGATCCCCAACACCGACCGCGAGATCGTCACGCTCGGCGACGTGCTCACCTCGACGGCGGCCGCGAAGTCGACCCATCCCATGACGATCGGTGTGGGCAAGGATGTCGGCGGCGGCTTCGTCGTGGCGAACCTCGCGAAGATGCCGCACCTCCTGGTGGCCGGCTCGACGGGATCGGGCAAGTCCAGCTTCGTGAACTCCATGATCACGAGCCTTCTCATGCGCGCCAAGCCGTCCGAGGTGCGCATGGTGCTCATCGACCCCAAGCGTGTCGAGCTCACGTCCTACGCGGGGGTCCCGCACCTCATCACGCCGATCATCACGAACCCGAAGAAGGCGGCGGAGGCGCTGCAGTGGGTCGTGAAGGAGATGGACATGCGGTACGACGACCTCGCGTCGTTCGGCTTCCGCCACATCGACGACTTCAACCGCGCCGTGATCGCGGGCGAGGTCGAGGTTCCCGTCGGCAGCGAGCGCATCCTCAAGCCGTACCCCTACCTCCTCGTGGTCGTCGACGAGCTCGCCGACCTCATGATGGTCGCGCCCCGCGACGTCGAGGACTCGATCGTGCGCATCACCCAGCTTGCGCGCGCCTCCGGCATCCACCTGGTCCTCGCGACGCAGCGGCCGAGCGTCGACGTCGTGACCGGGCTCATCAAGGCGAACGTGCCATCGCGCCTGGCGTTCGCGGTGACGAGCGTCACAGACTCGCGGGTCATCCTCGACCAGCCGGGCGCCGACCGCCTGATCGGCCAGGGCGACGCCCTCTTCCTGCCGATGGGCACGTCCAAGCCGCTGCGCGTGCAGGGCGCCTGGGTCAGCGAGCCCGAGATCGAGGCCGTGGTCAAGCACGTCACGGCGCAGGCCCGGCCCGAGTACCGCGCCGACGTGCAGGCGGCCGCGGAGAAGAAGCAGGTCGACGCCGACATCGGCGACGACCTGGAGCTGCTGCTCGCCGCCGCCGAGCAGGTCGTCTCGACGCAGTTCGGGTCGACGTCGATGCTGCAGCGGAAGCTGCGCGTGGGCTTCGCGAAGGCCGGGCGCCTGATGGATCTGCTCGAGTCCCGAGAGATCGTGGGACCTTCGGAAGGCTCGAAGGCGCGGGACGTGCTCGTCACCGCCGAGCAGCTGCCGGGTGTGCTCGCGCGCCTGAGGGGCGAGGACCCGCCCGCTGACGCGGGGTCGTCGTCGAACTCCGATCCCTACGGGTCCGACGCCGTCGAGTCGCAGTACGCCGGCCTTCCCGTCGTGGAGGCCGAGACCGACGAGGATGCCTGGGGATTGACGGGTCGCGACTGATGGCAGTGCCGCGGCAGCTTCCCAACGCGATCACGATCGCGCGCATCCTCTGCGCTCCCGTGTTCCTCTGGATGCTGCTCGCCGACGCAGGCGGGGACAGTGCGCTGCGGTGGTGGGCGGGAGCGCTCTTCGTCGTCGCGATCGCGACGGACGGGATCGACGGCTACATCGCCCGGCGGTACGAGATCGTCACCGACCTCGGCAAGCTGCTGGATCCGATCGCGGACAAGGTGCTGACGGGTTTCGCCTTCGTCGGGCTGTCGATCCTCGGCGAGCTGCCGTGGTGGGTCACGATCCTCGTGCTCGTGCGTGAGATCGGCATCACGGTGCACCGGCTGCTGGTCGCGAGCGACCATGTCGTCGCCGCGGCGTGGATGGGCAAGCTCAAGACCGTCGCGCAGGCGGTCGCGCTCTCCCTCGCCCTGATGCCGCTCTGGACGATCGTGGGGGACGGGGTGCTCTGGGTCAACGTCGTGACCATGTGGATCGCGGTGATCCTGACGGTCGCAAGCGGTATCGACTACGTCGTCGCCGAGATCCGCGGCTCGCGTCGGGCGCGCCCCGCCCGGCCATGAGCGACCGGTCCACCGCGGTGGGCGGCGAATGGCCCCCCTGCGCGGGGGAGGCGGACGTGCACGGGGAGGCGGCACTCGCACTGAGCCGCCTGCGCGCCCGAGGCTGGTCGCTCGGAGTCGCGGAGTCTCTCACGGGCGGTCTTCTGGCCGCCGCGCTCATCGGCGTGCCGGGTGCCTCGGACACCGTGCGCGGCGCGATAGTCGCCTACGCCGTGTCGCTGAAGCACTCGCTGCTGGGCGTCGACGCCGGCCTGCTCGCGGCTCACGGTGCCGTCCACCCGGACGTCGCCCTCCAGATGGCGGAGGGGGTCCGTCGTGTCACCGCCGAGGGCGGGCGCGCCGCCGATGTGGGGATCGCGACGACGGGAATCGCGGGTCCCGACTCGCCCGACGGCCAGCCCGTCGGCACGGTGCACCTGGCGATCTGCACCCCCGGGGGGTCGCGTGTCGTGTCTCTGCGCCTCGATGGCGACCGCGACGAGATCCGAGAGGCGACCGTGCGCCACGCCCTCTGGGTGCTCGTCGACGCCGCCGCGTGAGGGAATAGCGAGTGTTTCGTCTCCGTTACATTCGGTGATTCCGAGCCATCCCTCAGTCGAGGGCATTAGATTGGCTCAACCCGGTGTTGTACTCTCTAACACTCGGGCGACACGACGAGCACAGTGAGGAGGGGGCCATCATGATCCTGGTTCGTCAAGAGATCGGCGATGTTCTGCGTGATTTCCGTCTGCAGAGGGGGCAGACCCTCCGTCAGGTGGCGGGCAAGGCGTCGGTCGCCCTCGGCTACCTCAGCGAGGTCGAGCGCGGTCAGAAAGAGGCCTCGAGCGAGATCCTCGCATCCGTGGCCGAAGCGTTGGATGTCCCCATTTCCACGATCATGCGCGAGGTCGGAGACCGGATCTCCGTGCTCGAGGGTGTCTCGACGTTCCCCGACGTCGTCCCCGACGACCTCGTGGCCTCGGTGGACAAAGAGCTCACGCTCAGCTGACCCGGTGCGGCGCAGCGAATTCGGCCGGGCGGTCGACGATGAGTTCGGCGACGCCTACGGCGCCGTCCTGAGGGCGGACCTGCAGCTCGCCGACATCGGCGGGCGGACCGCGGACCAGGCCCTCCGCGACGGCGTGCCGCCGCGCGACGTGTGGCTGGCCCTGTGCTCCGCGGCTGACGTGCCGGAGAACCGCAGGTACGGTGTCGGACGCCTCGAGCCCGAATCCCGCTGAGCGGGCCGATTGGACGGCTCTCCAGCCCCGTGCTAGGCTTACTTCTTGTGCCGCGGGGTGGAGCAGTTCGGTAGCTCGCTGGGCTCATAACCCAGAGGTCGCAGGTTCAAATCCTGTCCCCGCAACGAGAAGAGAAGGTCCCTTCACCAGAAATAGCTGATGAAGGGACCTTTTCTCATTGTCCCCGTCTCGCGGCTGGGTCGTTCCGTCCGCGTCGGTCAGGGCCGCGTCCCCGCCCGAGTTGTCCGCGCCGCGCCGCACCGCGAGGATGGGCGTATGAGTGCCGCGCAGGATGCCGGGACGGGGTCGTTCGGCCGGAGACGCCGCGATCGTGCGCGCACCGACGACATCGCCGACGGACGGGACGAGACCGAGACCGAGCGGTACGACCGCAACTGGATCGAGCTGCTCCAAGAGCTGCGCGTGCTGCAGACGGGAACCCAGATCCTCACCGGATTCCTGCTCGCACTGGCCTTCCAGCCGGCCTTCGGAGATCTGACGGGCGGACAGCGCGCGTTCTACCTCTTCCTCATCGTCGCCGCGGCGGTCAGCACGATCATCGCCCTCGCACCCGTCGCCCTTCACCGCGTCCTGTTCCGCCAGCACGAGAAGAAGCGCATCGTCGCATACGGACATGCCGCGCTGCTCACGGCGCTGATCACGGTGTCGGTGCTGGTCGTGGGGGTGGTCGCCTTCGTGTTCGACGTCGTCGTCGGTGAGGCGGCAGCTCTCGTCGCCGCGGCCGGGCTCGGTGCGACGATCGTCGTGCTCTGGATCGTCGTTCCGGTCGTCTGGCGCGTGCGCGGCGGGGGGTCTTCGGCGTGAACTCTCCGACACACGACGGCACGCTCGGCCTCGCCGTCGCGCAGTTCGCACCGACCGACTCCCGGCCGGAGAACATCGCCACGGTGCGGGAGCTGTCCGAACGCGCGGTCGCGCGAGGAGCGCACGTCGTGCTCTTTCCCGAGTACTCGAGCTACTTCATCCACCCGTTCGACAGCTCGTTGCGCGAGAACGCCGAGACGCTGGACGGTCCCTTCGTCTCGGCACTGCGCGAGACGGCCGCCGCGACGGGTGCCGTGATCGTCGCGGGGCTCCTCGAGACGGCGACCGACGGCGCACGGGTGCGGAACACCGTCGTCGCGGTGGATGCGACGGGTGTCCGTGCGACGTACCGCAAGACGCACCTCTACGACGCCTTCGGGCAGCGCGAGTCCGACTGGGTGGAGCCCGGTGCGATCAGCGATCCGCAGACGTTCGAGTGCCGCGGCATCCGCTTCGCTCTGCAGACGTGTTACGACCTCCGGTTCCCGGAGGTGACGCGGACGTGCGCGGATGCCGGGGCGCACGTCGTGCTCGTGCCGGCCGAGTGGGTCCGGGGGCCGTTGAAGGAGCACCACTGGCGCACCCTCCTGGCGGCCCGGGCGATCGAGAACACCCTCTTCGTCGCCGCGGCCGATCATCCTCCGCCCCTCGGGGTGGGGCACAGCGGCGTCGTCGATCCCCAGGGGGTGACCCTGGCGGCCGTGGGCACGGCGTCGGATGTCGCGGTCGCCGTCGTCTCGCTCGAGGCGCTCGAGGACGTGCGGCGGGTGAATCCGGCGCTGCAGCTGCGCCGCTACCGCGTCGTGCCTCGCTGAGCGTGCCCGCTCAGGGCCGCAGGCCGGCGAGGGCTGCGCCCGCGCGCCGGAGGACCCCGGGGCGCTTGCACGCGGCGAAGCGCACCATCGTGGCGTAACGGCCCCGGTGCTCCGGCGACACGAACGCCGTCAGGGGGATGGCGACGACCCCTGTCCGCTCGGGGAGCGCCCGGCAGAACGCGACGGCGTCGGTGACACCGAGCGGCGCCGCGTCGGCGACGGTGAAATACGAGCCCGAGGGCACGCCGACGTCGAACCCGGCCAGCCGGAGGCCCGAGCCGAGCAGGTCGCGCTTTCGACGCATCTCGTCGGCGATCCCCGTGAAGAACGCGTCTGGCAGCCGGAGGCCCGCGGCGACGGCGGGCTGGAAGGGAGAGCCGTTCACGTAGGTCAGGAACTGCTTCACGGCGAGGACGGCGGTCACGAGCGGCTCCGGGCCCGACAGCCACCCGATCTTCCAGCCGGTCACCGAGAAGGTCTTGCCGGCCGAAGAGATCGCGAGGGTGCGCTCCCGCGCTCCGGGCAGCGTCGCGATCGGCACGTGGGGGGTGCCGAACCGGAGGTGTTCGTAGACCTCGTCGGTGACCACGATGGCGTCATGGCGCTCGGCCAGCGCGACGATGCGCTCGCGCACTTCGGCGTCGAAGACCGCCCCCGTGGGGTTGTGCGGGTCGTTGACGATGATGAGACGCGTGCGATCCGTGACTGCCGACTCGAGCCGATCGAGGTCGGGCTGGAACAGCGGCCACTCGAGGGGGACGGGAACCAGGCGGGCCCCCGCGAGAGCGACGAGCGCCGCATAGGCGTCGTAGTACGGCTCGAAGACGACGACCTCGTCGTCCGGGGAGTCCACGAGCGCCAGCACCGTCGCCGCGAGGGCCTCCGTCGCGCCGGCGGTGATGATCACCTCGCGCTCGGGGTCGAGGTGGACGCCGTAGAACCGGCGCTGGTGGTCGGCCACTGCCTCACGCAGCCGGGGGATGCCGCGGCCCGGCGGATACTGGTTCGCCCCGTCTGCGATCGCCTGGCGCGCGGCCTCGAGGACCTCGGCCGGCCCGTCCTCGTCCGGGTACCCCTGTCCGAGGTTGATCGCACCCGTGCTCGCCGCGAGCGCGCTCATCTCGGCGAAGATCGTGGGCGCCACGACACCGTCGGAGGAGAGCAATCCCGCCCCGCCGGCCGCACGGCGCCAGGCCCCCGGTAGCGTGGTCACATCGCCCGCCTTTCCGGTCCGTCGGGCCGCGCTCAAGGCCAGGCCAACGCGTACGCATAGCCGAAATGGGGCGGCGTCATAAGAATCCCACAGGATCGCGCGGGATGGTGAGAGGGCTTTGGACGAAGGAGCATCGATGAGCGAGAACTTGGGCGTCCGCCCCGACGACGACAATCACCACGACACGACACAGCCCGCCGCGCACGAGGAGCAGGGCGCCGGCGCCACAGACGCGGAGCGAGTGCCTGCCTCGGCGCACGCGAACGCGGCCCCGACCGCTCCGGCTGCGCCCTACTCCGGCACCGCCTACCCCGAGCGTCCGCCGCTGCCGCCTCAGGCCGCGACGAACCCCACCCAGCCCACCGTTCCCCTCTCCGGTTCGTTCGGCCCCGCCGCCGCGCCGCCGCGACGCGCCTCGGGCGCAGCGAAGGTCGCGGGACTCATCGTGGCCGCCGCGCTCGTCGGCGGCGCCGCCGGGCTCGGCGGCGCGTATGCCGGATCGCAGCTGTGGAACCAGCCCGCGACGACCGTGGCCACCGGGGGAGGTGCCGTCACGATCAACAACACGGAAGACGTGACGGAGGCGACGGCGATCGCCGCCAAGGTCCTTCCGAGCGTCGTGACGATCGAGGTGTCCAACGGCAGCTCGGGCGGAAGCGGCTCCGGTGCCATCCTCAGCGAGGACGGCTACGTCGTCACCAACACGCACGTCATCACCCTCGACGGTGCTGCGGGCGACCCGACGATTCGCGTCACGACCTCGGACGGTCGCATCTTCGACGCGGAGGTCGTGGGGATCGACCCGATGTACGACCTCGCGGTGATCAAGCTCGTGGATGCCGAGGGCCTGCAGCCGATCGAGTTCGCCGATTCCAGCGAGCTGAACGTGGGCGATCAGACGGTGGCCGTCGGCGCACCCCTGGGCCTGTCGAACACCGTCACGACGGGCATCGTGAGCGCCCTGAACCGCAGCATCGAAATCGCCTCCGCCGCCGTGCCCGAGTCCCGCGGCGATGCCGAGGAGGACGAGGAGGACGGGCAGTCGCAGAGCCCGTTCCAGTTCGACATCCCCGGCCAGCAGCAGCGCTCCGGAGCGGGCGAAACGATCAAGATCTCGGTCATCCAGACCGACGCGGCGATCAATCCCGGCAACTCCGGGGGCGCCCTCGTCGACAGCGACGGCGCTCTGATCGGGATCAACGTCGCCATCGCCACGGCGGGTTCGTCGTCCGGCTCGGGATCGATCGGCGTCGGCTTCTCGATCCCGTCGAACATCGTCCAGCGTGTCACCGACGAGATCATCGAGGACGGCGAGGCCACGCACGGCCTCCTCGGGGCGACCGTCCTGTCCGCCGCGGCGGTGGAGGACGCCGAGATCTCCGGGGCCTACGTCGACTCCGTGACCGAAGGCGGCGCGGCCGAGCAGGCGGGTCTGCGGGCCGGCGACATCGTGACGGCGCTCAACGGCGTCCCGGTGGCCGATTCGATCGATCTGACGGCGCTCGTCCGGGCCGAGGCGGCCGGTGCCGAGGTGACCGTCACCTTCGTCCGGGATGGCGCCGAGAAGACCGTCGAGGCGACACTCGGCGCGCTCGACTGACACGACGACGCACGACGAAGCGCCCCGCACACCTCGCGGGGCGCTTCGTCGTGCTCCGCGAGGAGACGCCATCGCGCGATAGGCTCGCCCGGAGAGGAGGGATCGTGGCGCCATTCTCGTTCGGCGCGGGAAACGTCGCCAAGCTCGTCCGCATCCCGCTCTACGTGTTGGGCCATCTCGCAACCCTCGTCATCCCGCGTGCGCGTGGGCGCTGGGTCTTCGGCTGCGGCGTCGGCGTCGCGGATGGGGCGCTCGCTCTCTGGCGCGTCGCCGCCCCGCAGACGCGGAGCTCGATCTGGCTGACCGGCTCCGCGCGCGACGCGGCGGAGGCGGACGCCCTCGGCATCCCGCACGTTCCCGCGGTCTCCCTGCGCGGGTTCTGGGCGACCGCGCGGGCGCGCGTCATCGTCGTCACCCACGGCTTCGGTGACGTCAACCGGTATGCGGTGGGAGGAGCGTTCGTCGTGCAGCTGTGGCACGGCATTCCCCTCAAGCGCATCGGCGCCGATTCGCCCGCCACGGTGCGAAGCTCCCTGCTGCCCGACTCCCGGGCCCTCCGCCGCCTGATCGGCGCGCTCTACCGCGCCACGACGTCCCAGATAGACCTCCTTCCCGCGGCATCCCACCTCGTGCGCGGTCGCCTCGAGTCGGCGTTCACCCTCACGGATGCGCAGGTTCCGGTGACCGGGGAGCCGCGCACGGACGTGCTCTCACGGGGCGACGTCTCCGAGCGCCGTCGCGCCGCGGCGGCGACGCTCCGGGCCGCGATCGGCGACCTCCCGACCCCGGCGACACGTCTCGTGCTGTACGCGCCCACCTGGCGCGACGGCGCGCCGGACCCCGCGATACCCTCGCCGGACCAATGGTCGCGCCTTTCCCGCCTTCTCGACGAGCGGGACGCGGTGCTCTGCATCCGCTCCCACCCGCTGGGGGCGGGGGAGTACCGCCCCGCCGTCCCCTCGCCGCGGATCCGGGCGCTCGGTGCCGACGTGGTGAGGGATGTGACGCCGGTGCTGCCGGCATTCGACGCGCTGGTGACCGACTACTCCTCTCTCGCGTTCGACGCGGGGCTGCTCGGGCTCCCCGTCGTGTACCTGGCGCCCGACGTCCGCGAATACGCACGCGACCGCGGCTTCTACGGCAGGTACGAGGATGTCGCGGGCACGGACTACGCACGCGATTGGGACGAGACCGCCGACCAGTTGCGCGCGCTGCTCGTCGACAGCGCCGAATGGGAGCGTCGCGCGCGCCGGTCGGCGGAGCTCAGCGAAAAGGTGCACGCCTACCGAGACGGTCGGAACGCCGAGCGCGTCCACCGTGCCATCCTGAGACGGGAACCGCTCGCCACGACGCGTCCCGCCGCTGCGGAGAGGACACCATGACGACCGTCTCGTTCACCACTCGGGACGGTGTCCCCTCGCTGGAGCTGACGGGTGCGGGGGAGCGACCCTCCGCCGTGACCCTCGAGGGCGCACGCGCGCGCATCGACGCGGTGCTGACCGGAGGCGGCAAGACGTGGCGGGCGCGTCTGGTGCTGCACACGCGCCGGTGGGGCAACCCGTCGCTTCCCGTGCCCTCGGGACGGTACCGCCTCGTGGTGGACGGTGCGGAGGCGCCCCGCGACTCGCTGGAGACCCAGGGCTTCGAGATGCTGCGCGCGTCCTTCGACGGCGGCAGCGGGGTGGTGGAGGTGGGTCCGCCCCAGGATCCGGACGAGCTCGCCCCCCAGGGCCCGGCGGCCGTCGCGGCGCGCCGCGCGGCCGAGGGGGAACCGCTCGAGGATGCCGTGTTCTTCGAGAGCTTCTACGGTCGCAATGCGTCGTGCAACCCCCTCGCGCTGGACCGGGAGATCGCGCGCGTGGCGCCGCACGTACCGCGCTACTGGAGCGTGGTCGACCTCTCCGTGGCCGTCCCCGAGGGCGCCACGGCGCTGGTGGAAGGCTCCGCGTCGTGGTGGCGGGCGCGGGCGACGTCCCGGCTGCTGGTGGTCAACGACTGGTTGCGGCACGGCTTCCGGGCCCGTCCCGGGCAGCACGTGCTGCAGACGTGGCACGGGACGCCGCTCAAGCGACTCGCGTTGCACCGCCCCGGGTTCGATCCCCGGCGGATGGCCGCCGTGGTGAGGGAATCCCGGCGGTGGAGCATCCTGCTCGCGCAGAATCCCTATGCGGCGCGGATCCTGCGGAAGGCCTACGCGTTCCTCCGGCGTCCCATCTGGGTGGAGGGCTACCCGCGCAACGACGTCCTGACGACCCACGGGCCGGGCGGTTCCGGCGCGAGGGGGCCGGCCGCCGCGGTCAGGCGCGGGCTCGGGATCGGCGACGGGGAGCGCGTACTTCTCTACGCCCCGACGTGGCGCGACGACCGCGAGCTGATCGTCGACTTCCTGGACCCGCAGCGGCTGGCAGAGGATGCCGATGCCGTCGTCCTCGTGCGCGGGCATTCCCGCACGCTCCTGCCCGGCAGCGACGTGGCGGGTCCTCGCGTCATCGACGTCACCGGGTATCCCGATGTCTCACGCCTCGTCCTCGCGTCCGATGCGCTCATCACGGACTACTCGTCCGTGATGTTCGACTACTCGGTCACCGGCAAGCCGATCTACTTCTTCGCTCCCGATCTGGACCACTACCGCGGGCGGCTGAGGGGCTTCTACTTCGATCTCGCCGAGCGCGCACCGGGACCGGTCGTCAGCACGCACGGCGAACTCGTCGACGCTCTGACGGATCCCGCTGTCACCGAGGTCTTCGCCGCGCGATACGACGCGTGGCGTGCGGTGTTCAACTCCCGCGACGACGGACGCGCCGCCGAGCGGGTCGTCGCGCGTCTCCGCGATCAGGGTCTCCTCCGCGGCTGACGGTTCCTGCTGCGTGCCGTCGACACGGAAGCGGCGGCGGGTCAGGGGAGCGGAGTGTTCCGGTCGCCGATGCGCGACGTGTCGATCGTGTCGTGAGCCCCCCGGGCGAGCCCGAGCAGGAAGCCGGCGCCCCACGCGATGTGCATCGTGGGCAGCACCGCGAGGGTCCAGAGCTTGTCGCGCAGGCCCCGCCCCCCGCCGGGACCGACCGCCACGACGGTCACCAGGGCGGCGTACGCGGCGAGTGGCAGGTACGCGATGCTCGCGGCCAGCGCGAGCCATCCCGACAGGACACGTGTTGCCTGAAGAGTCGCGACGACCAGCGAGAGCGCGATCGTGACGACCAGCGCGGGGGGAGCGAAGAAACGGAGCGAGTTGCGCCGGCCGTACCGCCGTACCAGCTCGCCGCGCCACGATCCGGTGGCACGGAACTGACGGGCCAGGCGCGCCCAGCTCTCGCGAGGCCAATACGTCACGGCGAGCGTCGGGTCGAACCACACCGTGTAGCCGGCCGCCCGGATGCGGAGGTTCAGCTCCCAGTCCTCGCCGCGCCGGATCGACTCGTCGAACAGGCCGACCTCGTCGAGCACCGCTCTGCGCATCACTCCGAGGTAGGCAGATTCGGCCTCGCCCTCTCGCGTACCGCCGTGATAGGCGCCTCCGCCGAGACCGATGGGCGAGTTGTAGGCGCGGGCGACAGCCCGTTGGAAGGGCGTACGGCCGTCCGCACGCATGACTCCGCCGACGTTGGCGGCTCGCGTGCGCTCCAGCGTGCGCAGGGCACGGCGGGTGTAGTCCGGGGCCAGCTCGGAGTGGGCGTCGACGCGGACGATCGTCGGGTAACGGCTGGCGGCGATCGCGAGGTTCAGGCCGCGCGGAATGTCCGCTTCCGGGTTGTCCACGAGGGTGATCCGGGGGTCTGCGGCCGCGAGCGTCCTCGCCAGCTCGGTGGTGCCGTCCGTCGATGGCCCGAGCGCCAGGATCGCCTCGGCGGGGCCGTCGAGCTGTTGCGTCAGCACGGTGCGCACGGCGGCTTCGAGGTAGTTCCGCTCGTTCAGAACGGGCATGACGTACGACACGCCCGCGCCCGGAGGCACGACGGGTGCGTCGCGTCGTCGCGGCGGCCGCCGTGTCGTCCCGGGCTCATGCATCGATCGATCATCCCACGGGAGCGGAGATGGCCGTCGGTAGGGTGGAGGGATGGGAATCGTGTCGGACGCACGCAAGGCGGCTGCGCTGCTGAGGAAGGCGGTGGCGGCGCGGTCGGCCGTGCGCAGCGTCCGTCAGACCCTCGCGCACACGCCTCCGCATCCGTCGAACCGCTATCGGATCGCCGTGTACTTCGCCGACGGCGAGGTGAACATGTACCAGATGCGGCAGTGGTACAAGCCGCTCCAGGAGCTGGCCGCGCGCTGGCCCGTCGTCGTCCTGGCGCGCTCCGCGACGGGTGCGCGGGCCCTGCTGGCCGACGATGCCCTGCCGGTCGCGTTCGTGCCGACGGTGCGAGACCTCGAGCGGGCCATCCAGAGCCAGGACATCCGCGTGGTGTTCTACGTCAACCAGAACACGCGTAACTTCCAGATGTTCCGCTACGGACGCCGGTGGCACGTGTTCATCAACCATGGCGAGTCCGACAAGATGTACATGACCACGAATCAGTACAAGGCCTACGACTTCGCCTTCATCGCGGGGCAGGCGGCCCGCGAACGGCTCGAGCGCGTGCTCTGGGACTACGACTTCGACCGCCGCGCGATCGAGATCGGACGGCCCCAGGCCGACCATTACTCGGGTACGCCCCCCTACACGCCCGATGACCGAACGGTGGTGCTCTACGCGCCCACCTGGGAGGGTGATCGGCCCTCGGCCCACTACGGCTCCATCCGCAGCCACGGCGAGGCGCTCGTCGCGCCCCTTCTCGCGTCGGGCAGGCACCGTGTGATCTACCGCCCGCACCCGCGCAGCGGCGTCGTCGACAGCGAGTACGGCGAAGCGAATCGTCGCATCATCGCCGCGCTCCGGGCCGCGAATGCGGCCGACCCGCGCGCTCAGCACGTGTTCGACGACGGACCCGAGCTCGGATGGCAGCTCTCCGTGGCCGACGTCGCGATCGTCGACATCTCGGCGATGGTCTACGACCGGCTCGCCGCCGGCAGGCCCCTGCTGATCACGCGGCCTGTCGACGAGGAGGCCCTGATCGACACGCACGGCTACCTCTCGGACTGCGAGTGGCTTACCGCGGAGGCCGCGGGGCGCGTGACCGACGAGCTCGAGCGGGTCGTCGCGGATCCCGAGAGCACACGTCGACTCGCGGAGTGGGTGCGGCGCTACTTCGGTGACCCTGCTCCCGGGGCGGCCACGGCGAAGTTCCATGCGGCGATCGAATCCCTCATGCGGGAGTGGGATTCGTGGCACGAGGGCGCCGTGCGTCGCGGCGACGATGAGGAGCCCGAGGAAGCCGACCTCGACGAGACGACGATCTCCTAGCAGGGGCGGCGAGTCGCCGCGGGCTGGTCAGTCCTCGTCGTCGGGTGGTGCGATCGCGCGTGGGCTCCGACGCAGCGTTTCCGCGACGCCGCCCACCCGGCGTCCCGCCCGCCCGATGCCGCGCGCCGCCGCCGTTGCGCCCCCCGACATCGCGCCGCCGGCGCGGCGGAGGGACGACAGGGCGGCGCGCTCTGCGCGCTGGGCCCCCGGGCGCGGCTCGAGGTCTTCGGGCAGGGCGATCGGCGGAGCACCGAACGCCCGGCGTGAACCCGTGAGCACGCGCCGGCCCAGGATGTGGTTTCCCGCCGCTCCGACCGCGGCACCCACGCCGAAGGGAAGGGCCTTGCCGAGCCACGACGCGCCGCCGCGCGCCGCGAACTGGCGGATGAACGCCCCCTTGAGGCGATCGACGAGGGGCCCCATGGCCGCACGCGGCAGGGTCTTCGTGACCATCTCGCCCCAGTACGCCGAGCGGCTCGCGCCACGGCCAGACGCCTGTCCGGCGAGCTGCGCGACGAGGTCCACGCCCTCCTTGCCGAGCATGAGGGTGAGCACGAGCGCGCGCGCCCGGTCGGGGTCCGAGACGGCGATGCCGTGCACCTCGGCGACGGACTGCGCGAAGAGGGTCGTCGACTCGAGGAAGCCGACCGTCTCGACACCGGACAGCGCCAACGTGATGCCCGTTCCGATGCCGGGCACGACGGCGGTCGCGCCGACCGCCGCGCCGCCCGTCGTGACGGCGGCGAGATAGCGACGCTCCAGCATCGTGATGATCTGAGCCGGGCCGGCGCCGGGGTGCCGGAGCCGGATGCTGCGGATGTGCGCCACGACGACGGGTCGCTGTATC
The DNA here is from genome assembly GCF_044542535.1 of Microbacterium sp. NPDC078428. Taxonomy (NCBI): domain Bacteria; kingdom Bacillati; phylum Actinomycetota; class Actinomycetes; order Micrococcales; family Microbacteriaceae; genus Microbacterium; species Microbacterium sp. NPDC078428. The sequence continues at coordinate 37,633 of NZ_JBITUP010000003.1, forward strand.
GCGAGCACCCGATCCAGCGCACGGATCATGAGCGGATGCTCGGCGGAGCCGACCGGGGGCATACCGCCCTCCCACGCCGCTCCGTGGGGCAGCGAGTGGATGCGGTGGATCTCGTCACTCATGGGTGTCGACGGATCTCGGCGGCATTCATCAGACGTACTGGTTCGCCCGCTCCAGGTCTTCCGCGAAGTCGACCTCGACCGCGTACAGATCGGAGATGTCGAGGGGCTGCAGGCGCAGACCGTTCTCGATGATGGCGAACTCGAGACCGCGCTCGAAGTAGTCCTGGTCGTCGACGCGGCCCAGCTGCTGGATGAGGGTCTTCTTGTCGGCCGAGGCGATGTAGTTGATGCCGACGGCTTCACCGATCCCGCCGCGAACGGTCTTCGACAGCGCGCTGATCAGACCGCGGTCATCGACCGTGTACTTGACCTCTTCGTCGCTCACCTTCGCGGTGTTGACGGTGACGAACGACTGCTCGCGCTCGATGAGGTCGACGGCGCGGCCGAGCACACGGGGGTCGAAGACGACGTCGCCGTTCATCCAGAGCACGCCGCCCCGACCCGTCGCCTTGAGGGCTCGCAGCAGCGACTTCGACGTGTTCGTCTGGTCGTAGCGGTCGTTGTAGACGTAGTCGACGTCGGGGAACGCTTCGACGATGGTCTCGGCGCGATATCCCACGACGGTCGTGATGCGCGCATCGTCGCCGAAGGCGGCGCGGATGTTGTCGTGCTGCTGACGCATGATGCTGCGGCCGTCGCTGAGCGCGGTGAGGGGCTTGGGCAGGCTCCGACCCAGCCGCGAGCCCATGCCCGCGGCGAGGATCACGATCTGGTGAGTCATGGTGCTCCTGGGAGTGTGCGCTGTGTGTGGTGTGACCGCTCATGAACCGTGTCGGTTCGTGTGTTCAACGTCGATTCATCGACGCGACACCCCGTTGTGCCTCCTGCATGGTATCGAAGCCCCCTGGGAAGGGGCAGAATATGCCGCCTCCGTTGCGCCATCGTGACAACTGCGTCATCATGCGCTGCGGTCGCCAGGCGCGGAGTGCCGAGGGTGCCCGCCGCGCCGGTGCGAACCCGACGGGGTTGATACGTTGGGACGGTGACCGCCTCGAGCTCAGACCCGCGTGATCCGTCCGACGAGCCCGACGCGTCGGCACCCGCACCGGACGCGTCCGTAGACGATGCCGGATCGAGCGCAGAGAAGTCGACGCCGCCCCGCAAGCGCCCCACGCGAACGACGACGGGCGAGAAGAAGCCCGCCGCGCCGCGTGCGCCCCGGGCGCCCCGTGCGCCCCGTGCGACGACCGCGAGCGGCCGGGCGACGCCGGAGAAGTCGGGTGCCGGGGCGAGCCCGGAGAAGCCGGGTGCCGCGGCGGCGCCGAGGAAGCCGCGTGCCGCGGCGGCGTCCCGCACGCCCGGGTCCGGTGCCGCGCCCGGGAAGTCCGGGTCCGGCGCGGCGCCCAGGAAGCCGCGTGCGGCGGCGGTGCCGAAGAAGACGGAGCTTGCCGCGCCCGAAGCGAGTGAGTCCGCGCCCTCCCGGCCTGACGACGAGAGCACGGGCGTGGTGTCGGCGATTCCGCCGCTTCCGCCGTTGAGTGCCGCGGAGGCGGCCCGGCTGATGTCGGCCGCGGTCCGGGGCGAGGCGCTCGCGGCCGAAGGCATCACGGCGGGCGCGGGCGAGAAGGACGACGCGGGTCGAGCCGACGCCGATGAAGAGCCGTCGGGGACGGCTGCGCCGGTCATCGGGCCGGACACCGCGGTGGTGGCGGAGGGCGAAGGCGAGGATGTCGAGGCCGAAACAGCTGCCGAGCCCGTCCCGGACACGGTGGCGATTGCGCGGCAGCCCCGCGCGGGGCGCGAGGATGCGGCCACCGGGCCTGAGCCCGAGACGAAAGCCGAGGGTTCCGACGAGGCGCCGGTCGCGGACGTCTCAGCCGTAGACGCCACCGCCGCGACGGACGCGGATGTGGCGGCGGAGGCAGCCGCAGATGGGGTGGCGACCGCGGATGCGGACTCCGACAGCCCCGCCATCGCGATGACGGCGGTGACCAAGCGATTCGGCGGGCACACCGTGCTCGACGCCATCGATCTCACCGTTCCCGCGGGCAGCTTCTTCGGGCTCGTCGGCCCGAACGGGGCGGGCAAGACCACGTCCTTGTCGATCATGGCGGGCCTGCTGCGAGCGGACGAGGGCACCGTCGAGATCGCGGGCGTGGATGCCGCGGCCGACCCCCGCGCCGCGAAGGCGAAGCTCGGGGTGCTGCCCGACCGGCTGCGAACCTTCGACCGCCTCAGCGGCCGTCAGCTGCTGTACTACTACGGTGTGCTCCGGGGGCTGCGTCCCGCGGTCGTGAACGACCGGATCGCCGACCTCGCGCGCGTCTTCGACCTTCGCGATGCGCTGGCGCGCTCGGTGTCGGATTATTCGGCGGGGATGGTCAAGAAGATCATGCTGGCCGGCGCGATGATCCACTCGCCGCGCGTGCTGATCCTCGACGAGCCGTTCGAGGCCGTCGACCCCGAGTCGTCCGAGATCATCCTGGACATCCTTCGCAGCTACGTCGAGCACGGCGGAACGGTCGTGCTCTCCAGTCACGGCATGGGTCTGGTGGAACGGGTCTGCACGCGTGTCGCGGTGATCGTCGATGGCAGGGTCCTCGCGAAGGGCACCGTCGATGACGTGCGCGGCGACCTCACGATGGAGCAGCGTTTCATCGAACTCACCGGCGGGCTCGACGACGCGGAGGGCCTGGAGTGGCTGCACAACTTCTCCGACTGAGGATCTCCCTGCTGCTGGCGTCGGCGCGCGGCGATCGGCGGGCGGCCGTGCGCTCGGTCCTCGGCGGCGTGCTTCTCGGCCTCGGCGCCGTCCTGATCTGGCCGCTCGCGGTCGCGCTCTCCCGCGAGAGCGGCGCACTGGCGACCTTCGCGGTGCTCCTCGGGACGGCGGTGACGGCGTCCTTCTTCCTCATGCCCGTTCTCACGAGAGCGGAAGACCCCCTCGACCCCCGCCGCTTCGCCGTCATCGGAGTCGCGCCGTTGCCACTCGCGGCGGCCGTCTTCGGGGCGTCGTTCCTGAGTGTCCCCGTGGTCGCGACGGCGATCGCGGCGGCGGGCATCGCGGCATCCGCGGGCCTCGGGGTCGTGACGGCGGTCCTCGCCGTTCTCATCGCTCTCGCGACGGCGGTGGGTGCAGCGAGGCTCGGCTTCGCCCTCGCCGCCCAGCTCCCGCGACGGCGGCGGCCCAGCCTCGTCGTCGTGGTCGCCGTGCTGCTCGCCGCCGCCCCCGCTGCGGCGGCGGTCGGCGCCCTCACCGGCGTGCCGCCCACGGGCGCAGTGGATGCCGCGGCATCCGCCCTCGTCGTGTCCCCGCTCGCCGCACCGTGGGCGCTCCTCTCCGGCGGCGGCGACGCCTGGGCGGTCGCGGTGATCACCCTCGTCGTCATCCTCGCGGCGTGGGCCGCGGTGACCATCGGCCTGCTGCGGGCTCCCGCGAAGCGCCCCGTGCCGCGCCGGGCCGGCCTCGGCTGGTTCGGCGTGATGCCGGGAAACCCCGCGGGCGCGATCGGCGCGCGCAGCATGATCTATTGGCTCCACGACCGGCGCTATCTCACGAACATCGCGATCGTCCCCGTGGCGGCGCTGCTCGTGACGCTGCCTCCGCTGGTCGCGGGGGTTCCGGCCGAACTGGTCGCGCTCATCCCCGTTCCGCTCGCCGCGCTCTTCCTCGGATGGCTGCCGCACGACGACGTCGCCTACGACCACACGGCGATATGGATGCACGTCGCGGCGGGCGTGCGCGGCGCGGCGGATCGTGCGGGCCGGCTCGTGCCGATCCTCCTCTTCGGCACACCCGTCCTCGTGGTCGGGACGGTGCTCGCGTCGACGCTGTCGGGCCAGGCCGACCTGCTTCCCGCCCTGCTCGGGGTGTCCGCCGCCCTCTTCCTCGGCGGGCTCGGTCTGTCGAGCATCGCGTCGGCGCTCGCGCCGTATGCCGTCACCCGGCCGGGCGACAGCCCCTTCCGGCAGCCGCAGCGCGCCGGGTCCTCCGGGGTGTGGTCGCAGGCGCTCGTCCTGCTGGGCGCCCTTGCCGCCGCGGCACCGTCGCTGTGGTGGGGCGTTCGCGCGCTGTCGGGCGACGCCGGCGCGGCAGACGCGGCGCTGGCGCTCGGCCTCGGGGCCGGGCTCGTGCTGCTCGTGGCCGGCATCTTCGCGGGCGGAGCGATCTTCGCGCGGAGGGGCACGCGCCTGCTCGAGCACGCCGAGATGGTCTGATCCGCCCCCGTCCCGCGGGCCCGCCGCTAGACTCTCGATTCATGAGCACGCCCACCGGAACCCCCGACGAAGGGGGCATCGCGACCCTCGACCGTGAGCTCGAAGAGCTCATCCGCGAGGAGAGCGTCGAGCCCGGCGACCACGAGCGCTTCTCTCACTACGTCAAGAAGGACAAGATCCTCGAGTCGGCCATGACGGGCAAGCCGGTGCGCGCCCTCTGCGGGAAAAAGTGGACCCCCGGACGCGACCCGGAGAAGTTCCCGGTCTGCCCGACCTGCAAAGAGATCTACGAGTCGCTGCTGACCTGACCGCCGGGCTCAGCGCTCCAGGAAGACCGTCGGCAGGGCCGGGTCGGACTTGCTCAGCGCGAGCGCCTGCACGGGAAGCTCGGCGCGAGCGGTGGCGTGATGGGCGCGCGCGGACCGCGTTCCCTCGGCCCCGAGATGGGCGGAGTCGGCCTCGCCTGCCACGACGAGGGGCACCTGCAGCGCACGCGCATCCGGATGCCGTGAGGCGTCGTCACGCGACCGGGTGCCGTCCGACACGGTGACGAGCTCCTGCACGGCGTGGGCGCCCTCCCGCACCCGGAACGCCGCCTTGCGTCCGCCCGCGGACGCCTTGGCGGCGGATGCCTTGGACACGGCGACCCAGCCGCCGCTCGCGTCCTCCCTCGCTACGAGCTTGTAGACCATGCCCGCCGTGGGGTGTCCCGAACCCGTCACGACGGAGGTGCCGACACCGTAGGCGTCGACGGGGGACGCCGCGAGTGCGGCGATCGCGTACTCGTCGAGGTCGCTCGTGACGGTGATGCGCGTGCCGCTGGCGCCGAGCGCGTCGAGCTGTGCGCGCACCGCGGCGGCCATGGCGGGCAGGTCGCCGGAGTCGATGCGGACGCCGCCGAGGCCCGGGCCCGCGACCCGGACCGCGGTCTCCACGCCGCGCGCGATGTCATACGTGTCGACGAGGAGGGTCGTGCCCGCGCCGAGCGCCGCGACCTGCGACCGGAACGCCGACTCCTCGTCGTCGTGCAGGAGCGTCCACGCGTGCGCCGCGGTGCCCATCGTGGGGATGCCCCATGTGCGTCCCGCCTCGAGGTTGCTCGTCGCGCCGAACCCCGCGATGTACGCCGCCCGCGCGGCTGCGACGGCGGATCGCTCGCCGGCTCGCCGGGACCCCATCTCGGCGAGGGGGCGCTCGCCCGCGGCGACGCTCATGCGGGCGGCCGCCGTCGCGACGGCGGAATCGTGGTTGAGCACGCTGAGGGCGAGGGTCTCCAGCACGACGGCATCGGCGAAGGTGCCCTCGACCGTGAGGACGGGGGAGCCGGGGAAGTACAGCTCGCCCTCGCGGTACCCGCTGATGTCGCCGCGGAAGCGGTAGCCGGCGAGGAAGGACAGGGTCGCGGCATCCACGATCCTCTCGTCGCGGAGGAAGCGGAGCTCGTCGTCGCCGAATCGGAAGTCCCGCAGGAGGGAGAGCAGGCGGCCGGTGCCCGCCACGACCCCGTACCGGCGGCCACCGGGCAGGCGCCGGGCGAAGAGCTCGAAGACGCAGCGTCGCTGCGCGGTGCCGTCCTTCAGCGCGGCGTCGAGCATCGTGAGCTCGTAGCGGTCCGTGAGCAGGGCGGTGGCGGCCGTCATGTCGGTCACTCTACGGCGCTCGCGAGGCCGGGATGCCGATGCGACCGCGGGTAGGGTTGATGACCATGAACGGCGCGCCGATCGGGATCTTCGACTCGGGGGTCGGCGGACTCACCGTCGCCCGGGCGATCGGCGATCAGCTGCCCCGCGAATCGCTCGTGTACATCGGCGACACGCTGCACTCGCCGTATGGCCCGAAGCCGATCGCCGATGTGCGGCGCTACTCGCTCGAGGTGCTCGACACGCTCGTCGCGCAGGGCGTGAAGATGCTCGTGATCGCGTGCAACACGGCATCGGCCGCCGTACTGCGCGACGCGCGCGAGCGCTACGACGTGCCCGTGGTGGAGGTCATCGGCCCCGCCGTGCGCACCGCGATATCGACGACCCGCAACGGGCGCATCGGCGTCATCGGCACGCAGGGGACGATCGGGTCGGGCGTGTACCAGGACATGCTCGGCGTCGACGAGCGGCTCACGGTCTTCGCCCGCGCGTGCCCCCGCTTCGTGGAGTTCGTCGAGGCGGGGGTCACCGGGTCGCCCGAGCTGCTGAGGGTCGCGGAGGAGTATCTCGCCCCGTTGCGGGAGGCCGACATCGACACCCTCGTGCTCGGCTGCACCCACTACCCCTTCCTCAAGGGCGCCATCAGCTACGTGATGGGGCCGGCGGTCTCGCTCGTCTCGAGCGACGTGGAGACGGCGAACGACGTGTACCGCGAGCTCGTCACCCGAGACCTCCTCACCGACGACTCGGGCGCCCCATCGCACGTCTACGAGGCGACCGGGGATTCCGCGGGCGCCTTCATCGACCTCGCGAATCGCCTGCTGGGCCGCGAGGTGCAGAGCGTGCGCCTCGTGCAGACCGGGGCGATCGACCTGCCCCACCCGGCGTGACCCGCACGTCCGGGCACGACGACCACGAGACATCCGAGAACCACGAGAGGGATCCCCACGAGATGACCGACACCACGCGCGCCGACGGCCGCACCCCCGACCAGCTGCGGCCCGTGACGATCGAGCGTGGCTGGAGCGCTCACGCGGAGGGATCGGCCCTCATCAGCTTCGGCGGCACGAAGGTGCTGTGCACGGCGTCGTTCACGAACGGGGTGCCGCGCTGGCTCACCGGCAAGGGCAAGGGCTGGGTGACGGCGGAGTATGCGATGCTGCCGCGCGCCACGAACAGCCGGAACGACCGCGAGAGCGTCAAGGGCAGGATCGGCGGCCGAACCCACGAGATCTCGCGCCTGATCGGGCGTGCCCTGCGCTCGGTCGTCGACACGAAGGCGCTCGGTGAGAACACGATCGTCATCGACTGCGATGTGCTGCAGGCTGACGGGGGAACCCGCACGGCGGCCATCACCGGCGCCTATGTCGCGCTGGCGGACGCGATCGAGTGGGGCCGCGAGAAGAAGTTCATCGCGCAGCGCTCGTCGGTGCTGGTCGACTCGGTCGCGGCGGTCTCCGTCGGCATCATCGACGGCGAGCCGATGCTCGACCTCGCCTACGTCGAGGACGTGCGCGCCGAGACCGACATGAACGTCGTCGTGACGGGGCGCGGCCTGTTCGTAGAGGTGCAGGGAACCGCGGAGGGCGCGCCCTTCGACAAGCGCGAGCTCGACGCCCTGCTGGATCTCGGCGTGGCCGGGTGCGCCGACCTGCGGGTGGCGCAGCTGGCGGCCCTCCAGCCCGACGCGGGCGAGTGACGACGATGACGCACGCCGATCCCGGCGCCGGCCCCCGGCGGCGCGTCGTGCTCGCCACGCACAATGCGCACAAGGTCGCGGAGTTCGCCGCGATCGTGGCGGCGACCCGTCCCGACCTCGAGGTCGTCGGCTACGACGGGCCCGAGCCCGTCGAGGACGGCACGACCTTCGCCGCGAACGCGTTGATCAAGGCGCGCGCCGCGGCATCCCACACCGGACTGCCGGCGCTGGCCGACGACTCCGGCATCTGCGTCGACGTGCTGGGCGGATCGCCGGGCGTGTTCTCGGCGTACTGGGCGGGCCACCGGAAGGATGCCGAGGCCAACCTCGCCCTGCTGCTCGACCAGCTCTCGGACATTGCCGATCCGTACCGCGGGGCGCGCTTCGTCTCCACGATCGCGCTCGTCGTCCCGTCGGCGGACGGCGACGAGGAGGCGAGCGAGCACGTCGTCGAGGGAGTGTGGCCGGGGCGCGTCGCGCTCGCTCCCTCCGGCGACGGTGGTTTCGGTTACGACCCGGTCTTCGTGCCCGACGGGCAGGAGGGCGGCGCGGAACGAACGGCGGCCGAGCTCTCGGCGGCGGAGAAGAACGCGCAGTCGCATCGCGCCCGGGCCTTCGCCGCACTCGCGCCGCTGCTGGAGGCGCTGCCCCGGTGACCCGGGGGGTCGGCGGCGAGCCGCGGGTCAGTCCTCGCGCACGACCTCGTCGGCGGGGACGTCGGCGCGCACGCCCCTCCACCGGGCGTGGCGCAGGATGCCGCCCGGTGTCCACTCGGCGAACTCCACCTCGCCGACGACGACCGGCTGCACCCAGTGCGCATCGGAGGCGTCGGCGGCGGGCACGTCGGCGAAGGGGCACCGATCGGTGCGCAGCGGCTCGAGCGTGCCCGCCAGCTGCGCGAGGGCGCGCTCCGAGAACCCGGTGCCCACCCGCCCGGCGTAGTGCAGCCCGCGCTCGTCCTGCACGCCGACCAGCAGGGAGCCGATCGAGCCGCGCCGCCCGCCCTTCCCCGGACGGATGCCGCCGACGACGACGTCCTGCGTGCGGGTCAGCTTGACCTTCAGCCAGGCCTCGGTGCGGATGCCGCGGCGATACGGCGCGGCGGGATCCTTCACCACGATGCCCTCGAGCGCGAACTCGCGCGCCGTGTGCAGAGCGGCATCGACGTCGTCCACGACCGGCGGGATGCGCACCGTCTCGCCGGGGCTGAGCGATCCCTCGAGCAGTTCGCGTCGACGGTGAAGAGGAAGAGCCGCGGTGTCGGCGCCGTCCCGCTCGATGACGTCGAAGAGGTAGTAGGTGACGGGGGTTCGCGACGTCTCGCGTGCGATGTCGGCGTCTCGCGCGAGGTTCATGCGGTTCTGCAGGAGGGGGAAGCTCGGGCGACCGGCCTCGTCCAGGGCCACGAGCTCGCCGTCGACGACGAACGGCACCGACCCGAACACGGCGGGTGCCGCGGCCGTCACCTCCGGATAGCGCGCGGTGACGTCGGTGCCGGTGCGCGTCAGCAGGCGCAGCGACGACCCGTTCCACACGCCGATGGCGCGGATGCCGTCCCACTTGAACTCGACCCAGGGTGCCGTGCCGGCGGCCGCGGCGGTGCGCCGCGCGGTGGCCCTCGCGATGCCGGGAGTCGCGGATGTCGCGAGCATCGGCGCATGGCGGCCGGCGTCCGGCGGAGGCGGGCCGGGGGTAGGACCGGGCGGCGACTCGGGATCCGGAGCGGACGGCGGCTCGGGTCCCGGGACGGACGGCTCGGCGGTCGCACCGAGTCCCGCGTGGTCGGCGGGTTCGACGGGAGCGCCGTCGGGCTGGGCGCGGCCCGCGGCATCCGTCTTCATGCGGTGCAGCAGCCACGTCGACTTCTCGCCGGCGCCGTCGGTGCGGATGAGGGCGAGGCGCACGGTGCCGAGCGGGCCACCGGGGCGCCCCTCGAGCGTGGCGATCACCTCGTCGTCGCGCCACTTCTCGAGGTCGTACCGGCCCTCGTCCCAGATCGTCATCGTGCCCGCGCCGTACTGCCCCGCGGGGATGACGCCGGAGAATGAGGCGTACTCCATCGGGTGGTCCTCGGTCTGCACCGCGAGGTTATTGCGGGCGCTCGTGGGAGGCACGCCCCGCGGGACGGCCCAGCTGGCGAGCACGCCATCCCGCTCGAGGCGCAGGTCCCAGTGCAGGCGCGACGCGTGGTGCTCCTGGATGACGAAGCGGGGCCGCTCCTCCGGCCGGGCGGGCCGGCCCGTCGGCTCGGCGGGCACGGGCTCGGGGGTGCGGCCGGCGTCGCGCTTGGCGATGTAGGCGGCGAGGGGACCACAGGTACCGAGGCCGGGTGCACCGAGCGCCGCGAGCGGATCGCCGTCGGCCTCGGCGCGCTCGAGCACCTCGGAGAAGAGCAGGTGGCGAAGGTCCGCATCCTCCAGCTCCGCCCACGTGCGCGGCGCCGCCACGGTCGGCTCCGGCCGTCCCCGCAGCGAGTACGGCGCGATGGTCGTCTTGGAGCCGTTGTTCTGGCTCCAGTCGATGAAGACCCGGCCGGGTCGGAGGGCCTTGCTCATGGCGCTCACGACGAGGTCGGGATGATCCGCCTCGACCGCGCGGGCGAGCTCCTTCGCGAACGCCGTGATCTGGTCGCTCGTCTGCTCGCCGGGAAGGGCCGCGTAGAGGTGGATGCCCTTGCTGCCGCTCGTGACGGGATGCGCCGCCATGCCCATCCCCGCGAGGATGTCGCGGCACACCCGCGCCACTTCCGCGCACTCCGCGAGCCCGACGCCGGGGCCGGGGTCGAGGTCCAGCACGAGCCGGTCGGGGTTCGCGCGTGCGCCGTCGGGGCGGAAGCGCCACTGCGGCACGTGGAGCTCGAGGCTCGCCACCTGCGCGAGATAGACGAGCGCCGCGACATCCGTCACGAGCGGGTAGTCCTTCGGGCCGCCCGAGTGCGCGATGCTCTGCCGGGGGAGCCAGTCGGGGGCGCCGGGCTCGAGGTCCTTGGCGAAGAAGGCCTCGAGCGGCTCCGCCGCCGTGCCCACGCCGTCGGGCCAGCGCTTCCGCGTGACCGGCCGCCCGGTCAGGTGCTGGATCATCCATCCGGCGATGCGCGAGTAGTAGCCGATGACCTCGGCCTTGGTCGTCCCCGTCTCGGGGTACAGCACCTTCTCGAGGTTCGTCACACGCAGGCGGCGGCCGCTGATCCGCACGCTCTGCTCGCCCGCCACGCCCTCACGCTACCCGGCCGCAGCCCAGCCGGACGTGCCGGCGCGGCCCCCGTGCACCCCGGCGTCGAGGCGGGGTGGATGCCGTCGGGCTCGATTTGCGGGGAAGGAAGCGGTTGACTGGTGGAGTGAGAGCCATCTGGAAGGGCGCCATCGCGTTCGGACTCGTCAACGTGCCGGTCAAGGTCTACGCCGCGACCGAGGATCACGACGTCTCGCTGCATCAGGTGCACAGCAAGGACGGCGGACGCATCCGCTACCAGCGCATCTGCGAGATCGACGGCGAGGTGGTTCCGTACGCCGACATCGACCGCGCCTACGACGACGGCGAGCGCACGGTCGTGCTCGGCAAGGAGGACTTCGACGCGCTGCCCTCCGAGCGCAGCCGCGAGATCGAGGTCGTGGAGTTCGTGCCCTCCGAGCAGGTCGATCCCATCATCCTCGACCGCTCGTACTACCTCGAACCCGATTCGGCGTCGCCGAAGGCCTACGTGCTGCTGCGCAAGACGCTCGAGCAGACCGACCGCACCGCCATCGTGCGTTTCACGCTCCGCCAGAAGACGCGCCTCGCGGCGCTGCGCGTGCGCGGCGACGTGCTCGTGCTGCAGACGCTGCTGTGGGCCGACGAGGTGCGCGAGGTCGCGTTCTCGGCGCTCGAGGAGCCCGTGAAGATCTCGGCGAAGGAGCTCGAGCTCTCGGCGAGCCTCGTCGACAGCTTCGCCGACGACTTCGACCCCGGGCAGTTCATCGACGAGTACCAGCGCGAGCTGCGGACGCTCATCGAGGCGAAGCTCGAGCGGGGCGATGCGCTCGACACCTCCGAGACCTTCGGGGAGCAGGAGGAGGGCGAGAAGGGCGGCGAGGTGATCGACCTCATGGAGGCGCTGCGCGCGAGCGTGGAGCGCTCCCGCGCGGCCCGGGGCGAGGGTAAGGGTGCCGCGGCATCCGACTCGTCGTCCGGGAAGTCGGCCAAGGCCGACAAGCCCAAGAAGAAGGCGTCGAAGGCGTCGTGAGCCCGCGCCCGCCGTGACCGGCGGGAGGGGTCAGCGGTCGGTCGTCGTGGGACCCTTGCCCTCGTCGCCGACCTCGGGGGCCTTGTCGAACACCTCGGGGTCGAGCACGAGCTCGCGGGCCTCGGCGTCGTCGGTCACGACGTCCTCTCCGGCCTCGGCGGCGCGGCGCGCCTTGCGGCGCTCGGAGAGGTAGTGCCACAGCGTCACGACCGCGGTGCCGCCGACGGCGACGAGCAGGATCACGTCGATGTACTCGGTGACGATGTCTCGTACGCCGGGGATGTACCCGATGAGGTAGCCGAACATCGTCAGGCCGAAGCCCCAGAGCACGGCGCCGATGAGGTTGTAGAGGGTGTACTTGCCCTTGTGCATGTGGCCGACACCGGCGGCGACGGGTGCGAAGGTGCGCACGATCGGCACGAACCGGGCGAGGATGATCGTCAGCCCGCCGAAGCGCTCGAAGAACGCGTTGGTGCGCTCGACGTTCTTGACGCTGAACAGGCCGGATTCCTTGCGTTCGAACACCGCCGGGCCGGCCTTGTGCCCGATGAGGTATCCGACTTCGCCGCCGACGAACGCGGAGAGGCCGATGAGGAGCGCGACCCACCAGGCGCTGAGCCCGAAGACGCCGTTGGGAGCGATGGAGGTGGAGTGCGAAAGCAGCCCGGCGATGATGAGGAGCGTGTCGCCCGGCAGCAGGAAACCGACCAGCAGCCCCGTCTCGGCGAAGACGATGAAGCAGACCACGACGAGGGCCCAGGGCCCCGCCCACTCGATGATGGCGGCGGGGTCGAGCCAGGGGATGAGGGCTGCAGGCTGCACGTGGTGTTCCCGTCGGTGCTGGGCGGGTGGCTATGTGATGCGGGTGCCGTCGTCGGCGGCCGCGTGCGGAAGGTGGGACTTGAACCCACACGCCCGGAGGCACAGGAACCTAAATCCTGCGTGTCTGCCAATTTCACCACTCCCGCGGGTGCGCTCATTCTAACGGGAGCCTCCCGCCCCGTCCGGGTTCGGCGGCTGTGGATAACTTGCGAGGCCCGGGCCGAGGTTTGGGCAGGATGACCTCGTGTCTGCTCGTGCCCTGCTCGCCTCGCCCTCCGGGGTCGTGCTGCGGGAGCGCACACGGGACCGGCTGCGGGGGGAGTCGGTCGATCCGGCACAGGAGCCGGAAGCGGCCGCCGCGATCGCGCGGGCCGAGGTGCGTCGTCACAACGACATCGCGCATGCCCGGGGGTGGGAGCCGGTGGCGGACGAGCACGAGCTCGTCCGGGAGCTGCTGGCGGGTATCGGAGGATTCGGCGAGCTGCAGCGCTACCTCGATGATCCGGGTATCGAGGAGATCTGGATCAACTCTCCGCGCGATGTCTTCGCCGCGCGCGACGGCGTGTCCGAGAGGCTGCCGATCCGACTGGACGACGCGCGCGTGCGCGACCTCGTCGAGCGGATGCTGCACGCGAGCGGACGACGGGTCGACCTGAGCCAGCCCTTCGCGGACGCGTCGCTACCGGACGGCTCGCGCCTGCACGTCGTGATCCCCGACATCACGCGTCGCCACTGGGCGGTGAACATCCGGAAGTTCCCCGCGGCATCGCGTGACCTGGATGCGCTCGTGGCTCTCGGATCGCTCGACCCCGCGCACGCCGAGATCCTTCACGACGCCGTCGCGGCGGACGCCAGCATCCTCGTCTCCGGGCCGACGCACGCGGGCAAGACGACCCTGCTCGGCGCCCTGCTGGCCGCCTGCGCGCCGCACCGGCGCATCGTCACCGTCGAGGACACGTTCGAGCTGGCCGTCGACGCGCCCGACCTCGTCGCGCTGCAGGGACGGGTGGCGAACCTCGAAGGAACGGGCGAGGTGACGCTCCGTCGGCTCATCAAAGAGGCGCTGCGGATGCGACCGGACCGGCTCGTCGTCGGCGAGGTGCGGGATGCCGAGGCCCTCGACCTCGTCCTCGCCCTGAACACGGGCCTGCCCTGTCTCGCTTCGATCCATGCCAACTCCGCGGCCGACGCCATCGACAAGCTCGCCGCGCTCCCGCTCCTGGCGGGCAGGAACATCGACGCCTCCTTCACGCGGCCGGCGATCGCCCGTGCACTGGATCTGGTCGTGCACTGCACGCGGCTGCCGGGCGGCTCCCGGCGGGTGACCGAGATCGTCCGCCCGACGGGCGAGATCCGCGACGGCCGGACGGAGATCGAGGTGGTCGTATGACGGCCGTGTGGGGCGGCCTGCTCGCTGCCGGTGCGCTCCTCGTGACAGCACCGTGGCTGTGGCCCCGCCGGTCGGATCGCCACGGCGCCGGTCGAGGGCGGCTCGGGCGCCTACTGGACGAGGCAGGGTTCGCGCATGTGCGCGTGCGGGTGCTGGTGGCCGCGTCACTGGCGGTCGGCGCGCTGTCGGGAGTCCTCGCCGCCGCCGTGCTTGGGGTGGCGATCGTCGCGGTCACGGCGGGGTGCGCGGGGGCGGTCGCGCCGTACGCGTGGCTGCGCGCCCGGCGCGCGGCGCGGCGGCGCCGGCGATGGGCCGTGTGGCCCGATGTCTGCGAGCACATCGTCGCGGGCGTGCGGGCCGGGCTTTCGGTGACCGACGCCGTCTCCGCGCTCCAGGCGACAGGCCCGGAGGTGCTCCGCCCCGCATTCGCCCGCTTCGCGCTCGACATGGCGGCCTCGGGCAACGGCGACTCGAGCCTCGTGCGTCTCAAGACGGCACTCGCCGATCCGGTCGCGGATCGGATCATCGAGACGCTGCGGATGGCCCGACAGGTGGGCGGGACGAAGCTCGGCACGGTGTTGCGCGCCCTTGCGTCGTCGGTGAGGGAGGAGGCCGCGCTGCGCGCCGAGGTGGATGCCCGGCAGTCCTGGGTGCGTGCCGCCGCCGCGCTGGGGGTGATCGCACCGTGGGTCGTGCTCGTCCTGCTGGCCTCCCGGCCCGAGGGGGCCCGCGCGTACTCGAGCCCCGAGGGGATCCTGCTCGTGCTGGGCGGCGCGGCGGTGTCGGTGGTCGCGTACCGGCTCATGCTGCGGCTGGGCCGCCTGCCCGAGCAGGCGAGGTGGTTCGCGTGACCCTCGGCATCCAGACTTCCGCGGTCTGGGCGCTGCCGCTCGGAGCGGCGCTCGGCGCAGGCCTGTGGTGCATCGTCGCGGCGGTGCCGCGCTGGCGTGCGCCCGCGTTGCAGATACGAGTCGCGCGCTACATCCGGGACGTCGGCGATCCGCTCGGGACGACGCCGTGGGAGAGCGCCGGCGGGTGGCCCGGCGACGCGCCTCCCACGCTCCGCGGCCTGCTTCGGGCACTCTCCGACCGCGGGGGCGCCGCGTTGGGGGATCCCGCCGTGCTCGCCCGGCGCCTCGGGCAGGCGGGCAGGGAGCGGAGCGTGTCGGAGTTCCGTGCGCGGCGCCTCGCATGGGGGCTGGCAGGGCTGCTCGTGGGAGCCGCTGCCTGGGTGGCGCTTGCGCTGATGGGACGCGGATTCCCCGGGCTCGCCGTGCTCCCCGCCGTGACCGCGATGATCGCCGTCGTCCTGTGCGATGCCGAGCTGCAGCGCGCCGCGCGGCGTCGCGGTCAGCGCATGAGGGAGGAGCTGCCGACGGTGCTGGAGCTGCTGAGCCTGTCGCTGTCGGCGGGCGAGGGTCTCCGCGATGCGCTGCGCCGCGTCGCGGCATCCGGCTCCGGTGAGCTCAGCGCCGAACTTCGGCGTGTCGTGTTCGATGTCGACACCGGCTCCTCGCTCACCACCGCGCTGCGGGCCCTGACCGAACGGGCGTCGCTGCCCCCGCTGACGCGTGCTACCGACCAGCTCGTGGCGGCGCTGGAGCGCGGCGCGCCGGTGGCGGAGGTGCTCCATGCGCAGGCGCACGATGCGCGCGAGGACTTCCGGCGTGCGCTGATCGAGCGGGCGGGCCGCGCGGAGATCGCCATGCTCTTCCCTCTCGTCTTCCTCATCCTTCCCCTGTCCGTCATCTACGCCGTCTTCCCGGGTGTGGTGCTGCTCAGGCTCGGCGTCGGCTGATGCCCGCCGGTCGGGTCGCCCCGTTCAGAAAGGAACCCTCATGACCGAACCCGCTCCCCGCGTCCACCCGTCGCGGCTGACGCGCACCCTGCGGCTGCTCGAGGCGCGGGTGCGCGCCGCGGCATCCGAAGAGCGCGGCGACGTGCCCGGCTGGGTGCTGATCACGCTGATGACCGCCGGGCTCGTCGTCGTGATCTGGGCGCTCGCGGGGCCGGCCCTGGGCGCCCTGTTCGAACAGGCCATCTCCCGCGTGGCGGGGTTTTGACCGCCCTCATGGCCATCGCCCCGCCTTCCGTGCGCACGTCAGAGGATGCCGGGGCCGCGGCCGTCGAGTTCGTCCTGGTAGGGCTGCTGCTGACCTTCCTGACGCTCGGGGTGATCCAGCTGGGCGTGGCCGTGTACGTCCGCAACGTCGTTCACGACGCGGCGGCCGAGGGCGCGCACCGCGGCGCGCTCGCGGATGCGTCACCCGCCGAGGGCGCGCAGCGCACGCGCGAGCTGATCGGGCGGGCGGTCGGCGAGTCGTTCGCGCAGGAGGTGAGCGCGCAGCGCAGCGGCGAGCTCGGGTACCCGACCGTGCGGGTGACCGTCCGGGCGCGCCTGCCGCTCGTGGGGCTGCTGGGCCCGGCTGCCGGCATGGAGGTGCAGGCGCATGCGCCGCTCGAGAGCTTCGACTGATTCCTCGGACGCGGGGTCTGCGCCGCTGGAGTTCATCGCCGTGGGCCTTCTCGTGCTCGTGCCGCTGGTGTACCTGGTGCTCGCCGCCGCAACCCTGCAGGCGCATGCGCTCGGAGCCGAATCCGCCGCCCGGCACGTCGCCCGGGCGATCGCGCAGGCCGACGGCATTCGCTCCGCCGACGCCCGCGCGGGAGCGGTGCTCGCGACGACCGCGAGGGAGTACGGAATGGATGCCTCCGCCGTCGTCCTCTCGACCTCCTGCGAGCCCGCCGCGCCCTGCCCCGCCGCGGGGGCGACGGTGCGTGTGAACGTACGAACGCGGGTCGCGCTGCCACTCGTGCCTCCGGTCTTCGGGCTGGAGCGCATCGTCTCGCTGCCCGTGGAGGCCACGGCGATGCAGAAGGTCTCTCGGTTCTGGGGTGCCTCGTGACGGGTCGCGCAGACCGACCGGGGCGCGTCCGCGCGTGCAGGCGGGACGAAGGGGGCTCGGTCATGCTGCTGACACTCGGGTACGCCCTCATCACGATCGCCGTCGTGCTCGTGTGCCTGAACGCCACGAGCCTCTACCTCGCCCAGAAGCGGGTGGACTCGATCGCGGACGCCGCGGCCCTCGCGGCGGCGGACGGGTTCGACCTCGTGCTCCGGGACGGTGTGCCCCGGGCGGTGCTGCACGACGGGGGAGTGCGTGCGCAGGCGGCGTCGATCGTCGACGCGCACGGACGCGCGGCGCGGCTCGTGCGGGCGTGGACGCCGGACGGCGTGTCGGCACGCGTGACGGTGTCGGACACGTGGCATCCGGTGGTCTTCAGCGTGTTCGTCCCGGGCGGCGTGGCGCTCGAGTCCACGGCGACGAGCCGCACCGCCGCGCGGTGACCGCGCCCGTGCGGCGGCCTCAGCCGCGCCGCGGCGAGAACCGCGGGATGAAGCGCGTCAGCGCGACGGCCCCGACGAGCCCGATGACCCCCACGAGCGCTACGGCGCCCGAGATCGACCACACCGCCGTCACCCCGGAGACGAGCAGCGGCGTCGCGGCGCCCCCGGCATCCGTCAGCGTCCGCCACGACCCGAGGTAGGGCGCCGGATTCGCGGGCGGCGCGGTGTCGGCGCCGAGGGTGAGCAGGATGCCGCTGGAGAGCCCGTTGCCGACGCTCACGACCATCGCGAAGACGGCGAACCAGACGTCGGCGTCGGCGAGATCGTGCGTGGCCGACAGCGCCAGGAAGCCGAGGCCCATGAGCGTCATCGCCGGGAGGGCGGCCCACAGGCGGCCGAAGCGGTCCATCACCTGGCCGCTCGCGTAGAACAGGGCGAAGTCGATCGCGCCCGAGATGCCGACGACGAGGGCGATCGTCGCGGCGTCCAGCCCGATCGAGACGCCCCACAGGGGCAGCACCAGCTGGCGCGCCGAGCGCACCGCCGACACCGACGCCGCCGCGAGCCCCAGGCGCGCCAGCACGTCGCGATGCGCCCACATGGTGCGGAACACCCCGGCGCGCGACTGCGTGGGGATCGATCCCGTGACCGGCTCGCCCGAGTCCTCGCCGCCGTCGGCGTGACGGGAGTAGCGGGAGTGCCCGGCGGGCGGGGTGGCTGTGCTGCGCGCGGCGAGCTGTGCTTCCGGATCGGGACCCAGCAGGACGAGCAGCACACACCCGATGAGACACACGCCGAAGAACCAGACGGCGGCGCGCTCGTCGTCGAAGAGCAGCAGCAGGGCGGCCGCCGCGAACGGGCCGGCGAACAGGCCGAGCCGGAACGTGCCGCCCAGCAGCGACAGCGCGCGGGCGCGGAACACCAGCGGCACCCGCGTCGCCATGAACGAGTGGCGCGCGAGGCCAAACGCCGCGGCGCAGAAACCCACGATGAGCACGGATGCCGCGAGCACGCCGATGTTCGGCGCCCAGAGCAGTCCCGCCACGCCGGCGAGCGCCACCACTCCGGCCGCCGCCATCGTCGCGCGCTCACCGAACCGCGCCACCGCCCAGCCGGCGGGGATGTTGCCCACGAGCTGGCCGACGACGAGCGCCGAGGCGACGAGGCCGGCGACGGCGATGTCGGCGCCCAGCCGAGCTGCCATCACCGGCAGCAGCGGCAGCACGGCCCCCTCGCCGAACGCGAAGAGCACCGTGGGGCCGTAGATCATGGGGGCGAGGCGGCCGACGACCGCCCCGATCCGAGCCCTGTCGCCGGCGTCGGCGGGGGAGACGGGGGATCGGGTCACCGTATCCACGTTAGTCTGGACTGTCATGCTCGAACTCGATCTGTCCGCCGACATCCAGGCGCTGCGCTCCACCTTCTCCGACATCCGCGCCGTCGTCGACGTCGACGGCCTGCGCGCCGACATCGCTCGCCTGAGCGAGCAGGCGGGGGCTCCCGACCTGTGGGACGATCCCGAGGCCGCCCAGAAGGTGACGAGCGCGCTGAGCCACAGCCAATCCGACCTCGCGCGCGTCGACGCCATCGAGCGTCGCCTCGACGACCTCGAGGTGCTCGTCGAGCTCGCTCGCGAGATGGAGGACGAGGAGTCAGCCGACGAGGCGCGCCGCGAGCTCGCCGCCCTCGGTGAGGCGATCGGACAGCTCGAGGTGCAGACCCTGCTCGACGGCGAGTACGACTCCCGCTCGGCCGTCGTGACGATCCGCTCGGGCGCCGGCGGCGACGACGCGACCGACTTCGCCGAGATGCTCATGCGCATGTATCTGCGCTGGGCCGAGCGCCACAAGTATCCCGTCAAGGTCATGGACACCTCCTACGCCGAGGGCGCGGGCATCAAGTCGGCCACGTTCGAGATCGATGCCCCCTACGCCTACGGAACGCTCTCGGTCGAGGCCGGCACCCACCGACTGGCTCGCATCAGCCCGTTCGGCTCGGCCGACAAGCGCCAGACGTCCTTCGCCGCCGTCGAGGTGATCCCCGTCATGGAGGAGGCCGTCGAGGTCGACATCCCCGAGGGCGACATCCGCGTCGACGTCTTCCGCTCGTCGGGCCCCGGCGGGCAGTCGGTCAACACGACCGACTCCGCCGTGCGCCTGACCCACCTCCCCACGGGCATCGTGGTCTCGATGCAGAACGAGAAGTCGCAGATCCAGAACCGCGCCGCAGCCATGCGCGTGCTGCAGACCCGGCTCCTGCTGCTCAAGCGCGAGGAGGAGGCGGCGAAGAAGAAGGAGCTCGCGGGCGTCATCACGGCCAGCTGGGGCGACCAGATGCGCTCGTACTTCCTCTACGGCCAGCAGCTCGTGAAGGACCTGCGCACGGGACACGAGGTCGGCAACCCCGCCGTCGTGTTCGACGGCGACCTCGACGGCTTCATCGCCGCGGGCATCCGCTGGCGCAAGCGCAAGGACGACGACTGATCCGGATGCCGCCAGCCGGGTGTCGCTGAGGGGCATCCCCCGCCACACGCTTAGGCTCGGATGGCCATGATCAGGTTCGAACACGTCACCAAGACCTACCGCGGCTCGCAGAAGCCGGGTCTCTCGGGCGTCGACTTCGAAGTCGCCCGCGGCGAGTTCGTCTTCCTCGTCGGACCCTCGGGCTCGGGCAAGTCGACGTGCCTGCGCCTGATCCTCCGCGAGGACATGCCCACGACGGGCAGCGTCGTCGTGCTGGGCCGCGACCTCACGACGCTCTCCAACCGCAAAGTCCCGTACTTTCGCCGGCACGTCGGCGCGGTCTTCCAGGACTTCCGCCTCCTCACCTCCAAGACGGTGTTCCAGAACGTCGCGTTCACCCTCCAGGTCACGGGAGCCTCGCGCGGGTTCATCCAGCAGGCGGTGCCCGAGGTGCTCGAGCTCGTCGGGCTCGCGGGCAAGGAGAAGCGGATGCCGCACGAGCTCTCGGGCGGCGAGCAGCAGCGCGTCGCGATCGCGCGCGCGCTCGTCAACCGCCCGCAGGTGCTCCTGGCCGACGAACCGACGGGGAACCTCGACCCCGCCACGTCGATCGGCATCATGCAGCTCCTCGCCCGCATCAACGCGAACGGCACGACCGTGCTCATGGCGACCCACGAGGCGGGCTTCGTCGACCAGATGCGCCGACGCGTCATCGAGCTCGCGCACGGTGAGATCGTGCGCGACGAGGTGCACGGAGGGTACGGCGACACATCGCAGCTGCCGAGCCTCGCCCCCGCCAAGGAGAAGGGCGCGGACGCCATCGCCGCCCTCACCGCCGTTCTCGAGCTGCAGCAGCGCGTCGCCGCGGGCGACGACGCGCCCCCGACGGGCGACGTCCCCGTCTTCGCCCCCGACGTCGAACCGGAACCCGCGGCGGCACAGGCCTCCGAGAACCGCGCCGACGCGGCATCCCACTCCCACGGCGACGAGCACCTCGCCGGAGCGGATGCTGCCCCCGCGGGGGAGGCCATCCCCGACGCGGACGCGCTGGCCGTTGCCAACGCCGCGCTCTCGGCCGTCGCGGGTCAGGCCGCCGCCGCCGTGAGCCCGCCGCCCTTCGACCCCATCGTCCATGTCGAGGAGGAGGCGCCCTCGCCGCCCATGCCGCCGCCGCCCCACGACACCGGAGCTGCGCCGCGCGTGCACCTGACCGGACCCATCGAGATCGAGCTGCCCGAGCTGCCCGAGGTCGGCGTCGCCGACCGCCTGGGCCTCGGCGAAGGCGACGAGGACGACAGGGTGGGTCCCACGTCGTGAGGTGGCAACTGATACTCGCCGAGGCGTTCAGCGGCCTGCGGCGCAACGCTTCGATGGTCATCTCCGTCGTGCTCGTGACCTTCGTGTCGCTCACGTTCGTCGGCGCCGCGATCCTCATGCAGATGCAGATCGCGAAGATGCAGGACTTCTGGGTCGACCGGGCCCAGGTCGCGGTCTACATGTGCACGCCGATCTCGGTGAGCGCGACGTGCGTCGACGGCGCGGCCACGCCCGAGCAGATCGCAGAGGTGCAGGCGTCCCTCGACTCCGACACGCTGGGACCGCTTGTGCAGGAGTACCGCTTCGAGACCCGCGACGAGGCCTACGCCAACCTCATCGAGCAGATGGGCGAGGACTACGCGAGCGTCATCGCGCCCGAGCAGATGAACGAGACGTTCTGGATCAACCTCGTCGACCAGACGCAGTCCGACGTCATCATCGAGGCGTTCAGCGGCACCGCGGGCGTCGAGGACGTCGCCGATCAGCTGCAGTACCTGGATCCGCTGTTCCAGGCCCTGACGGTGGCGACGTACATCGCCGTCGGCATCGCCGGTCTCATGCTGATCGCGGCCGTCCTGCTGATCGCGACGACCATCCGCCTTTCGGCGTACGCCCGCCGGCGAGAACTCGGCATCATGCGGCTGGTCGGGGCATCCAACCGATTCATCCAGACGCCGTTCATCCTCGAGGGCGTGCTGGCGGCGCTGCTCGGCTCGGGTCTTGCCGCCCTCGCCGTCTGGGCGGGGCTGCGCTTCGGGGTGGAGGGGTATCTCCGCGAGCGAGTCGCGTTCATCACGACGTGGGTGGGCGCGGAGGAGCTGTTCGTCGTCATCCCGGTGATGGTCGTCGTCGGCGTATTCCTGGCGGCACTGTCGGCCGGCTTCGCCATCCGGCGTTGGCTCCGGGCCTGACCCGAGGTGCGCAACCGCTAGACTGAGAGGCTGCCGTGCGTGCGCGCGGCGCAGATGCCGGAGGTCGTCATGGTGAAGGAACGCGGGGAGAAGGTCGTCGCGACCAATCGTCGTGCCCGCCACGACTACGCGATCGAGAAGACGTACGAGGCGGGCCTCGTGCTCACGGGCACCGAGGTCAAGTCGTTGCGGCAGGGTCGTGCGAACCTCACCGACGGGTACGCATACATCGACGGCGGCGAGGCGTTCCTGGACGCCGTGCACATCCCGGAGTATTCGCAGGGCCACTGGACCAACCACGCGACGAAGCGCACGCGCAAGCTTCTCCTCCACAAGGAGGAGATCATCAAGCTCTCCCACGCCGTCGCGGCGGGCGGATACACCCTCGTGCCGCTGAAGCTCTACTTCTCCGACGGCCGCGCGAAGGTCGAGATCGCCATCGCCAAGGGCAAGCGGGAGTTCGAGAAGCGCCAGACGATCCGCGAACGCGAGGACAAGCGCGAGGCCGAGCGCGCCATGCGCACGCGCAACCGCCTCGGGGAGTGACGGGCGCGGGCTCGCTCCCGACCGTGACGTCTGCGCGACCGAAGATTCGCGCGTGACCAGGCGCCGGGGGCGAGTCAGCGCATGCCGGCGCCCGGCGCCCCGTCAGCGCGCCGAGAACCGACCCTCGACGCTCACAGTCACGACGATCGGCTGCGGCTCGAACTGCACCGAGGGGCCGCCGGTGTCGGCGGACATCGCCATCGCACGCAGGGCGCGGGGTTCGGCCCGCTCCGGTCGATCGCCGCTCCTGAGGAGCAGCCCCTGATCGGCGATCTCAAGGGGTGTGACGGAGCCGCGGTCGATCGCGGCGGCGTACGCGGCCGCGCGAGCGAGCGCCTCTCGCACGGCCTGGGCCGCGGCATCCGCCTCGACCGCGCGACGCGTCTCGGGGGTCAGCTCCCACGTGATGCCGCAGATCTGCACGCCCTCCCGTTCGGACGCGGCGGAGACCCACCACGACAGTGCGGCGAAGTCGGCGAAGGTCGCCTCGAGGTCGACGGATGCGTGGTGGACGGGCGCGAGCTGGCGGCCCTCGGCGTTCCACGGGCGTTCCGACCAGACGGCTGCGCGCTGGCTCGACCATTCCGTCACGTCGCCGTCGGCGCGACGCGCGTCGAGCTCCTCGCGCAGCGGCGCGGTGAGCGCCGCGATCTTCTCGATGACGGGGCCGCGGGCCGGTCCGTCGCAGCGCACGCTCAGGTGAGCCGTTGCACGCTCGGGGGAGACACGCGCCTCGTGCTCGCCGCGGACGGTGATGATGACCTCGCTCATGCGGCCGAGCCTACGCCCGGCGAAACCCGGGCGGACGACGCGTCCTCGCGGCTCGGGAATGGTCGGGCGTTCGCTATCGTTGTATGCTGAAGGGCTCGGGCGGCATCCGCCCGGTACTCATAACTCCACAGCGTGCGAACAGCGGTTCCTTCGACGAAGGTTCACGGGGATGATCGGTTTCGACATCGCCTGCGAATCTGCGAGAAGCGGGCCGAGGATGCAGGGTTATCTCGTAAACGCTCCCTGCAAAACTATAAGTGCCGAATCCAAGCGCACTGACTTCGCCCTCGCTGCTTAAGCGAGCCCGATAGTCCGTCAGACCGTGGGTGATCCCGACACGGATCCTGGCGTCATCTAGGGATCTTGCTGCGCGACGATGCCTGAGCGTCGCGCGGGACTCTTATCAGGCTGGGCCCGTCGACTTAGGTGTCTGTGACAAAGGTCGGGGCCGAGCAGAACGCTCTTACAGACTGCGCCCGGAGAAGCCCCAGAGACACAGCGATGGACGGGGGTTCGATTCCCCCCATCTCCACGACCGCGGTTCGCACCGACCAGGGCCCGGTTCCCGCGCGCGTGACGCTCGCGGGGACCGGGCCTTCGTCGTTTCGCCTCCTCGCCTGTCACGAAACGTCGTCGACGCGGCCCCGCCCCGACGGTTCGCGACAGGCGAAGGGGCGGGCCGCGGGATCGTCATCCCGAACAGCTCGTGCCCGTATCCGTGTAGGTCGCGACGAGGTTCATGTTCGCGATCACGGTCACGACGTGCCCGATCACCTCGGCGCCGACGCGGAACCGCGCTGCGCCCGGTCCTGTGGCCACGACGATGCCGGCGAAGTCGCTGCCGGAGCCGCGGGGAAAAGGGTCGTCCCACTGCGTCTCGCGTGCTTCGCGGATGAAGGCGTCGATGTGATTGATGCCGGCCGTGACGACCTCGATCACGGCTTCGCCGTCCCCGGGCGGCGACAGGGGCCGCTCCTGCAGCCGCAGCACATCCGGGCCGCCGGTGCGGTCGTACTGGACGACCCGGGCGGCCGTGGGGATCTTCATGACGGGCCCGCCTCTCCGCTCGCCGTTGAACGGTTAAAGGCTACGCCCGCCGGAGACGGGTGAGGGCGGTCGGCGCCTAGACTCCCGGGCGCTCGATGACGAGCAGGCTCGACTTGCCGTGGGACACCGTGACCCACCCGTCGCCGAAGAGGTAGGTCATGCCGTAGCCCTCGGCATCCGCCGACACCAGGGTGTCGGGATTCTCGGTGACGTACACGCCCTCGGTGGAATCCTCGCGCACCCAACCCTGGTCGGCGAGCTCGTCCTGCGCGTCGGCGGCGAGTCCGGGCTCGAGCGGTGCCCACCCGTAGATCTGCACGTTGTCGGAGGCTGGGCTCTGGGCGTCTCCCCACGTGCACCAGATGCCGTCTTCGATCTCCTGCGCACCGACGCGGAAGACGTCTTCCTGGTAGGTCCACCCCGACTCCCCGAACGCCTCGACGACCGACGCGGGGATGAGGTTCTCGCACGTCACGCTCGCCGGGTCGACCGTCGGCACGGGTTCCGGGGTGGGGGTCGTCGTCTCGACCGGCGCCGTCGGGGTCGGGGGAGAGCCGGACTCTAGCGAGGGTGCCTGCTCGCCCGCGCACCCGGCCAGGATCAGGACGGAGCCGACCCAGGCGACCGCGGGCAGGAGGGGACGACGGGGCATGAGGCTCACACGGGGACGTGGTCGGAATGGAGGAAGGCGAGGAAGCTCTCGTGCAGCACCCCGTTGGTGGCGAGCGAGGAGCGCGCCGACAGCGTCTCGTCGCCCTCGAACGACGTGAATCGGCCGCCCGCCTCGGTGATGATCGGCACGACCGCGGCGATGTCGTACTCCTTCACGTCGAACTCCGCGACGAACTCGAGCCGGCCCTCCGCCAGGAGCATGTACGGCCAGACGTCGCCGTAGCCGCGGTCGCGCCAGACGCGGCGCGACAGCGCGACGAGGGCGGGCAGGTGGCCCGCGTCATCCCACTGTCGGATGCTCTGGAAGCTCACGCTCGCGTCCTCGATGCGGTCGATCCCCGACACATGCAGACGAGTCGGGGAGCCGCCCGCATCGACGGTCCAGGAGCCCAGACCCTCCGCGGCCCACCACCGGCGGGAGATGCCCGGCACGCTCACGACGCCGACGACGGGGCGGCCCTCCTCCGCGAGGCAGATCAGCGTTCCCCACATCGGGATGCCGCGCAGGTAGTTGGCGGTGCCGTCGATGGGGTCGACGATCCACTGCCGCGCCTGGTCGCCCTGTCGGCCGAATTCCTCACCGAACACGCCGTCGTGCGGACGCTCCGCCGCGAGGATGTCGCGGATCGCTCGCTCGGTGGCGAGGTCGGCCTCGGTGACGGGAGACGCGTCGGGCTTCGTCTCGACCGCCAGGTCGGAGGCGTCGAACCGAGCCATGGAGACCGCGTCCGCGGCATCCGCCATGCGCAGCGCGAGCGCGAGGTCGTCGGCGCGAGGGGGCGTCAGCGCGCCCGTCGGGGAAGCGGGGAGGGTCACCCGCCCAGGATACCCGCGGGTGGTCGTCCCGATTGGCGGCGAGCCGGTCGCGGGTGATAACGTTGATCCTCGGTGCGCGCGGCGCACCACTCGCACCTCTAGCTCAATCGGCAGAGCAACTGACTCTTAATCAGTGGGTTCAGGGTTCAAGTCCCTGGGGGTGCACCAGAAGGAAGGCCCGGGATCACTGAGCAGAATCAGTGGCCGGGCCTTCCGTCGTTCTCCGACCCGGATCGGGCGACATATGAACGCGACGGGCGAACTGATCCGCGAGATGTCCGGCGGGTAGAATCCCGAACCCATGGCGGTCACCCTGAAACCGACCCGATCCGACCCGCTGGGTGTTCGCGGATGGCTGGCCGCGGCATCCATCGGCTATATCGCGAACTGCGCGCTCGGAGCGAGCGTCGCGACGCGGCTGATCAACACGCACGAGATCCGCTGGGTTCACCATGCCCTGTTCACGACGACGGCCGCCCTCACGAGCGTGACCGCGGCCGCGGCGGGTGTCGCCCGCCGTCCCCGACTCGTCGCCCCGCTGTCCGCGGCGCTGGCCGTGCTGGCCCTCATCCCGTTCGTCGGCACACGCACCTGGCGCCACAGCGCGACCGCCCTGGCGGCGGCGCCGTTTTTCGTCGGGGCGATCATCGAATCCCGGAGGTAGGAATGGAATTCCTCGATGTGGTGCGTCGCCGGAAGACGACGAACGGCCCGTTGCTGCCGGATCCGGTGTCGGAGGAGCATCAGCGCCTGCTCATGGAGGTCGCCGGGCGGGCGCCCTCGCAGCTGAACAGCCAACCATGGCGATTCGTGCTCATCGAGCAGCGCGAGAGCATCGACGCGATCGCTGCGATCAGCGGCGAGAGCATGACGACGGCGATGTCGAACGGGACCTTCTTCGAGAGGTACAAGAGGTACTTCCGATTCAGCGCCGCCGAGATGCAGCGGCGTCGCGACGGAATGCTCTTCGACCGCCTCCCCGCACCCCTCCGGCCGTTCACGAGCCAGGTGTTCACGCCACGGGGACAGAAGATGATGAATGCGCTGCGCGTCCCGCAGACGCTGGGGGAGGAGAACCGCAGGCTCGTCGCGGGATCGCCCCTGCTCATGGCGGTGCTGCTCGATCGGACCGAGAACCGCACGGGCGAGCTGTCGTCGTTCTACTCGATATTCAGCATGGGCGCGGCGATGGAGAACGTCTGGCTCGCCACCGTCGAGCTCGGGATGGGAATCCAGTTCGTGTCGTTCCCCATGGAGGTCCCGGGCAACTGGGAGCGCATCGAGCGGCTGCTCGAGGTGCCGGACACGCTCGACCTGATGGCCGTGTACCGCCTCGGCTACCTGCCCCCGAATGCCCGGCGGCCTCCGATCGACTGGTCGAGTCACGAGCGCAAGCTCCCGTCGCAGTATGTCTTCCGCGACACGTGCGCGACCCCGCAGAACGGGTGGGACGACTGATCTCGACCGAACGCCGGGCGAGCGGATGCCGTGGCGTCAGGGCTGCAGCAGCACCTTGATCGCTCGGCGCTCGTCCATCGCGGCGTAGGCTTCGGCCACATCGGCCAAGGGGAGGGTGAGGTCGAAGACACGACCCGGCTGAACGACCCCGCCCCAGACATCCGGCAGCAGTTCCTCGATGTAGTTGCGGACGGGCGCCACGCCACCGCGCAGGGCGACGTTGGCCCCGAAGAGCGACTGCACGGGGACGGAGTTGCCCTCGGCCGGAACGCCGACGAAGCCGACGGTGCCGCCCGGCCGGACGGTCGCGACAGCCTGTTCCATGCTCGCGCTCGTCCCGACGCACTCGAGAACGGCGTCGGGTCCGATCCCGTCGAAGAACGCCTTCGCCGCGTCCACCCCCGCCTCGCCCCGTTCGGCGACGACGTCGGTCGCGCCGAATTCACGCCCGAGCGCCTGGCGGGACTCGTGCCGGGACATCAGCACGATGCGCTCTGCGCCGAGCCTCTTCGAGGCGAGCACCGCGCAGAGGCCGACGGCTCCGTCGCCGATCACGACGACGGAGGTGCCGGGGCCGACCCCGCCGGAGAGCGCGGCGTGGTGACCGGTGCCGAAGACGTCCGACAGCGTCAGCAGATGCGGGATCAGGGCTTCCGACGGATATCCGGGGGTCTTCACCAGGGTGCCATCGGCGTGGGGGACGCGGACGAACTCGCCCTGTCCGCCGTCGGCGAACCCGCCGAAGTGGTCGCGCGAGCCCCACCATGAGAGTTCGAGGCAGGAGGTCGAGACGCCGTTCGCGCAGTTCACGCACGTCATGTCGCAGTCGTAGAAGGGCGCGATGACGAAGTCGCCGACCGAGACGCGCTCGACGTCGTCGCCGATTGCCTCCACGACGCCGACGAACTCGTGGCCGGTGCGCGAGCCGGCCTTGGGCGCGCGCACGCCGCGATAGCTCCAGAGGTCCGAACCGCAGACGCAGGCGGCGACGACCCTTACGATCGCGTCGCGTCCCGTGCTGAGCACGGGGTCGGGCACCTCTTCGAGTCGGATATCACCGGCAGCATGGATCGTCGTCGCTCGCATCTCGTCCACGCTACCGTGGTGCCGGCATTCAGGCTGCCTCGTCCGCGATGATCGCGCGCGTGGGGCGAAGGCGAGGGCGTGGCCCTCTACTCACCCGGTGAACGCGGGATGTTGCGTCAGCGCTCACCCTGCACGCGGCCGCGAAGAAGCTTCTTCTCCTTGCCGTGAACGGGGGAATCGTCGGGTATCGGGCGGCCACGGGTCGCGCGCCTGGTGTCGACGATCGATCCGATCGCGAGCGCCAGGCTGATGCCCCAGCTTAGCCACGCAAGGGCGGTCCGCCAGGTGAAGGTGCCCGCGCGCGCCGACCGCAGCAGGGTGATGCCGCCGGTGACGGCCGAGATGATGCCGGTGCCGAACACGTACTTGCGCATGACGGCAACGCTACCCGCAACGCAGCCAGCGGCCCCACGGTAGCGCCCTCGGGCAGTCTCTGGCATGCTTCGCTCCCGCTCGCAAGCCCGGGAGTGCGGGGGAGCGGCCCGATACCCTGGAGGCTCACGACATCCCGCCCATCCCCGGAAAGAGGCAACCCGTGACCTCCGCTCAGACCCCCGACCTCGCCGATCTGGTCGTCGTCGCGAACCGCCTCCCCGTGGACCGCGGTGACGACGGCGAGTGGAAGCGCTCGCCCGGAGGCCTCGTCACGGCGCTCGAGCCGATGATGCGTCGCGCAGACGGGGCGTGGGTGGGCTGGCCCGGAAAGCCCGACCTGGATGTCGAGCCCTTCGAGTTCGACGGCACGCACCTCGTGCCCATCACGCTGACGGAAGAAGACGTCGAGCTCTACTACGAGGGCTTCTCCAACGACACGATCTGGCCGCTCTACCACGACGTGATCGCCGCGCCCCGCTACCGCCGCCAGTGGTGGGATGCCTATGTGCGCGTCAACCGTCGCTTCGCGGAGGCGGCCGCAGCCGTCGCCGCCGACGGCGCGACAGTGTGGGTGCAGGACTACCAGCTGCAGCTCGTGCCCATGATGCTGCGCGAGCTGCGGCCCGACCTGACGATCGGGTACTTCCATCACATTCCGTTCCCTGCATACGGCCTGTACTCGCAGCTGCCCTGGCGGCGTCAGGTGCTCGAGGGTTTGCTGGGTGCCGACGTCATCGGCTTCCAGCGGGTGGCGGATGCCGGGAACTTCGCCCGGGCGGTGCGACGTCAGCTGCGCTACGACACGAAGGCGTCGGGCATCACCGTCCCGCAGCCCGATGGCACGACGCGCACCGCGCTGGCCAAGGCGTTCCCGATCTCGATCGACGCGGAGTCGTACGCCGCGCTCGCCCGGGACCCGAAGGTGCAGGCACGCGCCCGGGAGATCCGGGAGGGCCTCGGCAACCCGCGCAAGATCCTTCTCGGCGTCGACCGCTTGGACTACACGAAGGGCATTCGCCACCGGATGAAGGCGTTCGGCGAGCTGCTGGAGGACGGGCGGGTCGAGGCATCCGACGTGACGCTCGTGCAGGTCGCGAGTCCCAGCCGCGAGCGCGTCGAGGCGTACGCGCAGCTGCGGGACGAGATCGAGCTCACCGTAGGGCGCATCAACGGCACCTACGACACCACGGGTCACACCGCCATCCGGTACCTCCATCACGGGTATCCGCGGGAGGAGATGGTCGCGCTCTTCCTCGCCGCCGACGTCATGCTCGTGACCGCCCTGCGGGATGGCATGAACCTCGTGGCGAAGGAGTACGTCGCCTCCCGGATCGACAACCGGGGGGCGCTCGTGCTGAGCGAGTTCGCCGGCGCGGCCGACGAACTCGGCAGCGCCCTCCTGATCAACCCCCACGACATCGTGGGCATGAAGGACACGATCCTGCGGGCGCTCGACATGCCCGGCGCCGAGCAGGGCCGGCGCATGCGCGCGCTCCGACGTCGCGTGTTCGAGAACGACGTCGATGCGTGGTCGCGTTCGTTCCTCGCGGCCCTGGAGCAGGCCCGGGGACGCACCGAGAGCGCGGCGCACGCGTGAGCGCCGCCGCACCCGCCGGATCGCCCGAGGCTCGAGCGCTGCTGGCGCGGGTAGCGGCGACACCGCACCTGCTCGTCGCCCTCGACTTCGACGGAACGCTCTCCTACCTGAGCGACGAGCCGATGAGCGTGCGGGCGCTGCCCGAGTCGGCCGAGGCGGTGCGCTCCCTCGCCGCCGCACCGGGTACCGACGTCGCCTTCGTCTCGGGCCGGACCCTCCACGACCTGAGGGTGATCGCGGAGCACGACGACGATTCCCCTTTCCACCTCGCGGGATCGCACGGCGCCGAGTTCTGGCACCCGCGCGGGTCCTCCGTCCGCGACGATGCGAGCGTCTCGCCGGTGGACGAAGACCGGCCCGACGTGGCGGACGAGGTGCTGGCGGCCGTAGAGGCAGCCGTCGAGACGCTCGATGGCGCGTGGATCGAGCGCAAGGAGTTCGGTTTCGGCCTGCACACCCGGCTGGCGAACGCGGCAGACACCGATCGCGCGACGAGCGCCGTCGACACGATCGTCGCGGAGCGCGCACCCGCATGGCGCCGGCGCACGGGACGCGACATCCTCGAGTTCGCGTGGCGGCACGAGGGCAAGGATGCCGCGGTCGCGGCCCTGCGGGAGCAGCTGGCGGCCACCGCGGTGCTGTTCGCGGGTGATGACGTGACCGACGAGGACGCGCTGCGCAGCCTGCGGGATACCGACCTCGGGATCAAGGTCGGCGCGGGGGAGACCGCGGCGGCCGTACGTGTGGAATCCCCCGCAGAACTCGCCCAGGTCTTGTCGCAGCTGGCGCGAATGCGCTCCGCGGCGCAGGAATAGACTTTGGGCATGGCCCACCCCTCTGACCCGTCTTCCAGCGCGCCCGTCGACATCAAGCCCCGCAGCCGTGTCGTGACCGACGGCATCGAAGCCACCACCTCGCGCGGCATGCTGCGCGCGGTGGGAATGGGCGATGCGGACTGGGAAAAGCCCCAGATCGGCATCGCGTCGAGCTGGAACGAGATCACCCCCTGCAACCTGAGCCTGGACCGCCTCGCGCAGGGTGCGAAGGAGGGAGTGCACTCGGGCGGCGGATATCCGCTGCAGTTCGGCACCATCTCCGTCTCGGACGGCATCTCGATGGGTCATGAGGGCATGCACTTCTCGCTCGTCTCGCGTGAGGTCATCGCCGACTCCGTCGAGACCGTCATGATGGCCGAGCGTCTCGACGGCAGCGTCCTGCTGGCCGGCTGCGACAAGTCGATCCCCGGCATGCTGATGGCGAGCGCCCGCCTCGATCTGTCGAGCGTCTTCCTCTACGCCGGCTCGATCGCGCCGGGCTGGGTCAAGCTCAGCGACGGCACCGAGAAGGACATCACGATCATCGACTCGTTCGAGGGTGTCGGTGCGTGCCTGTCGGGCCGCATGAGCGAGGCCGACCTCAAGCGCATCGAGTGCGCCTTCGCGCCCGGCGAGGGTGCCTGTGGCGGCATGTACACGGCCAACACGATGGCCTCCGTCGCGGAGGCCCTGGGCCTCAGCCTGCCCGGCTCCGCGGCCCCGCCCTCGGCCGACCGCCGCCGCGACTACTTCGCCCACCGCTCCGGCGAGGCGGTCGTGAACCTGCTGCGCCAGGGGATCACGACGCGCGACATCCTGACCAAGGAGGCGTTCGAGAACGCCATCGCCCTCGCGATGGCCCTCGGCGGCTCGACCAACGTCGTGCTGCACCTGCTCGCGATCGCTAACGAGGCCGAGGTGGACCTCGACCTGCACGACTTCAACCGCATCGGCGACAAGGTCCCCCACGTGGCCGACATGAAGCCGTTCGGCAAGTACGTCATGAACGACGTCGACCGCCATGGCGGCATCCCGGTCGTCATGAAGGCGATGCTGGATGAGGGCCTGCTGCACGGCGACGCCCTCACCGTGACGGGCAAGACGCTCGCCGAGAACCTCGCCGACCTGAACCCCGACCCCGTCGACGGCACGGTCATCCACCGCTTCGACGACCCCATCCACGCCTCCGGCGGGCTGACGATCCTGCACGGCTCGTTCGCGCCCGACGGCGCCGTCGTCAAGACCGCCGGCTTCGACGCGAGCGTGTTCGAGGGTCCGGCCCGCGTGTTCGAGCGAGAGCGCGCCGCGATGGACGCCCTCGAGGCGGGGGAGATCTCGGCCGGCGACGTCGTCGTCATCCGGTACGAGGGCCCTAAGGGCGGTCCGGGGATGCGCGAGATGCTCGCCATCACGGCCGCCATCAAGGGCGCGGGTCTCGGGAAAGATGTACTACTCTTGACAGACGGACGATTCTCAGGCGGCACAACCGGCCTGTGCATCGGCCACATAGCACCCGAAGCGGTGGACGCCGGTCCCATCGCCTTCGTGCGCGATGGTGATCTGATACGGGTCGATATCGCGGCTCGCACTCTCGACCTACTCGTCGATGAGGCAGAGCTGAGCTCCCGCCGCTCTGGCTGGGAGCCCCTGCCCCCGCGCTACACCCGAGGCGTTCTGGCCAAGTACTCCAAGCTCGTGCGTTCCGCCGCGGAAGGCGCCGTCACGGGGTAACCGCGGCCACCCCATCCCGCTCGATCTCTCGCGGAGAGGAATCCCACCATGCCCGCCGAATCTGCCACGGCCGTTCCCCGGCCGCCCGCCCGGACCGCATCCGCGCCCGTGCTCACGGGCGCCGAGGCCGTCGTCCGCTCACTGGAGCTGCTCGGCGTCACCGATGTCTTCGGCCTTCCGGGCGGGGCGATCCTGCCCGTCTACGACCCGCTCATGGACTCCACCGGAGTGCGCCACATCCTGGTGAGGCACGAGCAGGGCGCAGGGCACGCCGCCGAGGGCTACGCCGCGGCATCCGGCCGGGTGGGCGTCGCGATCGCGACGTCCGGCCCCGGCGCGACCAACCTCGTCACGGCGATCGCCGACGCGTACATGGACTCGGTCCCCATCGTGGCCATCACCGGTCAGGTCTTCAGCAACCTGATGGGCACGGACGCCTTCCAGGAGGCCGACATCGTCGGCATCACGATGCCGATCACGAAGCACTCCTTCCTCGTCAAGACGGCCGAGGACATCCCCGGCGCGATCGCGGCGGCGTTCGAGATCGCCTCCACCGGCCGGCCCGGCCCCGTGCTCGTCGACATCACGAAGGACGCGCAGCAGGCCGAGGCGCCCTTCGTCTGGCCTCCGCGCATCGACCTGCCCGGGTACCGCCCGGTGACGAAGGCCCACGGCAAGCAGATCCAGGCGGCTGCCCAGCTCCTCGCGACCGCGAGCAAGCCGGTGCTGTACGTCGGGGGCGGGGTGGTCCGAGCGCGGGCGGCCGAGGAGCTGCTGCGCCTGGCCGAGGCGACCGGTGCGCCGGTCGTGACCACCCTGATGGCCCGCGGCGCCTTCCCCGACTCGCACCCTCAGCACCTCGGCATGCCGGGCATGCACGGGACGGTGCCGGCGGTGCTCGCCCTGCAGGAGGCGGACCTGCTGGTCTCGCTCGGTGCCCGCTTCGACGACCGCGTGACCGGCAAGGCGGCGCTGTTCGCCCCCAAGGCGCAGGTGGTGCACGTCGACATCGACCCGGCCGAGATCTCCAAGATCCGTACGGCGGACGTGCCGATCGTGGGCGACCTGAAGGACGTCCTCGTCGACCTCGACGCGGCGTTCGCGGGCGCCACGACCGAGGGCCGCGCCGACATCTCCGAGTGGTGGTCGTACCTCGACGGGCTGCGTGAGGAATTCCCCCTGGGATACTCGCCCACGAGCGACGGGCTGCTCGCCCCGCAGTACGTGATCCAGCGCATCGGCGAGCTCACCGGCCCCGAGGGCGTCTACGCCGCGGGCGTCGGCCAGCACCAGATGTGGGCGGCGCAGTTCATCAAGTACGAGCGCCCCAACGCGTGGCTCAACTCGGGCGGCGCCGGCACGATGGGCTATGCGGTCCCCGCAGCCATGGGCGCGAAGGTGGCCGAGCCGGAACGCGTCGTCTGGGCGATCGACGGCGACGGCTGCTTCCAGATGACCAATCAGGAGCTCGCGACCTGCGCGATCAACAACATCCCGATCAAGGTCGCCGTGATCAACAACTCCTCGCTCGGCATGGTGCGCCAGTGGCAGACGCTCTTCTACTCCGGTCGCTACTCCAACACCGACCTGAACACCGGGCACGACTCGATCCGGATCCCGGATTTCGTCAAGCTCGCCGAGGCGTACGGCTGTCTCGCGTTGAGGGTCGAGAGGGAAGAAGACGTGGATGCCGCGATCCGCACGGCCCTGGAGACGAACGACCGCCCGGTCGTCATCGACTTCGTCGTGAGTGCCGACGCTATGGTGTGGCCGATGGTGCCGCAGGGCGTCAGCAACAGCTACGTCCAGTACGCCCGCGAGCACTCGCCGTCCTTCGGCGAGCAGGAGGACTGATCGTGAGCACGCACGTCCTGAGCCTCCTCGTGGAGGACAAGCCCGGTCTGCTGACGCGCGTGGCGGGGCTGTTCGCCCGCCGCGGCTTCAACATCGAATCGCTGGCCGTCGGGGTGACCGAGGTGCCCGGCCTGTCGCGCATCACGGTCGTCGTCGACGTCGATCAGCTGCCGCTCGAGCAGGTGACGAAGCAGCTCAACAAGCTCGTCAACGTCATCAAGATCGTCGAGCTGGACCCCGCCTCGTCGGTGCTGCGCGATCACGTGCTGGTGAAGGTGCGCGCCGACAACGCGACGCGCTCCAATGTCATCGAGGTCGTCAATCTGTTCCGCGCGTCGATCGTGGACTACGCGGCGGATGCCCTCGTGATCGAGGTCACGGGCGACCGCGGCAAGGTCGAGGCCTTCCTGCGTGCCGTCGAGCCTTTCGGGGTGAAGGAGCTGGCGCAGTCCGGCCAGCTCGCGATCGGCCGCGGCGGCAAGAGCATCACCGAGCGCGTCCTTCGCGGCTGAGGATCCGCGCCGCCCGCCCACCGGTCGTTGGGCGAGCGCGGCGAGACGTAACGACCAC
Organism: Microbacterium sp. NPDC078428; assembly: GCF_044542535.1. Taxonomy (NCBI): domain Bacteria; kingdom Bacillati; phylum Actinomycetota; class Actinomycetes; order Micrococcales; family Microbacteriaceae; genus Microbacterium; species Microbacterium sp. NPDC078428. The sequence goes on from NZ_JBITUP010000003.1 coordinate 73,063, forward strand.
CGCTTCCGAATCAAGGAGAAAACCCCATGGCAGAGATCTTCTACGACGCCGACGCCGACCTCTCGCTCATCCAGGGCAAGAAGGTCGCGATCGTCGGCTACGGCTCGCAGGGCCACGCTCACGCGCAGAACCTGCGCGACTCGGGCGTCGAGGTCGTCATCGCCCTCAAGGACGGCTCGAAGTCCACGGCCAAGGCCGAGGAGGACGGGTTCGAGGTCAAGAGCGTCGCGGATGCCGCGGCGTGGGCCGACCTCATCATGATCCTGGCGCCCGACCAGCACCAGCGCTCGATCTACAACGACCACATCAAGGACAATCTCGCCGCGGGCAAGACCCTCGCGTTCGCGCACGGGTTCAACATCCGCTTCGGGTACATCGAGGCACCCGAGGGCGTCGACGTCATCCTGGTCGCGCCCAAGGCGCCCGGACACACCGTGCGTCGCGAGTTCGTCGCGGGCCGCGGCATCCCCGACATCATCGCCGTCGAGCAGGACGCGTCGGGCCAGGCCTGGGACATCGCCAAGTCCTACGCGAAGGCGATCGGCGGCACCCGTGCCGGCGTCATCAAGACCACCTTCACCGAGGAGACCGAGACCGACCTCTTCGGCGAGCAGGCGGTGCTCTGCGGTGGCGTGTCGCAGCTGGTCCAGTACGGCTTCGAGACGCTGACCGAGGCCGGCTACCAGCCCGAGATCGCGTACTTCGAGGTGCTCCACGAGCTCAAGCTCATCGTCGACCTGATGTGGGAGGGCGGCATCGCGAAGCAGCGCTGGTCGGTCTCCGACACGGCGGAGTACGGCGACTACGTGTCGGGCCCCCGCGTCATCGACCCGCACGTGAAGGAGAACATGGCCGGCGTGCTCGCCGACATCCGCTCCGGCGCCTTCGCGGAGCGCTTCATCGGCGACCAGGACAACGGCGCCGTGGAGTTCCGGGAGCTGCGCGAGAAGGCCGCGTCGCACCCCATCGAGGCGGTCGGCAAGGACCTTCGGGCGCTGTTCGCGTGGAAGCAGCAGGACTCCGACTACGTCGAGGGATCCGCCGCGCGCTGATCCGACACTGACCAGCCGTTCCCATCCGGCACGGCTTTCGCCCGGTCGTCCCGTCCCCGCATCAAGGGGCGGGGCGGCCGGGTCTGTCGTTGCGGGCTACGCTGGATCCGTGACCACCGGACGCGAGGACGACGCACTCTCCTGGGACGGCGACGACGACCCCACGCTCGTCACCTCGCCCCGGGAGGACGCCGTCCGGTCCGCCTCGCCGGCCGCACCCGAGGACGAGCTGCCCGCCGGCTGGCGTGCAGTGGGCACGGGGAGCGACGGTGCCGCGAGCGCCGACGGCGCCGGGGACCGAGGGCCCGCCGAGGAGAGCCCGGTGGATGCCGCGGCGCCCGCCGAGGCGGAGGAGCCGGCAGGGCTCGGCAATGCGTCCCTCGTCGCGCTCGGCGTGCTGGGCGGGGTGTACCTGCTCTTCGCCGTGGGCTGGCTTATCGGCGGCCTGCGGCTCCAGGGGCAGTACCGGGTGCTCGTTACCGACGCGATGTACCAGGGCGCGCTGTGGCTCGCCGCGGCGGCGCCCCTCATCTGGTTCGGCACCGTCCTGTTCGCCACGCGCGGCGGTCGAGCATGGGCGCGCTGGGCGTGGCTGACCGCGGGAGCGGTCCTCCTCGTGCCGTGGCCCTTCATCATGATCGGAGCGGTGGGCGCATGAGCGCAGTGGGATCGGACGACCGGCGCCGCACCCCGGTGTGGATCCTCGTCGCTATCGGGGGAGTGCTCGGCCTCTTCTACGCCTACGCGATCTGGCAGGCGATCGGCAACACCGTGGCGGCGGCTCAGATCGGGTTGAACGGCCTCGGCTGGCTGATCTGGATCTTCGCGATCCTGATGCCGGCCATCGTGTTCGCGTGCGCTTTCGCGCTCTCGTGGCGCCGCGGCACCGGCACCTACGCGCTCGTCCTGCTCACGGGGCTGGCGCTGGTGGGCGTGTTCTGGCTCAACGTCGTCGCCTATACGAGTCTGAACACCTCGGCCGTGATCGGATGAGGCCGCGTCGCACGCGCTGCGTCACACGGTCAACGGCCCCCCGGCGCAGCCGATAGGCTCATTAGGCCTCGCCCCCTTGGCGTGCGGCGCGGCATCCCTGCACCGCCCTGCGCCGCGCTCACCCGCCGGCGTGCGTCCCGAAGGATCCCCGTGACGAAGCCTGTTGTGCTGATCGCCGAAGAACTCTCGCCCGCGACGATCGATGCGCTCGGTCCCGATTTCGACGTCCGATACGTCGACGGAACCGACCGCCCCGCGCTGCTCGCGGCGCTCGGGGAGGCGCATGCGGTACTGGTGCGCTCCGCGACGAAGGTCGATGCGGAGGCCCTAGCCGCGGCCCCGGTCCTCAAGGTCGTCGCGCGCGCCGGGGTCGGTCTCGACAACGTCGACATCAAGGCCGCAACGGCCGCGGGCGTCATGGTCGTGAACGCGCCCACCTCGAACGTGATCTCGGCGGCCGAGCTGACCGTCGGTCACATCTTGAGCCTCGCCCGTCGGATTCCCGCGGCGCACGGTTCGCTCTCCGCCGGGGAGTGGAAGCGCAGCTCGTTCACGGGCACCGAGCTCTACGAGAAGACGGTGGGAATCTTCGGACTCGGCCGCATCGGCGCGCTCGTCGCCGAGCGCCTGCGGGCCTTCGGCGTGCGGGTCGTCGGTTACGACCCTTACGTCACCCCGGCGCGGGCGCAGCACCTGCAGGTCGAGCTGCTCTCGTTCGACGACGTCCTGCGCGAGAGCGACTTCGTCACGGTGCACATGCCGAAGACACCCGAGACCACGGGGATGATCGGCGCGACGCAGCTGGCCGCCATGAAGAGCTCCGCCTTCGTCGTCAACGTCGCTCGCGGCGGCCTGGTCGATGAGGACGCGCTGTACACCGCGCTCACGACCGGCCAGATCGCCGGTGCGGGTCTCGACGTCTTCTCCACCGAGCCGCCGGCAGAGGACTCGCCGGCCCGCCGTCTGCTCTCGCTTCCCAACGTGGTCGTGACGCCGCACCTCGGCGCCAGCACGGAGGAGGCCCAGGAGAAGGCGGGCGTCTCTGTCGCCAAGTCGGTGAAGCTCGCGCTCGAGGGCGACCTCGTCCCGGATGCCGTGAACGTCGCCGGCGGCGTGATCGACCCGTTCGTGCGCCCCGGCATCGCGCTCGTCGAGCAGCTCGGCCAGTTCTTCGCGGCGCTCGCGCCGAGCGCTCTCACGAGCCTCGACATCGAGGTGCGCGGCGAGCTCGCGGCCTACGACGTCAGCGTGTACCGGCTCGCCGCGCTCAAGGGGATCTTCACGAACATCGTCAGCGAGAACGTCTCGTACGTGAACGCTCCGCTCTTCGCCGAACAGCGCGGCATCGAGACCCGCATGATCGTCGAGTCCGAGAGCCCGCTCTACCGCAACATCACGGTGCTGCGCGGCTCGCTGGCCGACGGGAGCGTGCTGACGGTGGCGGGCACGCTCGCCGGCACGCGCATGGTTCCCAAGGTCGTCTCGATCGACGGCTACGAGATCGAGGTGCCGATCGCGCGCCATCACGTGGTGATGCGGTACGCCGACCGCCCGGGGATCGTCGCGATCTACGGCAAGAAGCTCGGCGACGCGCAGATCAACATCGAGAGCCTGCAGGTGGCCCACCCCGACGCGAGCGGGCGCGCCCTCTCGGTGCTCACGGTCGACAGCCAGGTGCCCGAGCAGATCCTCGACGAGCTGCGCGAGGCCGTGGGCGCCGACCTGTTCCGCCAGATCGAGATCACCGAGGCCTGACGCCCCCCCCGCGTCCTCCCCGCCCGCGAGACACCATTTCCGCGCCGACACACCACGCATCACGTGGTGGCTCGCCGCGGACGTGGTGTTTCGCACGGTGACGAAGGCAGTGGATGCCGGGGTCAGCGCCCGGCGGAGGACTCCACGAGCGCGATGAGCGCGTCGAGCTCGGCGCCCTCGGGCACCGGGCCGGACACGGATCCGACGGTGAGGGCGTTGTTGAAGTAGAGGCCGTCGCTGACGAGCATGATCAGCTGCAGCGCGGTCTCGTCGCGGGCGTGGGGGCGCAGCGCGTCCTCCCACAGCACGCGCAGCTCGCGGATCGCGGCGCCCGCCGTGGGATGACCGTTCTGTGCGAGGCGGGAGACGGCGACGATCACACGGTCGAGCGGGGAGTCGGTCATGATCGATGTGCGCATGAAGGCCGCGACGGGTCCTTCGGGGGAGCCCTTGATCTGCTCGATGTCGTCGGCGGACAGCACCCGCAGCCGCTCGAGCAGCCCCTCGACGAGGGCGTCCTTCGACGAGAAGTGGTAGAGCAGTCCGCCCTTCGAGACGCCGGCTGCGCGCGCCGTGGCATCCAGCGTGGCGGCGCGCTCGCCCTCGTCGATGACGAGGGTCTCGAAGGCGTCGAGCACGCTCTCGCGCGCGCGCGGCGGTCGGCTCATGGTCTCGATCGTATCCGCCGTGGCGGCGTGGACGCGGGGGAGGGCATCCTGATACTATACCGACTGGACGGTTTACAAACGAGCGACGGAATCATGGCTCTTCACACGATCGACATCCCCCTCGCGTCCGGCGTCTCCGAGCGCGTCGGCTGGCGCGGCTGGGTATCGCTGGCCGTGCTCATGCTCCCCGTGCTGCTCGTCTCGGTCGACAACACGGTTCTGAGCTTCGCCCTGCCGCAGATCGCGCTGGATCTCGCGCCCACGAGCGCTCAGCAGCTGTGGATCATCGACGCCTATCCGCTCGTGCTCGCGAGTCTGCTCGTGACGATGGGGACGCTGGGCGACCGCTTCGGCCGCCGCCGCCTGCTCCTCATCGGTGCGACGGGGTTCGGCATCCTCTCGGTGCTGGCCGCTTTCGCGCCGACGGCGGAGCTGCTGATCGCCGCCCGCGCCGGCCTCGGCGTCTTCGGGGCGATGCTCATGCCCTCGACGCTGTCGCTGCTGCGCAGCATCTTCCGCGACCGCGAGCAGCGCCGGCTCGCGATCGCGGTGTGGGCCGCGGGGTTCAGCGCCGGCATGGCCCTGGGGCCGATCGTGGGCGGGTTCCTGCTCGAGCACTTCGCGTGGGGCTCGGTCTTTCTGCTCGCGGTGCCCGTGCTCGTCCCGCTCCTCGTCGCCGTCCCGCTGCTCATCCCCGAGAGCCGCGACCCCCGCCCCGGGCGTATCGACCCGATCAGCATCCTGCTGTCGCTGGCGACCATGGTGCCCGTCGTGTACGCGATCAAGTCCCTCGCGGTCGAGGGTTTCACGGGACCGGCCCCCTGGCTGCTCGCCCTGGGCGCCGTCGCCGGGGCGCTCTTCGTGCGCCGGCAGCTGCGCGCGGCCGACCCCATGCTCGACATGGCGCTCTTCCGCCGCGGCACGTTCAGCGGTGCGGTCCTGGTGAACCTCCTGAGCGTCATCGGGTTGGTGGGCTTCCTCTACTTCGTCGCGCAGCACCTGCAGCTCGTCCTCGAGCTCAGCCCCATGGAGGCGGGCATCGCGCTGCTGCCGGGCCTCGCCGTCATGATCGCCGCCGGTCTCGGCGTCGTGCCGCTCGCCCGTCGACTCCCGGCCCGCATCCTCGTGCCGGCCGCGCTCTCGCTGTCGGTGCTCGGCTACCTGATCGTCGCCCTGACGACGGACGCGCAGAGCCTGTCGATGCTGATCGTCGCGTTCATGACGCTCGGGGCGGGCATCGGCATGGCCGAGACGGTGTCGAACGAGCTGATCCTCTCGAGCGCGCCCGCCGCGAAGGCGGGAGCGGCGAGCGCCGTCTCCGAGACGGCGTACGAGCTGGGCGCGGTGCTCGGCACGACCATCATGGGCGGCATCCTGACGGCGTACTACCGCGCCGCGCTGGATCTGCCCGTCGGCATCCCCGCCGTCGCCGCCGATGCGGCACGCGAGACGCTCGCGGGAGCGGTGAACGCGGCGGATTCGCTCGAGCCCGCGATGGGCGCCCAGCTCCGGGACGCCGCGGCCCACGCCTTCGACGGGGGAGTCGTGATCACGTCGCTCATCGGCGCGGGCCTGATCGTGCTCGCCGCCATCGTCGCGGCCGCTAGCCTGGGAGGGTCCCGCCGGATCGTCCCCCAGGAGTAACTGCACAATGTCGCGCGTCGTCTCACTCGCCGTCATCCCCGGTGACGGCATCGGTCCCGAAGTCGTCACGGAAGCCGAGAAGGTGCTGGATGCCGCGGTGGCCGGCACGGAGGTGACGGTCGAGAAGACGCGGTTCTCGCTCGGCGCCGGTCGTTTCCTCGAGACGGGCGACACGCTCACCGACGAGGACCTGGCGGCCATCAAGGGCCACGACGCGATCCTGCTGGGTGCCGTCGGAGGGGTCCCGGGCGATCCTCGGCTGAAGGGCGCCAACATCGAGCGCGGTCTGCTGCTCAAGCTGCGGTTCGAGCTCGACCACTACGTCAACCTGCGTCCGTCGGTGCTGTATCCCTCGGTGCCGGGGCCGCTCGCCGACGCGGGCTCGGTCGACTTCGTCGTCGTCCGCGAGGGCACCGAGGGTCCGTACGTCGGCAACGGCGGTGCGCTGCGCCGCGGAACCCCCCACGAGGTGGCGACCGAGGTCTCGGTCAACACCGCCTTCGGCGTCGAGCGGGTCGTGCGTCACGCGTTCGACCTCGCCGAGAAACGCTCGAAGAAGCTGACGTGGGTGCACAAGACGAACGTGCTCGTTCACGCGGGATCGATCTGGCAGCGCGTCGTGGCGGCCGTTGCCGCGGAACACCCGGATGTCGCCGTAGACTACCTCCACGTCGATGCGGCCACGATCTTCCTGGTCACGAACCCGTCCCGCTTCGACGTCATCGTCACCGACAACCTCTTCGGCGACATCCTGACCGATCTGGCCGGTGCGATCACCGGGGGGATCGGTCTCGCGGCATCCGGGAACATCAACCCCGACGGCGCGTTCCCCTCGATGTTCGAGCCGGTGCACGGATCGGCGCCCGACATCGCCGGGCAGCAGAAGGCCGACCCGACGGCGGCGATCCTCTCCGTGGCCCTGCTGCTCGATCACCTCGGCCTCGCCGAGGAGGCCTCCCGCGTCACCCGCGCCGTCGAGGCCGACATCGCGGCGCGCACCGGCACCGCACGCACCACGAGCGAGATCGGCGACGCGATCGCCGCCCGGCTGCAGGCGTAACCTGGAGCCCAGGGCGACGCGGGCGCCGTCCACCTACCGACCGTCAGGACAGCCATGACCCTCATCGACTCCGACCCCGACACCGGACTCACGCCGCTGCAGTTCGCCGTCACGAAGAACCTCGCCGCGAAGTCCCCGGCCCAGCGCGAGGAGATCCTCGCCAACCCCGGCTTCGGGTCGAGCTTCACCGATCACATGGTCGACATCTGCTGGTCGGTGCGCGGTGGCTGGCACCGCCCCCGGATCCAGCCCTACGGCCCGATCAGCCTCGACCCGGCGGCCTCGGTGCTCCACTACGGCCAGGAGATCTTCGAGGGCATCAAGGCGTACCGTCACGCCGACGGGTCGATCCACACCTTCCGCCCCGACCAGAACGCGCGCCGCCTCCAGCGCTCGGCGCGCCGGCTCGCGCTGCCGGAGCTGCCCGCGGAGTACTTCATCGAGTCGCTGCGCGCGCTGATCTCCGTCGACGGCGACTGGGTGCCCTCGGGCGCGGATCAGAGCCTCTACCTGCGGCCGTTCATGTTCGCGAAGGAGGCGTTCCTCGGTGTGCGTCCCGCGCACAAGGTCGCCTACTACGTCATCGCCTCTCCCGCCGGCGCCTATTTCAAGGGCGGAGTGCAGCCGGTGTCGATCTGGCTGAGCGAGGACTACGCGCGGGCGGGCAAGGGCGGCACGGGTGCGGCGAAGACCGGCGGCAACTACGCTGCGAGCCTGCTGCCGCAGTCCGAGGCGTACGAGAACGAGTGCGACCAGGTCGTCTTCCTCGACGCCGACCGCAACGTCGAGGAGCTCGGCGGGATGAACGTCGTGTTCGTCCACAAGGACGGCACGCTGGTGACGCCCGAGTCGCCGTCGATCCTCGAGGGGATCACGCGCGACTCCATCCTCCAGCTCGCCCGCGATCGCGGGCACAAGGTCGAGGGCCGCGCGGTCTCGCTCGCCGAGTGGCGCGAGGGGGTGGCATCCGGCGACATCGTCGAGGTGTTCGCCTGCGGCACCGCCGCCGTCGTGACCCCGATCGGGATGCTGAAGGGCCGCGACTTCTTCGACGAGCAGCCCACGGGGGAGCTGGCGCTCTCGCTGCGCGAGGAGCTCACCGACATCCAGTACGGCCGGCGCGAGGACAAGCACGGCTGGCTGATGCGCCTGGACGCCTGAGGCGTCTGCCGAGGGCCCGTTCTTCGGGGTTCCCCCCGCGCGAACGCAGGCGAACGCCCGAAAACAGGGGGATCCTCCGCAGATCGTCCTGTTCCGGGGCGTTCTCCTGTTGTCGACCAGGAAGCGCGCTGCCGTAGCCCGCCGAAGCGTCGACAGTAGGCTGTCCGGGTGAAGATCGTGCGGTTCAGCCATGAAGAGTCCATCCGCTACGGCGTGGTCGACGAGACCGACATCGTCGTGCTCGCGGGCGACCCCCTCTTCGCGGGTTTCGACACGACGGGCCAGCGCGTCCCCTTGCGTGAGGTGCAGCTGCTGGCTCCCGTCATCCCGCGCTCGAAGGTGGTCGGCGTCGGTCGCAACTACCGCGATCACGCGGCGGAGCTCGGCAACGAGGCCCCCGCGGAGCCCCTGCTCTTCTTCAAGCCCAACACCTCGGTGATCGGTCCCGGCGATGCGATCGTGCGCCCGGGCATCAGCGAGCGCGTGGATTTCGAGGGCGAGCTCGTCGCGGTGATCGGCCGCGTCGCGCGCAACGTCTCGGTCGAGGATGCCGCGGGCTACGTCTTCGGATACACGATCGGCAACGACGTGACCGCGCGCGATCTGCAGAAGTCCGACGGACAGTGGGCACGCGCCAAGGGGTTCGACTCTTTCTGCCCGATCGGTCCCGCGATCGAGACCGACCTCGACCTCGCGCAGGCGCGGATCGTCACCCGCGTGAACGGCGAGGTCAAGCAGGACGGTCCCGTCTCGGACATGATCCACTCGGTCGCCGAGGTGATCGCGTACGCCTCGGCGGCGTTCACGCTCCTCCCGGGCGACCTGATCATGACGGGCACGCCGGCGGGCGTCGGCCCGATCGTGGCGGGCGACGTCGTCGAGATCGAGATCCCCGGGCTCGGTCTCCTGCGCAATCCCGTACGGGATGCCTGAGGGTCCGGCGACGACCGCCGCATCGGTCGTCGCCGCCGCACGGGTGCGAATCCTGTGGGTGCTCTCGCTCGGGCAGGTGCTGGGCGGTGTCGCGTTCGGCGCCACGATCGCGCTCGGCGCCGTGCTCGCGGCGGATATCTCCGGCGACGACGCGCTGTCGGGTCTCGCCGCGGCCGCCGTCACCCTCGGGGCGGCGGCGCTTGCCATCCCGCTCGCGGCGCTCGCACGACGGCGCGGCCGGCGGATCTCCCTCACCTCGGGCATGGGGATCGCCCTCGTCGGCGTCGCCCTCGTGATCGCCGCGGCATCCACCCGCATGTTCCCGCTTCTCCTCGTCGCCTTCGCGCTCATCGGGGCCGGTCAGGCCGCCAATCTGCAGTCGCGATTCGCCGCAACCGACCTCGCCACCGACCGCACCCGCGGGCGCGACCTGTCGATCGTCGTATGGGCGACCACGGTCGGCGCCGTGCTGGGCCCCAACCTCGTCGGTCCGGGGGAGGGCATCGGGGCGGTGTTCGGGATGCCGCCGCTGACGGGGCCTTACGTCTTCACGATCGTCGCCCAGCTGCTCGCCATCGGGCTGTATCTCCTCGCCCTGCGGCCCGACCCGCTGATGCTCGCGGATCGCCTGCGTGCGGACACCCCCGCCGACTCGGCCGCGGGAGCGGTCATGCGTCCCGATCGGCCGGGCGTGGCGCGATTCGCCATCTTCGCCATCGCGGCAAGCCACGGCGTGATGGTCGCGGTGATGGCGATGACGCCGGTGCACCTGCAGCACCACGGCGCGGCGCTGACGGTGATCGGATTGACGATCAGCCTCCACATCGCGGGCATGTACGCGCTGAGTCCCGTCTTCGGCATCCTCGCCGACCGCCTGGGCCGGGTCCCCACGGTCGCGATCGGGCAGGCGCTGCTGCTGGCGTCCCTCCTGACGGCGTGGCTCTGGGCCGAGGCGCAGGCGGCCGTTACCGTCTCGCTCGTCCTGCTGGGGCTCGGCTGGAGCGCGGCGACCGTGGCGGGGTCCGCCCTGCTGACGGAGGCGACGGCGGAGCAGCTGCGCACGCGTCGCCAGGGTCGCAGTGACCTGACGATGAACCTCGTGGGGGCCGGCGGAGCGATCTCGGCGGGAGTCGTGCTGGGCTGGATCGGCTACAGCGGGCTCGCCCTCGTCTCGATCCTCGCCGTCGCGGCGGTCGTCGTCGGTCTCGTGGTCGTCTGGCGGCCGGCGTCGCGGGGCTGACCGCCGCCCACCGTCCGAGGGCTCGCGCATCCGTCGCGCACCCCGTGCGCGACTAGGCTGGAGCGGCCATGTCTGACGCCCCCGCTGCCCCCACCCCGTATCCCACGACCACCGCGGTCGGTGCGGATGTCCGCGTTCGTTTCTGCCCCTCGCCGACGGGCCTGCCGCACGTGGGTCTCGTGCGCACCGCGCTGTTCAACTGGGCGTACGCGCGCCACCACGGCGGCACGATGGTCTTCCGGATCGAGGACACGGATGCCGCGCGCGACAGCGAGGAGAGCTATCGCCAGCTGCTCGACGCGCTCACCTGGCTCAAGATCGACTGGGACGAAGGCGTCGAGAAGGGCGGACCGCACGCGCCCTACCGGCAGTCGCAGCGGCACGAGATCTACCGGGAGGTGCTCGACAAGCTCATCGCGGCGGGCGCCGTATACGAGAGCTACTCGACGGCCGAGGAGATCGACGCCCGCAACGAGGCCAGCGGGCGCGCGAAGCAGCTGGGCTACGACAATTTCGACCGCACCCTCACCGAGGAGCAGAAGGCGGCGTTCCGCGCCGAGGGGCGAGAACCCGCCTGGCGCCTGCGCGTGCCCGACGAGGACGTCACGTACCACGACCTCATCCGCGGCGAGGTGACCTTCCCGGCGGGATCCTTCCCGGATTTCGTGATCGTCCGCGCTGGCGGCATCCCGCTCTACACATTCGTCAACCCGGTCGACGACGCGCTCATGGGCATCACGCACGTGCTGCGCGGCGAGGATCTCATGCCCTCGACGGCCCGGCAGCTGTCGCTGTACCGCGCCCTCATCGACGCGGGCGTGACGACGTTCATCCCGCGCTTCGGCCACATGCCGCTCGTGCTCGGCGACGGGACGAAGAAGCTCTCCAAGCGCGACCCCCGGGCCGATCTGTTCCTGCAGCGCGAGAAGGGCTTCATCCACGAGGGCCTGCTCAACTACCTCGCCTTGCTCGGCTGGTCGATCGCGCCTGACCGCGACGTCTTCTCCCTCGACGAGTTCATCGCCGCCTTCGACATCGCGGACGTCAACCCCAACCCTGCCCGCTTCGACCAGAAGAAGGCGGAGTCGATCAACGGCGACCACATCCGGATGCTTGACCCGGACGATTTCGCGGAGCGCATCGTCCCGTACCTCGTGGCAGACGGCCTCGTGGCGCAGCCGCCGACCGAGGCGCAGCGAGCGCTCATCGCGGCATCCGCCCCCCTCGTGCAGGAGCGAGTCCAGTTGCTCGGCGACGTGCCGGGGATGCTGGGCTTCCTCTTCGTCGACGAGATCGCATATGACGAGGACGCGCTGAAGGGCCTGCCCGAGAACGCGAACGAGGTGCTCGTGGCGTGCGTCGGCGCGCTCGAGGTGGTGCCGGAGTCGGAGTTCACTGCGGCGGCCGTGCAGGAGGCGCTCGCGAGCGCGCTCGTGGAGGGCCTCGGCCTGAAGCCGCGCGTGGCGTACGGGCCGCCGCGCGTCGCGTTGACCGGTCGCCGCGTCTCGCCGCCGCTCTTCGAGTCGATGGAGCTGCTCGGCAAGGCGGAGACGCTTCGACGCCTCGCTGCGCTCGTGGAGCGGCGCGCCCGGTAGGGCGCCGGTTTGGTGTGGGTCCGACGGTCGACTAGACTTGACCCTCGGTACGGCTTCGGCCGACACCCCTTGGGGTATGGTGTAATTGGCAACACGGCTGATTCTGGTTCAGTTGTTCTTGGTTCGAGTCCAGGTACCCCAGCAAGACGAAGACCCCCGTTGATTCGGGGGTTTTGTCGTTTCGCTCTCCCGCGTGCGCGAAGTCGCGGGTCGTCGGACGACCTCGATGCACTCCCGTCGGTGGGGGAGCTTCGTCCCGGCAGGCCGACGGGGGCGGACGGGTGGCGCGGGGCTGGAGGACTGACGACGCGCGACTGCGGTAGGGTTGCGGCTATCCACACGGGTGCCCTCGCAAGGGCTGAGATCGGGCTGACGCGGCCCGCGACCGTTCGAACCTGTCCGGGTCATGCCGGCGAAGGAAGTAGGAGTCGCCCTATGAAGTCCGTCCATTCATCGCGCGTTCGCGCGCACCGACGTCACGCCCACCGCGCGCTGCGCGAGCAGTAGGCGCCGGGCATGGCTCACCCGAACGGAAGTCGGGCCGAGCGCCACGCCGAGATATCAGGGAGCCCCGGCTGGCAAGATCCCGGGCAGCGCGGCGCGGAGTCGTCGCGCACTGCCGGCGGGGTCGTCGGAATCGGTGATCGCGCGGACGACGACGACACGCTCTGCGCCTGCGGCGACGACCTCCTCGATGTTCGACGTATCGATGCCGCCGATGGCGAACCACGGCCGCCGCGTGCCGATGCCCGCCGCGTAGCGGACGAGCTCGGTCCCGACCGCAGCGCGGCCGGGCTTGGTCGGTGTCGCCCAGACTGGCCCGACGCAGAAGTAATCGAGGTCGTCCGCGGCTGCGGCGGCGTCGATCTGCTCGGGGGTGTGGGTGGACTTGCCCAGGATCGTCCGCGGTCCGACGACCGTCCGGGCGAGCCGCTCGGGAAGGTCCTTCTGACCGAGGTGCAGGACGGGGGCGCCGGTGACGCGCGCGACGTCGGCGCGGTCGTTCACCGACCAGAGCGCGTCGTGACGGGCCGCTGCGTCGGCGAGGATGCGCAGGACGTCGAGCTGCTCGCCGCCCTCCAAGGACTTGTCGCGCAGCTGGATGACGTCGATGCGGCCCGAGAACGCGGCATCCACGAAGTCGGCGAAGTCGCCCTGACGGGCTCGTGCGTCGGTGCAGAGATAGAGGCGTGCAGCGGCGATGGACATCGGCTCACCCTATCGGTGGATCCGGCCCGAGGCGGCCGGCCCACCGCCGAGGTGATCGTCGTCGGCGGCGGGGTCATCGGATTGAGCATCGCCTGGCGCGCGGCGCAGACCGGACGCTCCGTGCTGTTGATCGACCCCGCCCCCGCCCAGGGTGCGACGTTCGCGGCGGCGGGCATGCTCGCACCCGTCAGCGAGTACCACTACCAGGAGGACGCGCTCCTTCCGGCGATGCGGGAGTCCGCCGCACGCTACCCCGGGTTCATCCGCGAGTTGGAGTTCGTCGAAGGGGCGGCAGGCTACCTCCGCACGGAAACGCTGCTGGTGGGTGTCGATCAGGGGGACCGTCAGGCCCTGGCCGATCTCCACGCCGCGCACCGTCGTGCGCAGCTCGACGTCGAGCCGCTGACGACGCGCGATGCGCGCGCTCGCGAACCGCTGCTCGGCCCGCGGGTGAGCAGCGTCTACCGCGTGGCGGGCGACCACCAGGTCGACCCGCGGATGCTCGCGGCCAGCCTGCTCGACCGCCTCCAGAGGCCGGACGGGCAAGGGCGTCAGGTGGGTATCGCGCGTGAGCAGGCGGTGGCGCTGCTGCATCGCGACCGGGCGGACGACGACTCACCTGTCATCGGCGTCCGGCTCTCGGATGGGACGGAGGTCGTCGGGGCGGAGGTCGTGCTCGCCAACGGTGCCGGAGCCAGCGCCATCGACGGGGTTCCGGGGCGTCTCGACCTGCCGCTGCGACCCGTGTACGGCGACATCCTCAGGCTCCGGGTGCCCGACCGGCTCCGGCCGCTGCTTCACAGCACGGTACGCGCCCTCGTCCACGGTGAGAGCGTCTACCTGGTACCCCGCGCCGACGGCACCCTCGTCGTCGGTGCGACGCAGCGCGAGGACGGAGTGGATGCGGTGTCCGCGGGGGCCGTTCACCGGCTCCTTCGGGACGCACAGCAGGTGGTGCCGGCGGTGGGGGAGTTGTCGCTCATCGAGGCGACGGTCAGGGCGCGACAGGGCACGCCGGACAACGCACCCCTCCTGGGGCGCGTCCTGGGGCGGGGCGGCGCCGCCGTGGCCGGACTGACCGTGGCGACGGGTTTCTTCCGCCACGGGGTCCTTCTCGCGCCGCTCGCGGCGGATATCGTCCTGGGTCTCATCGACGGCCACCCCGATCACCGCTGGGACGCGTTCCGTCCCGATCGATTCACCACTCACGCCGATCAAACGGCAGAAGGGACCCACCGATGACAACGATCACCGTCAACGGCGAACCCCATCACACGTCCGCTCCTCAGTCGGTCGCCGACCTGATGGAAGGGATCCTCGGCGTTCGGATCGGGGCGGACGGCGCCCTCCCCGCCGGCACGATTCTGGGCATCGCCGTCGCCGTCAACTCCGTCGTCGTCCCCCGCGCACGGTGGGCGCACGAGCGTCTCGCCGAGGGCGACGCGGTCGAGATCGTCAGCGCCACGCAGGGAGGCTGAGGTGGCCACCGACACTCTGCACATCGACGGCGTCGCTCTCGGCTCTCGACTGATCATGGGGACCGGCGGCGCACCCAGCCACGCCGGTGTCGGTGAGGCGCTGCGGGCCTCGGGCACGGAACTCACCACCGTCTCGATGCGCCGGCACGAGCCGTCGACGACCGGCTCCCTCTTCCAGCTGCTGCGCGACGAGGGCATCCGCCTGCTTCCCAACACGGCAGGATGCCTCACCGCACGGGAGGCGGTGCTCACCGCAGAACTGGCTCGCGAGGCGCTGTCGACCAACTGGATCAAGCTCGAGGTGATCGCGGACGAGGACACCCTCCTTCCCGACGGAGCCGAGCTCGCCCAGGCCACCGAGGCGCTCGTCGCACGGGGCTTCGTCGTCTTCGCCTACACCAACGACGACCCGGCACTCGCCCTGCGGCTCGAAGAGCTCGGCGCCGCCGCGGTCATGCCCCTGGGTGCCCCGATCGGCACGGGACTCGGCATCCTCAACCCGCACAACATCTCCCTCATCGTCGAACGCGCGGGCGTTCCGATCGTGCTGGATGCGGGGATCGGCACCGCATCCGACGCAGCCCTCGCCATGGAGCTCGGCTGTGACGCCGTACTGCTGGCCACAGCGGTCACGCGCGCGCAGGATCCGGTCGGCATGGCGACGGCCTTCCGCCACGCCGTGATCGCCGGTCGACTCGCCCGCCTGTCGGGCCGGATCCCGCGGCGCACCGCTGCCCAAGCCTCCTCGGCCATGGAAGGACGGCCCGACCTATGAGACCGACGCCGGATGGCGCCTCGCTGCCGCCGCTCGTCGCGCCGGCTCCGGGGTTGGAGCCCGAGGAGATCGACCGATACTCCCGCCACATCCTGCTCCCCGAGATCGGGGTCGCGGGGCAGCGGCGATTGAAGAACGCGCGTGTGCTGGTGATCGGCGGCGGCGGGCTCGGATCCCCGATCCTCCTCTACCTCGCCGCCGCCGGGGTCGGCACTCTGGGGATCGTGGACGACGACGTCGTGGAGGCGAGCAACCTCCAGCGTCAGATCGTCCACGGCGTCGATGACATCGGCCGCCTCAAGATCGACTCCGCACGCGACGCCGTCACCGCGGTCAACCCGCGGGTGACGGTGCGCACCCATCCGCTGCGACTGTCGAGGGAGTCCGCCACGGGACTGTTCGAGGAATACGACGTCGTCGTCGACGGGACGGACAACTTCGCTACCCGCTACCTCGTCTCGGATGCCGCGACGGTGACCGGGAAGCCGTGCGTGTGGGGGTCGATCCTTCGATTTCAGTGCCAGGTCAGTGTGTTCTGGAGCACTCACGGCCCGACGTACCGCGACCTCTACCCGGACGCACCTCCCCGCGAGTCCGCCCCCTCGTGCGGCGAAGCAGGCGTGTTCGGTGTTCTCTGCGGCGTGGCAGGCTCGCTGATGGCCGCCGAGGCGATCAAGCTCATCACCGGCACGGGGCGAACCCTGCTCGGGCGACTCGCCACCTTCGACCTCGCGGACGCCACGTGGCGGGAGTTCATGGTCGTACCCGGCCCCGACCCCGACCCCGACCGCGGTGCGGGAGCGGTAACCGGCGACCGGTTTCCGGGGGACTCGTGCAGTGATCAGGATCCGGGGAACGCACTCATCGACGTCGAAACGCTGAGCAATGCGCTGGGAGAGCGCTCGTCGGGTGGGGCGCCGTTCGAACTTCTCGACGTCCGAGAGGCCGACGAATACTCCCGAGAACACATCTCGGGCGCCCGCTCCGCGCCGCTCAGTCGGCTGAGAGCCGACGGGCCCGGCTTCGTCGCGCTTTCCGACGATCGTCCGATCATCGTCTACTGCAAGGCGGGACCGCGTGCGCGTGCCGCCGCGGCACTTCTCCTGGCCGCCGGGCACCCGGATGTGCGTGTCCTCGACGGGGGATTCGACCGATGGGCCCTCCAGTCGCACTGACGACCTCGACCTGAACGCCTCCCGGCGATGGGGATGTCGACCATCGCGGGGAGGCGCTGATGGCGAGGCGGGCGTTCGCGGTGACGTCGGTGACGACGGCGTTCGTCAGTCACTGCACAAGGGGATCTTCCGCGCGAGGGCACTCCAGCATCCCGCCGATGTACTCGGCGGAGACGCGGCCGGTCACGGCCGGTTCGCCTGCTCGCGCACGGAGGGCAGTTCCAGGTACACCGTGCCGCCCGAGTCACGGAAGGCCCCGGACTTCTCACGCATGCCGACGATCCGCTCCTGCTCGGACATGTCGCCGAACCGGTCGCGGATGTCCTGGGAGATGCGCATCGAGCAGAACTTGGGCCCGCACATCGAGCAGAAGTGCGCCGTCTTCGCCGGTTCCGCCGGCAGCGTCTCGTCGTGGAACTGCTCCGCCGTGACGGGGTCCAGGGCGAGGGCGAACTGATCCCGCCAGCGGAACTCGAAGCGCGCCTTCGACAGGGCGTCGTCGCGCTCGTTCGCGCCGGGGTGCCCCTTGGCGAGGTCTGCGGCGTGCGCCGCGATCTTGTACGTGATCACGCCCGTCTTGACATCGTCCTTGTTGGGCAGACCCAGGTGCTCCTTGGGCGTCACGTAGCAGAGCATCGCTGTGCCGTATCGGGCGATCTCGGTCGCCCCGATCGCCGACGTGATGTGGTCGTAGCCGGGCGCGACATCCGTCACCAGAGGCCCGAGGGTGTAGAACGGCGCACCGTCGCAGAGTTCCTGCTGCCGCTCCACGTTCTCCCGCACCAGGTGGAGTGGCACATGCCCCGGCCCCTCGACCATCACCTGAACGTCGTACGCCCACGCCCGCTTCGTCAGCTCGGCCAGAGTGTCGAGCTCGGCGAACTGAGCGGCGTCGTTCGCGTCGGCCGTCGACCCCGGCCGCAGTCCATCGCCGAGCGAGAAGGAGACGTCGTACTGAGCGAAGATCTCGCACAGTTCATCGAAGTGCGTGTACAGGAAGTTCTCCCGATGATGCGCCAAGCACCATCCGGCCATGATCGACCCGCCGCGCGAGACGATGCCGGTAACTCGATCAGCGGTGAGCGGCACGTAGCGCAGCAGCACGCCGGCGTGGATCGTCATGTAATCCACACCCTGCTCGCATTGCTCGATCACCGTGTCGCGGAAGATCTCCCACGTGAGCATGCTCGCGTCGCCGTCCACCTTCTCGAGGGCCTGGTAGATCGGCACGGTGCCGATGGGCACCGGCGAGTTGCGGATGATCCACTCCCGCGTGGTGTGTATGTCGTCGCCGGTGGACAGGTCCATGACCGTGTCGGCGCCCCACCGCGTCGCCCACTGGAGCTTGTCCACCTCTTCGGCGATCGAGCTGGTCACCGCGGAGTTGCCGATGTTCGCATTGATCTTCACCAGGAAGGCCTTCCCGATGATCATGGGCTCGGATTCGGGATGGTTGATGTTGTTCGGGATGATGGCCCGGCCCGCGGCGAGCTCAGAGCGCACCAGCTCCACATCGCAGTTCTCCCGCAGCGCGACGAAGCGCATCTCGGGGGTCACGATGCCGGCGCGGGCATAGTGCATCTGCGTGACCGTTCTCCCCGGCAGAGCGCGGCGGGGACGACGCTTCGCGCCCTGCCACTCCGCCGACGCGACCCCGCGGCGTAGCGCCGCCCGTCCGTCGTCGTGCAGATTGCGCTCTCGGCCGTCGTATGCCTCGGTGTCGCCGCGCGCCTCGATCCACGAGGTTCGCACGGGCTGCAGCCCCTGCAGCGGGTCGCTGCCGGGCCCGGCAGTGCGGTACACCGTCAGCGGCGGGTTGGGGACGGCGCCGGGGGAGTCCTCGAGCGCGATCATCGTGACGGGCACACGGATGCCGTGTTCCTCGTCATGCAGATAGGCGAGCGAGTGCGATGAATCGGTCATCAGAAGTCCTACTTCCTTCGCCGGCATTACCCGGACAGGTTCGAACGGTCGCGGGCCGCATCAGCCCGATCTCAGCCCCTGCAAGGGCTCCCGTGTGGATGACGACCACCTTATCCGACGGCGCGAACGATCGAGCGCGCCGTCGGCGGGCGGGAAGGAGCATGGCCGGATGACGGAGAGCGAACAGCCGCACGACGTCGAATCAGACGGTGAGCGTCGCGCGCAGGCGTGCCCCGCCAAGGTCACCGCCGGGTGACAGCGTGATCCGGCCCTCCGCCAACTGGAGGTACTGCCGAAGGCGCGCGAGTCCGGAGGATTCGAAGGCCGCCGGGGGCGCATCGCCGTTGTTGTCGACCGTCACCGTGACCTCTCGTCCCTCGGCCGAGAGCCGCACCGCGAGCTCGCTCGCTCCGCCGTGTTTGAGCGCGTTGGAGAGCGCCTCCTCGATGACGCGGATCACGAGGATGCGAGCGAAGATGTCGACATCGTCGGCATCCAGAACCGAGGCGGACGGCTCGACCCTAGAGCGCACGGCCACCGACGGCGGCACGCGTTCCAGGATCGTCGTGAGGGCCGCCCGCACGCCTCGTTCCAGATCCGCGGGGTAGAGCGCCGCGGACAGGGTGCGGATCTCTCCCTCACGCAAGCGGGCGAGGTCCTGCGTGATCGCGCCCACCTCGTCCGCCTCCCGCTCTCCGAGGCGTGGCACAACGGACCCGAGCCGGGCCTCGAGGACGATGAAGGCGCTCTGGACGCTGCCGTGGAGGGTGTGGGAGATCTCGCGGCGCACCCGCAGCTCCTCCTCCTGCAGGGCGCGCAGAAGATCGTTCACCCGTTCCTGCGAAGCGAAGCGCACGTTGTCGGCCTCGATCACCCGCCGCCACAGCCGCTGCTGGACGAGGCTTCCGACGATGACGACCGCGCTGACGATCGTCGTCGTGCCGATCTCGAGAAGCAGAGTCTGCCGGCTCGATGCGACGGTGATGTCGTATATGCCGAGGGAGGCCTGGAGCCCCGCGCGGAACACGCTCGACGCAAGGGCGATGCCGATCACGTGCACGGCGACGACGTAACCGCGTCGCCGTTCGGGGTGCAGGAACGCCGCGAGCACGACCATCGACCCCACCGAGATCAGATTGACGGCGCTGCGCGACACCAGTTCCCACGCGGGCGAGGCGGGTGCGTTCCTCATCACCTCCGACACCACCCCGAGCACGAGGGAGGACTGCATGCTCGTGTACAGCCCGAGAAGGGAGCCCATGATCGCGATGCTGATGAGCGTCACACGGGAGGCTGCCCGCTCCTCGGTCAGCGGGCGGCTCATGCGTGCGCACGGCGCGCGGTGTGCGCGAGGTAGCTGCGCACGGCGGTCACGCGGGGGTTGTGCGCCGTCGACGACTGGATGCCGAGGGCGTGATAGATGGCGTTGACGTGCGCATCCACCGAGCGTCGTGACAATCCCAGGCGCTCGGCGATGGCGTGGTTCGTCAGGCCCTCCGCCGCGAGGCCGAGCACCTCGAACTGCCGCGCGCTCAGCGCGTCGAGCGGGCCGTGGGGACGCGGGGCGCGTCCGCGGGTGACTGCGGGGTCCAGGACGGTGCGTCCGGCAGCGGTGTGCTGGATCGCCCGCACCAGGGCGTGCGCCGTCAGCGCGGAGGACTTCGACAGGTAGCTCCATCCCGCGGCCTCGTCGGCGTCGAGCTCGAGCAGCGCGTGCATGCTGTCGGAGGCGGACAGGATGACGATGCCGATGCCCGGGTTCTCGCGACGGAGGGCGCGTCCGACGCCGAGCCCGTCGCCGTCGGGCAGGTGCAGATCGAGCAGCGCGACGTCGACCTCGGAGGCACGCAGAGATCGCGCGGCATCCTGTGCGCCGGCGCACGCCGCGACCAGACGGATGCCTGTCGTCGACGACAGCAGCAGCCCGAGCATCTGCCGGTAGAGGGGCTGGTCTTCGACCACCGCGACACGAAGCGGGTGCATCCCGACCCTTCCTCTCGCGCGACCCCCTCGACCCGTCCCCGGATCGAGCGTAGCGGCCCGTCCCGCGGCAACGCATCTCCGGGACCTACCGCACTAGTACCTAGGGCGTGCGACATGCACGGGAGCGCATGGATACGCTCGGCCCGCCCTCTCCCTTCCCCACATCGAGGCTCCCCATGCTCCTGCGCCGAATCGTCGCCGCCCTGTCCGCCCTGACCCTCGCCGCGGCGGGGGTCCTCATCTCCGTCGTGCCCGCGCAGGCCGCCACGACGGAGACCTGGCTCCCGGCAGCCACCGCCCTCTACGACATCGAGATCGACGCCACGGGGTCGACCGCGTACCTCGTCGACCGCACGGCCAACACCGTCCTCTTCGTCGACCTCGAGACACGCAGCATCAGCAGGACGGTCGCGGTCAACTCGACCCCCATGCGTGCGGATCTCAGCACCGACGGGTCACGCCTGTACGTCGTCCACTACAACAGCGGCAGCCGCTCGACCACGAGCGTCATCAACACGGCGACGGGCGTCGTCGAGGCCACCGTCCGGGACACCCAGCTCGGCCAGGAGGTTCCGTACACCGTCACGGTGAACCCCGAGGGCACGCAGGCATGGGTCGGCAACTACGGCTCGCAGGTCGCGGGGTCGATCTCGGTGATCTCCACCGCCCAGAACGAGGTCATCCGCCATCTCGCCCTGGGCACCGCAGTGACCTCGATCTCGTTCAGCCGCGACGGTGCGTGGGCCTATGCCGCGGCGGGGCAGACGGGCAAGGTGCTCGTCATCTCCACGAGCACCTTCGCCGTGACGGAGATCGACCTGCCGCTGACGCGCTTCCTGGCGACGAGCCCCACCGCCGACCGGGTGTACATCGCCGCCGGCGCCACCATGCGGGTGCTCGACACCACGACGAACCAGCTCGACCCCGACGTGTCGATCCCGATCAAGACCTCCACCAGCGACATCGCCTTCACGCCCGACGGAACGATCGCGTACGTCGTCGGCAACAACAACACGGGCGCGATCGAGCCCATCGACACGCGCACCCACGCCGCCGCGGCGGGCATGACGCCCATCCCGATGATGTACGGCATGGGCATCGCGGTGGACCCGGCCGACCCGAGCCGGGTGTGGGGTGTGCGCGGCTTTGGGCTCCTGGGCGAGTATGTCTTCACCCGCCCTTTCACGAAGCCCGTCGTCGTCGCGACCGACGCGGGCGCGACGGTGCGGCCGGGCGATGTGCTGACGGCATCCATCACCGCCGACGCCGAGCCCGCGCCCACGTCGTACGCCTATCAGTGGAGCATCGGCGGTGAGGCCGTCGCCGATGCGAGATCCTCGACGTTCACGGTGCCCGATGCGGCGATCGGCGAGACGATCACCGTCACCGCCACCCCCACGCTCGAGGGGTACGGCTCCGAAACGGGCGCCGGCACCTCCGAGCCGACTCCGGCCGTCTCCGCCAAAGTGTTCTCCGCGGCCCCGAGGCCGACCATCACGGGTACGCCGACCGTCGAGGCGCAGCTCTCGGCTGTCGCCGGCGAGTGGGATGCGGCGGCGCAGCTGTCCTACCAGTGGCGCGCGGACGGGACCCCGATCGCCGGGGCGACCAGCGCGAGCATCGTCCTGACCGCGGAGCTCGTCGGCGCCGACATCACGGTCGACGTCACCGGCACGGCCTCCGGCTACGAGCCGATCACGCGCACCTCGGCGCCCGTCGGGCCGGTCGCGAGCGCGATCTTCAGCCGACCGGCCGAGGTGGGGATCGCCGGCGACGCGCGTGTGGGCGAGACGCTGACCGCGACCATCGCGAACGAGTCGTCCCCCCGCTGCAGCGAGCTACACGTACTGGTGGCTCGTGGGCGATGATCCCATCGAGGGAGCGACGAGCTCGACGCTGTCACTCACTGCGCCTTTCGAAGGCGTGCGGGTCCGGGTGGAGGCGACTCCCGTCCGGGCGGGTTACGACGGTGCGGCGGCCGTGGCGTCCGCCACGAGCGAGATCATCGCGAAGGGGCTCTTCCGAGCCGTCCCCGAGGTCATCGTCGGGGGAGAGCCGTCGGTGGGCGCCACCCTGACGGCGGCGATCTCCGGGCACGCCGACCCGGTCGCCGACTCCTACTCGTACCAGTGGCTGGCCGACGGCGAGGAGATTCCCGGCCAGACGGGCTCGGCATTCGACGTACCGTCGGATCTCGTGGGCTCAGACGTCACGGTGCGCGTCACCGCCGTTCGTGCCGGATACGACAGTGCGAGCGGCGTAGGCACGGCGAGCGCGGCCTCGCAGATCGCCCCCGGCCAGTACCGCACACTGCCCGTGGTGCGGATCACGGGCGAGGCGGCGGTGGGCGAGCGTCTCTCCGCCGAGGTGACCCAGGAAGCGACGCCTCTTCCGGCGAGCTACGCCTACCAGTGGTACGCCGACGGCGCGCCGATCGACGGAGCCGTCTCCGACTCCTACCGGCCGGTGTCGTCGCAGCTCGGCGCGGTGATGACGGTGTCGGTGCGCGCCCAGCTCGAGGGCTGGGATGCCGCGTCGGGCGAAGCGGTGTCGGACCCGACCGCCGAGGTCGTGCTCGGGACGTTCGCGACGACGGTGCAGGTGTCGGTCACGGGGCAGCCGCTCGTCGGCGAGACCCTGTCGGCCACGATCCTGCTGGGCCCCGCTCCGGGACCCGACTCGTACGAGTACCAGTGGCTCGCGGACGGTGAGAACCTCGCCGGTGCGACGGGTGCGTCTCTCACGCTCACCGATCAGCTCCTCGGCAAGAGGCTGTCGGTGCTGGTCACGCCGGTGCTGGCGGGGTACGATCCGCTGTCCGGTCGTGGTGAGGGTGCGGCGAGCGACGCTGTCGCGACCGTGTCCCTCACGCTGCAATCCGTCACGGCGGGGGAGCGCGTGGTCGTGACGGGCGGCGGACACGTGCCGGGCACCGTCTACACCGTGGAGCTCCACTCGACCCCGGTGCCGCTCGGTTCGGTGACGGCGGATGCCGCGGGCCGCATCTCCCAGAGCTTCGCGATCCCCGCCGACACGGCACCCGGTCCGCACCAGGTGAAGCTCTTCGACATCAACGGCGTCGAGCGTGCGTCGGTGTCGCTGACCGTGCGGGCTGCCCCGGCTGCGGCCATCGGCGACGGTGGCAACGGGTCGGCGGAGGCGCTGAGCGTCACCGGCAGCGAGCTGGACGCCGGGTGGGCGTTCTTGGGGCTCGCGCTGCTGGTGTCCGGCGCGGGGCTGATCCTGGTGCGGCAGCGTCGGGCGCAGCAGGAGTCCGCAGCGAAGTGACCCCATCCCGCCCGAGCGCCTGCACGGGCGGGAATAATGGGCGCGATGGATGACGGGGTTCGCAGCGAGCGCGAGGAGCTCGCCGAGCTGCGCGCCCGCGCCTACGGACCGGATGCCGACATCCTCGACGACCCGGCGGCGCAGGAGCGCCTCTCCCGCTTGGAGGCGACCCACCGCGCGGCCGACGCGGGGGTGGGCGGTGGCCGCGTCGACGCATCGACGCCCGCAGCCGACGCCGGCGCGGCATCCGCCCCGGAGAGCGGGCGATCGGGCGGCGAGCTCATCGTGGAGCCCCGGGACGACGCCGGTCCGACCGTCGAGGAGCCGGAGCCGGAGCCGGCGGCCCCGGCCCCGTCGAAGCGCGGGCTGATCGACCGGATCGGCGGGCGCGTCCTCGTCGCGGCGGTCGTGACGCTCGCGATCGTGGTGGTCGGCGGGGCGGTTCTGCCCTCGCTCACGGGGCTCGGTTCCACCGCCGTCCTCCGCCCGGCGGGCGAGCCGTCGGCCGCGGTGGTGGACCAGTTGAACACGAACCCGCGTGACTTCTACGCCATCGACCCCGCCTCTGTGCGTTCGCACGAGACGTTCGGCGGGTTGGAGATTCTCTCGGCGCGCACGGCGGACGGGGCGGGCCGCTGTCTCGCCGTCGCATCCGAGCGTCAGCTGTGGGCCCTGCAGTGCGCGCCGCCCGGCCTGGACGTCATCCTCGACATCCCGATCTTCCCCGGCATCCGACTGCCCGACGAGTTCCCCGATCTCCCGGAGCGCAGCATCGTTCGACTGAGGCTCGCCGGCGACGTCGTGGAGGTGACGGTCGCCCCGGCATCCGGCGACGGGACGGACGCCGCCGCGTAATCGCGACGAAGGCCCCCGTCCGGTGCGTCCGTCCGACCGCCACTCCGCAACGCCGCGGTGTCCGGCTGCGCCGCGTGCGCGGCGTCTACTCATCGATCTTGGTTTGCGTCGTTGTTTTCTGTTGGACTGTGTTGTAACGTGTGGGCAACCACGAAGCCGCAGAGAAGAGGTCGGTGTGTACGCGACGGAGCGCCACGAGGCGATCGAGCGCCAGCTCTCGCAGGACGGGCGGGTCTCCGTCGTCTCCCTCGCGCGCTCGTTCGGGGTCACCACCGAGACCATCCGTCGTGACCTCGACGCGATGGAGCGATCCGGGGCGCTCCGACGGGTGCACGGCGGAGCAGTCTCGGCGGAGCGCGGCAGCACGAGCGAGACCGCCGTGACCGACCGCGATCAGGTGCGCGGCGCGGAGAAGCTGCAGATCGCCCGCCGCGCGCTGGAGGCGATCGCCGACGGGTTCCGCGGTTCGGTGTACATCGACGCGGGGACGACGACGGCAGCCCTCGCCCGGGAACTCGGCGCCCACCTGCGGGAGCGTGGGGCGCGGGCCGAGGTCGTGACGCATTCGGTGCCGGTCGCGTTCGAACTCGGTGCGCGCAGCGACGTGCCCGTGACGATCATCGGCGGGCGGGTGCGCGGGCTCACGGCCGCCGCCGTGGGTTCGCAGACCGTGCGCGCGATCGAACAGCTCCGGCCCGACGTCGCCTTCCTCGGCACCAACGGGCTCTCCGCCGAATTCGGCCTCAGCACGCCGGACCCCGACGAAGCGGCCGTCAAGCGGGCGATCGTGAGTGCGGCCCGCCGCGTCGTCGTGCTCGCCGACGCCAGCAAGATCGGCGACGAGTTCCTCGTGCGCTTCGCCGGGATCGACGAGGTCGACGTCATCGTGACGGACGCCCCCGTGCCGGTCTCCGTGGCGGATACCGCCGCCGCCGCCGACGTGGAGGTGTGGACGGCATGATCATCACCCTCACGGCCAACCCCGCCCTCGACCGCACGATCGCCCTCGAGGCGCCGCTCGTGCCCGGCGACGTGCAGCAGGCCCTGTCGGCGCGGGAGGATGCGGGGGGCAAGGGCATCAACGTCGCCCGTGCGGTCGCGTCGGCGGGAGTTCCCACGCTGGCGGTGCTTCCCATGTCGGAGGACGACCCCTACGGGCCGATCCTGCGCGCGACGGGCCTGCCGACCCGGACCGTCGCCGTCCACGGTCATGTCCGCGCGAACATCGCGTTGACGGATGCCGCCGGCACGACGACGAAGATCAACCTTCCGGGCGTCGAGCTCGACCCCGGCGAACGACGCGCCCTCATCGCGGCGGTGGTGGAAGCGTCCCGCGGCGGTGCCTGGACGGTGCTGGCCGGATCGCTTCCCCCCGGCCCCGGCGACGACTTCTACGTCGACGTCGCGCGCGCCATCCGCGACGAGCTCGGCGACGCTGCCCCGAGGATCGCGGTCGACACGTCGGGACCGGCGCTGCGGGCGGTCGTGGACGCGGGCATCGCCGACCTCGTCAAGCCCAACGACGACGAGCTCGCGGAGCTCGCCGTCGTCACCCTCGAGGACGTCGGGGGTCGTCTCGCGGACATCGTCCGCATCGCCCGATCGTTCGTTCCCGCCCGTGTCGCGGCCGCCCTGATCACGCTCGGGGGAGACGGTGCCGTGCTCGTCACGGCCGATGACGCGTTCCATGCGGCGCCCCCGCCCGTCCGGGTCACGAGCACCGTCGGCGCCGGCGACAGCTCGCTCGCCGGCTATCTGCTCGCCGACCTTGCCGGCGCCAGCCCCGCCGAACGCCTGCGTCACGCCGTCCGGTACGGCTCCGCAGCCGCCGCTCTGCCGGGCACCCAGATCCCCACCCCCCACGACCTGCCCGCCGGCGAGGTCGTACTCACCCCTCTCGCCCTTTCGGGCGTGTGAACACAGCAGGACCAGAGGAGGTCTTCCGTGTCTGACACCATCACCAGCGGGCTCGTCAGCCTTGACGAGCCGCTCGGCGCCGACAAGAGCGCCGTCATCCGCGCCCTCGCTCAGCGGGTCGTCGCGCAGGGTCGCGCGACCGACGCCGACGCGCTCTACGCCGACGCGTGGGCGCGCGAGCAGAAGGACGAGACCGGGCTTCCCGGCGGCATCGCGATCCCGCACGCGAAGAGCACCGCCGTCTCCCAGCCGTCCCTCGCGTTCGCGCGCCTGAAGCCCGGAGTCGACTTCGGCGCGGACGACGGCCCCGCCGACCTCGTCTTCCTGATCGCCGCCCCCGCCGATGCCGCCGAGGAGCACCTCGCCGTCCTCTCGAAGCTCGCCCGCAGCCTCCTGGACGACGAGTTCACCGGCGCGCTGCGCGCCGCATCCTCGAAGGACGACATCGTGCGGATCGTGCAGGAGGCGATCGGTGAGGGCTCCGCCACCGCGCACTCGGCACCCGCCGCCACCCCGCCGGCAGGGGAGTCCGACGCCGCCCCGACGCCCGCGGAATCCGGCCCGCGCCCGAAGATCGTCGCCGTCACGGCGTGCGCGACGGGCATCGCGCACACGTTCATGGCGGCCGACGCGCTGACGGCCGCAGCCGCCAAGAACGATGTCGACCTCGTCGTCGAGCCGCAGGGCTCCAGCGGATACCAGGCGCTTCCCGCCGACGAGATCGCGGCGGCGGATGCCGTGATCTTCGCCGTCGACGTCGACGTGCGCGAGCCGCAGCGCTTCGCAGGCAAGCCCGTCGTACGGGCGAGCGTCAAGCGCGGCATCGATCAGCCCGACCGGCTCATCGCCGAGGCCGTCGCCGCGGCGAAGGATCCGAAGGCCGAGCGGGTCCCCGGCACCGCGCAGGCCTCGTCGAGCACCGCCGCACAGGAGTCCGTCGGCTCGCGCATCAAGCGCTGGCTGCTCACGGGCGTGTCGTACATGATCCCGTTCGTCGCCGGCGGCGGTCTGCTGATCGCGCTGGGGTTCCTCCTCGGCGGCTACGAGGTCACGGCGAACGCCGCGAACGTCATCATCCAGAACTCGCTGTGGGATCTTCCGACCGAGGGGATCACGTCGCCGCTCGGGCCGCTGGGGCAGTACCTCGGTTCCGTGGCGTTCATGATCGGCGCCACGTCGATGGGCTTCCTCGTCCCCGTGCTCGCGGGCTTCATCGCCTTCGCGATCGCGGATCGGCCGGGCATCGCCCCCGGATTCGTCGCGGGCGCCGTGGCCGTGCTCATGAGCGCGGGCTTCATCGGCGGCCTCATCGGCGGCGTGCTCGCCGGCTTCATCGCCTGGTGGCTGGGCCGGCTGCCGGCGCCCCGCTGGCTGCGCGGACTCATGCCCACCGTCATCATCCCGCTGATCGGGTCGGTCGTCGCATCCGGCCTCATGATCCTCTTCCTCGGTCGCCCCATCGCGGAACTGATGCTGGGCCTCACCGACTGGCTCAACAGCCTGACCGGTGCGTCGATCATCGGCCTCGGCGTGATCCTCGGCCTCATGATGTGCTTCGACCTCGGCGGACCCGTCAACAAGGTGGCGTACACGTTCGCGACCACGGGCCTCGCCGCCGCGTCCACGAGCGACCTCTCCTCCACGCCGTTCCTCATCATGGCCGCGGTCATGGCGGCGGGGATGGTGCCGCCGCTGGCGATGGCCCTGGCCTCCACGGTCCTCGCGCGCGGCCTGTTCAATCCCGTCGAACGGGAGAACGGCAAGGCGGCGTGGCTGCTGGGCGCCGCCTTCATCTCGGAGGGCGCCATCCCGTTCGCGGCCGTGGACCCGCTTCGCGTCATCCCCGCGTCGATGGTCGGCGGCGCCGTCACGGGCGCACTCAGCATGGCGTTCGGGGTCTCGTCGCTCGCCCCCCACGGCGGCATCTTCGTGTTCTTCGCGATCAACCCGTTCTGGGGCTTCGCCGTCTCGATCGTCGCGGGAGCGGTCGTCGCGGCCCTCGTCGTGGTCGCCCTGAAGAAGTGGGTGCACAAGAAGGGCGCCCAGGAGGAGGCGGCGCTGACTCCGGTCGGCGCGACCGTCGCCGCCTGATCCCAGACCCCGGGGACCGGCGGGACCCCGGCCGAAACGGCGGATGCCGCGGCGCCTCTCAGGCCGCGGCATCCGCCGTTCTGTGCGTGTCAGATGTCCATCGTGTCGCCGGGGTCGAGCGCGAGGAACTCGCCGCCGTTCTGCGCCGTCGCCCACTGCAGGCGCGCGCGGTGCATGTCGCGGCCGATGACCGAGAGGGTCATGTCGTGGGTGCCGAACGCCCTCCGCGGCTTGACGGCGAGCACGAAGTCCATGGCATCGCCGATGCGCAGCCAGGGGGCGCCGATGGGCGCGGCGAGGACGTTCACGTCGACGCCCTCCGGCACGGCGTACGAGTCGCCGGGGTAGTACAGCTGGTCGTTGACGAGGACGCCCACGTTCTGCACACGCGGGAGCGACTCGTGGATGACCTCGTGCTCTGCCGGGAAGAAGCGGAGAGTGAAGGGCTCGATCGTCACGCTGTCGCCCGGTTCGACGACGGTGATGCCGTGATCGGATGCCGCGGCCTCGACCCCGGCGGGCCCGTAGATCGGCACGCCGGGCGCAGCCTTGCGGATGCGGTCCAGGTGCTCGGGCGTCCAGTGGTCCGCGTGCTCGTGCGTCACGACGACCGCGACGACGTGGCCCATCTCGGGGAACGGCGTCGTGAAGGACCCCGGATCGATGATGAGGCCCTTGCCCTCGTGCTCGAGGAGGAGGGCGGCGTGCTCGTGTTTGGTCAGGCGCATGCGATCACTCAAGCGCTTCGGCGCAGGTTCCGGCAAGGCCACTGCACTCGGGTGGCCTCGATTTGTCCGTCCCGTGCACGCCGTGGCATACTTGAACGGTTGTCAGCGAGGCCCCATCGTATAGCGGCCTAGTACGCCGCCCTCTCACGGCGGTAACGCGGGTTCGAATCCCGCTGGGGTCACCAACGAAAACCCCCGGTTATCCGGGGGTTTTCGTCATTCTCGGAGGACGTCCATGTGGGCGATGTTCGGATCTGCCCACATTTTGCCCACGGATCCCAGAGTCGTTGCCTGCAGATGGTCGGCTGGAAACGCGGATTTCGGGGCGTCTTTGCAGGCTTTTGACCATCACTCCGTCTCGCCTTGAGGTCCCGAGGCGCAGCGATCGCACTCTGTCAGGCCGTGCTCGCCGGGGCGATGAGGCTCAAAGCGGGGTTTGTCTACTCGGTCTCAGCCACAGCGTAGAAGTCGCCGACAGTCGTCTGGAGAGCAGCCGCGTTGAGCGAGACCGCGACGGCATCGAGATCCTCCTCGAACAGGTCGGCGTACACGTCGAGGGTAACGCTGGCCTTGGCATGGCCGAGCATTCGCTGCACCGCTTTGACGTTCGCTCCGGCTGAGATCGCCAGAGACGCCGCCGTGTGGCGCAACTCGTGCGGAGTCAGGCCTGTCAACCCGATACTGGCAGCCGCGTCGTTGAACCAGCCGAGGCGAAAGACCGCGTTGCGCAACCACGTACCCGTGCGCTGACCGTAGAAGACCGGTGAGTGGGGGGACCGGCCGGCGATCTGGCGGGCGAGGTGCGGGCGGAGGAAAGCAGGAATGGGAATCGACCGGTGCTCGTAGTCCTTCGGCGCCTCCTCCCTCTGGTGGCCCTTCACCATGACGACCGTGGCCTCTACGTTGAGTCGGCTGCGTTCCAGGTCGACGTCCTTCACACGCAATCCCGACGCTTCGCCCCAACGGAGTCCGCAGTATGCCAGTACAAGCACGAGGATGTCGTAGCCCAGCTCGGCGCCGTTCGGTTGTCGGCCCACAGCTTGCGCGAGTGCTCCGACCTCGGCATGGCTGAGGTACCGCTTACGCTTCTGCACCGTCCTCGCCAGCCGCAGGGTCGCGGCGGGGTTATGAGACAGACGGCCATCCTCAACGGCGAGTTGAAGTGCGCCCGATAGCACGAGGACGATCTTGCGGACCGTGGCAGGTTCGCCAGGCAGCGTGGACGCCCATTGCTGCACCCCCAGTCGGGTCACGTCGCTGAGTGGCAGATGTCCAAGCTTCGGATTGACGTGCTTAGCGATGATCCCCTCGATGCGATCTCGGGTGGTCGCCCGCACGTCGGTGCGCGACGAGAGCCAGATTGCCATCCACTGCTCGACCGTGACGCGCGCCCTACCCGGATCGATGTAGCCGCCGCGAGCCTTGTCTAATTCGACTGACGCCAGAAAGAGTTCGGCCTCGCGCTTTGTTCGGAAGCCGCGCTTGTCCGTCTGGGTCTGGTCGGGCTTGCGGTATCGCACGCGGTACCGGCGGCCCTGCGCCGAATCGTATGGGGATATGCTGCCCATGCTCGAGAGTGTAGACAGGCCACCCGACATCGCCTCCGTCCGGAGTCAGGCCATCGTGGTGAGCGCGAGTCGCTGCGCGCGGGCGAGAATCGCGGGATTACGCGGATCCTCGGCCATCCTCTTTCATCTCACTGAGGACCTCGAAGGGAGACTCGATGTCTCCGCGCCACGCTTCGATGCCTTCACGGACGGCGAGGGCTGCGACGACGAGCGCGGCGACAGAGTCGGCCCACCACCATCCGAGAAGGCTGTTCAGAATCAGACCGATGAATACGGCGCCGGAGAGGTAGACACAGAGCAGTAGCTGCTTCGCGTCGGCGAGCACGCTCTTGGATCCGAGTTCTCGACCTGTGCGCGTTTCGTACCAGGCGAGCGCTGGCATCACCAGCAGGCTCAACGCGGTGATCCCGAGGCCGAGCGGACTGTGCTCGGGGGCGTCTCTCGAGACGAGGCTCAGGATCGCGTCGATGGTGACGTAGCCCGCGAGGGCGAAGAACGCGAGCCCGATCGCGCGAACCGTGGCCTTCTCCCACCGCTCCGGATCCTTCCGGGTGAACTGCCACGCCACCGCGACGGCCGAGAGCACTTCGACGACAGAGTCCAAACCGAACCCGATGAGAGCGGCAGAAGAGGCGAGCACACCCGCCCAGATCGCGATGACCGCCTCGAGCACGTTGTAGGTGATCGTGAAAGCGACGATGAACCGCACACGGCGATGCAGCCGCTCCCGTCGCTCAGGCGTGAGCGTCGTCACGGTGCGACCTCGCAGCAGCCGGGAACCGTGCAGGATGCGTCCACGCACGGCGCGCTCTCATCGACCGCCAGGGTGACATCCACGAGAGCGGTGAGCGCGACGGCCAGATGGCCATCAGCAATCTCGTAGCGAGTTTGACGCCCCTCGGGCTCGGCGATCACGATGCCGCAGTCGCGAAGGCAGGTGAGGTGGTTGGAGACATTAGACCGGGATAGTTCCAGTTCGCGAGCGAGTACAGCCGGATAGCTCGGGCCGCCGAGCAGGGTCATCAGAATCCGCGATCGTGTCGGGTCGGCCATTGCCCGTCCCAGTCGATTCATGACATCCAGGCGATTCGCGATAGTCAGCACTCGATGACTATACAGTGCTTACTGTACCGACGGCGGATCTTCGCCAGGGGCCCAAACGAGCACACGCATGGCGCCCATCTCAGCCGCGAGGTTGCGCCGGTGACACAACCCCGCGGCCGTCGCTTATTGCGGGTTACCGTACCCCGGTGGAGTATGCAAGGCCCTTACTGTGCGCGTTGCGAGCGGCTTACGTTACCGGCGTTCAAACCCCTTCGAAAGGACACGGCCATGACGGTCACCGAGGACATGCTGCGCACCTACCCGAAGAGTCTCGGGAATGTTGATGAGAGGGCGCTGGCGCGTTGTATCGACGCGTGTGTGGAGTGCGCGCAGGCCTGCACTGCGTGCGCGGACGCTTGCTTGAGCGAGGAGATGGTCGCGGAGCTGACGAAGTGCATTCGCACCAATCTGGACTGCGCAGACCTGTGCGCGGTCACGGCGCGTGTGCTGTCACGGCACACCGGGTACGACGCGAACATCACCCGCGCGGCCGTGGAAGCGTGCCGATCGGCATGTAGAGCATGCGCAGACGAGTGCGAGCGTCACGCAGACATGCACGAGCACTGCCGTGTGTGCGCGGAATCATGCCGACGCTGCGAGCAGGCCTGTGAGGAACTGCTGCGCAGCCTGTAGAGCGTCAGATCGAGCAAAGAAAGGACGCCTCTGATGTCGAAAACCGATAACGATCAGCACACCCCAGATCACCAACACTCGGAAGACGACAAGCCCCGCACGTCGGGTGCAATGTACCTGCGATTTGCGGCGATGATCCTCACTGCCATGGTCGTCATGTACTGGGTCATGTTCGTGGGCTCATGGGAGTGGAGCCACATCCGCTTCAGTCAGAGCCGGGTGTTCATGGCCGTCACCATGGGCGGCGCCATGGTGCTCGTGATGATCGCCTGGATGCTGAACATGTACAAGAACACCAAGGCGAACATCGCCATCGTCGGCGTCGGTATCCTCCTGATCGCCGGAGGCGCGTTTCTCGATCGCAGCCAGATCACCGTCGGCGACACCTCGTTCATGAACGCAATGATCCCGCACCACTCCCTCGCCATCACCCGATCCGAGCGCGCACAGATACAAGACGTGCGAGTCTGCGAGCTGGCCGTCGAGATCATCGAGGCGCAGAAACGGGAGATCCTCCTGATGGACTGGCTTATCGACGACATTCAAACCAACGGGCCGGCAACCACCCCGGAAGAGGCAGCCTCGCGAGCCGCGCCAAGCTTCTCCGGACAAGCAGACCGAAGCTGCGCGAACGAGGCCACCACCGAGTAGTTCAGGACTGTCCGCCGCCGGACGCGCGGGGCCTTCCCGCTGACGGGCGTGCGTGAGACATTCCTCGGCCCCTGCGCGCTAAGCGTGACATAGCGCCCTCTATACCCTAGGGGGGTATAGCATGTAGTCGTGAACGGGTAGGCGGGCAACAAGGATGATCTGCTTAAGCGGCTGAGCCGTGCCGAAGGGCAGGTGCGCGGCATCGCGCGAATGGTCGACAACGACAAGTACTGCATCGACATCCTCACCCAGGTATCGGCGGCGACGAGCGCGCTGGAGACGGTCGCGTTGTCGCTGCTGGCGGATCATCTGTCCCACTGCGTCGCTGAGGCTGCAGCTGAAGGCGGCCCGGTCGCCGAAGAGAAGATCCGAGAAGCGAACGAGGCGATCGCTCGCCTTGTCCGCTCCTGACGTCTACCCCTGAACCGAAAGGACACACATCATGACCACGAACGAGCGCACTGACCTGGGCCTGATCGACTCCGCCGCCGGATGCAGCTGCTGCGCCGCGGCATCCGTCCCCGACAAGCAGCCCGCGGCATCTACGATCACCGAAGAACTGCTGGTTGAGGGGATGACCTGCTCGCACTGCGTGATGAGCGTCACCGAGGAGATCTCCGCGATCGACGGTGTCGACAACGTCTCGGTCGACCTGAACGCCGGCGGCACCTCACGGGTCACGATCCACAGCGCCGCGCCGATCGATGCCGCACGCGTGCGAGCCGCGGTGGAGGAGGCGGGGTACGCCCTCGCCGGCACACCCGCATGAGCACCGTCGATGTGGACCTCGATATCTCGGGGATGACCTGCGCATCCTGCGCGACCCGGATCGAGCGCAAGCTCAACAAGATCCCGGGGGTGGAGGCGACGGTCAATTACGCGACCGAGAAGGCGCGCGTGCACGCCGACGGCGTGGAGACGGCGCAGCTGATCGCGGCGGTCGAATCCGCCGGCTACTCCGCGGCGCTTCCCGCGCCGATCATCGATGAGTCCGCATCGGCCGCAACACCTGCCGACGACGTCGAGCTGGTTACCCTGCGCCGCCGGCTGCTGATCAGCACGGCCCTGGCCGTGCCGGTCGCGCTGATGTCGATGATCCCGGTGCTGCAGTTCACGAACTGGCAGTGGCTCGCGCTGACCCTGACCGCGCCGGTCGCGGTGTGGGGCGCCTGGCCGTTCCACCGTGCCGCGTTCGTGAATGCCCGCCACGGCGCCGCCACCATGGACACGCTGATCAGCCTCGGGGTGATCGCCGCATTCGGTTGGTCGCTGTACGCGCTGTTCTTCGGGATGGCGGGGATGCCGGGCATGCACATGACCTTCACCCTCTTCGGCAGCCCGGAAGCGGGAAGCGGGGAGATCTACCTGGAAGTCGCCGCCCTCGTCACGGTGTTCATCCTGGCCGGCCGGTACGCCGAAGCCCGGGCGAAGAAGTCCTCCTCCGAGGCGTTGCGCGCCCTGCTCGAACTCGGCGCCAAGGACGCCACGCGCCTCGTCGGCGGGGTGGAGCAGCGTGTTCCGGTCGCACAGCTTGCCGTCGGGGACCGGGTGCTGGTGCGCCCCGGCGAGAAGATCCCCTCGGACGGGCTCGTCGTCGACGGCGCCTCGGCGATCGACGCCAGCATGCTGACCGGGGAATCCGTGCCGGTCGAGGTCACCGTCGGATCCCGCGTCGTGGGCGCCACCGTGAACGTTGGCGGACGCCTGATCGTCGAGATCACGAGGGTCGGGGCGGACACGGAGCTGGCGCGGATGCAGCGGCTGATGGATGACGCTCAGACCGGCAAGGCGCGCGTGCAGCGTCTCGCCGACCGGGTCTCGGCCGTGTTCGTTCCGATCGTGATCCTCCTGGCGATCGTCGCTTTCGTCGGGTGGATGCTGGTCGGTGGGTCCGTCGAGGTCGCGTTCACTGCTGCGGTGGCGACGCTGATCATCGCTTGCCCGTGCGCGCTGGGCTTGGCGACGCCGACCGCGCTGCTGGTCGGAACCGGGCGCGGGTCACAGCTGGGGATCCTTATTCGTGGGCCGCAGGTGCTCGAGCAGACTCGTCAGGTCGACACGATCGTGCTGGACAAGACCGGAACTATCACCCGGGGCGCGATGACCGTCACCACCGTCTCGGCGGCGCCCGGCGTTACTGATGACGAGCTGCTGCGGATCGCCGCTGGCGCGGAGTGGGGATCCGAACACCCCGTGGCGCGGGCCATCGTGAGTGCTCATGGTGGCGCGGCGCCGGTGGCGGAGTCGTTCGCGTCGCACGCCGGGTTCGGCGTCCAGGCCGTTCTGGAAGGCTCGCTGGTCGTGGCTGGACGCCCGGCGTGGGCGGAGGACCAGTGGTCCGTGCATCTTCCGATCCGTTTCCGCGGTGAGGCTGAGGTGCTGGAGGCTGCTGGGGGCACGGTGATCGCGGTCGCCCGCGACGGGGAATTCCTTGGCATCGTCGCGGTCTCCGACGCCGTCAAGCCGACCAGCGCGGACGCGATCGCCCGATTCCGTGCCCTGGGCCTGCGTCCCGTGCTGCTTACCGGCGACAACGCCGGCGCCGCCGAACATATCGCGGGTCTGGTCGGGATCGATGAGGTTCGGGCTGGGGTCACCCCTGCAGGAAAGCTCGAGGTTATCCGCGAACTCCAATCCGCGGGGCGCGTGGTGGCCATGGTCGGCGACGGTGTGAACGATGCCGCCGCCCTCGCCGCGGCCGACCTCGGCATCGCGATGGGGGGCGGGACGGACGCCGCCATCGCCGCCAGCGACGTGACCATCGCCTCCGGCGACCTCCTGGTTGTCGCGGACGCTATCCGGCTTTCGCGTCGCACCCTGGGTACCATCAAGGGCAACCTGTTCTGGGCGTTCGCGTACAACATCGCCGCGATCCCGATCGCGATGCTTGGCCTGCTCAACCCCCTGGTTGCCGCCGCAGCGATGGCCCTGTCGTCGGTGTTCGTGGTGACCAACAGCCTCCGCCTGCGACGGTTCCGACCAGCGCCGGCGCCGACGGTGCCCGCCGTACCCGTGGCGCGGGTACCGCAGCCCGCCTGAGACCTGGCGGCTGGCGGTTCCACGCCGGCCGCCAGGGACGATTACCCTGAAGGCAAGGAGGTGAGTTCTCGATGATCGCTCTCGCGCAGCATTTGCGCCGCAGCCCGCACGGGCTGGGCCGGTCTGTGCTGCTGCTCATCGCCCTCACCGCCGCGCTCATCATCGGTCTGCTCGCGATGCACGCGCTCGACGCGCCGACCGCGCATGCGGATCCTGCCGCCGCCGTTTCCGTGCAGGAAGCCGGCGCCGCCCACGGCCACGATGCGCCACCGGCCGATGACGGCTGCCCGGACTGCGGGGGGCATGAAGCCATGCTCGCGATGGCGTGCGTCCTTGCCCTCCTGGTCGTATCGCTGCTGTTCCTTCTGCCCCGCGCTGGCGTCAGCTGGGGTGTCGTGTTCGGCCGCGCCGGACCCCTCATGGTCGCCGGCCGGGCAGCGCTGTCCCGACCACCCTCTCTTCTCGTTCTCTGCATCAGTCGTACGTGATTGCAGCTCGCTGACCCGTTGAGGGCAGCCGAGCTTTCGCGCGCGATCACACCGATCGTGCGCGCCACACAGACGACTGAGGAGATATCAAATGAAGAACCGTGCCGCGGCGACCGCCGCGATCACCCTGACAGCCCTGCTCGCCCTCGCCGGCTGCGCCGGCACCACCGGCAGCGGCGGGATGGACAACATGCCCGGAATGGGCTCGTCGGCGTCTCCCGCTGCCGACGTGAACAACGCCGACATGCAGTTCACGATGATGATGATTCCCCATCACGAACAAGCCGTTGAGATGGCCGACATGATCCTCGGCAAGGACGGCATCGACGAGCGCGTCATCACCCTGGCGGAGCAGATCAAGGCCGCGCAAGGTCCGGAGATCGAGCTGATGGAGTCCTGGCTCGATGACTGGGGCACCCCGATGGGGGACATGGGCGGCATGGACCACGGGATGATGTCCGACACCGACATGCAAGCCCTCGAGGACGCCAGTGGTGTGGAGGCGTCCCGCCTCTTCCTGGAGCAGATGATCGTCCACCATCAGGGCGCGATCGAGATGGCGCAGACCGAGGTCGAGAACGGCCAGAACGCCGACGTGATCGCCCTCGCAGAGGCCATCATCGCCTCGCAGACCACGGAGATCACCACGATGGAGGACATTCTCGCGACACTCTGACCGTCAGGGGCCGGCCGTACCCGACGGCCGGCCCCTGACCCAGGGAGACCGCCACCATGAAGACACATACACGCACTCTCGCCGCTTTTGGCCTCGCCACCACGGTTGTCCTGACCGCCGCCGCATGCGCGGCTGTACCCGAGAATGAGACCTCGCTCGATCTCATCCCGCACGTCCACGACGTCGCTTTCGACCCGGACGGGGCGGTGTTGGTCGGCGCACACACCGGTGTCTACCGGGTCGACCCGACGACGGACGACACCTCCCTGGTCGGGAAGACCACCTTCGATGCGATGGGACTGACCGTCCACGCGGACACCATCCTCGCGTCCGGCCACCCTGACCCGGCCAACCAGGACCACACCTTCACTGCCCCCAACGTGGGCCTGGTCCGCTACAGCGACGCCGGCTGGGAACAGGTGTCGCTGGCCGGGGTCACCGACTTCCACCTGCTCGCCGCCACCCCCGCCGCCCCCGACTTCCTCCTCGGGCTTCCGTCCGACCGGGCGGTCCTCGCGGCGAGCAGTGATGCCGGGCAGACCTGGGAGGACCTTGGCCCGCTGACGGCACGGGACATCAGCATCGACCCGATGAAAGCCGATGTGGTCACTGCCACCACTCCGGAGGGTCTGGTGGTCAGCCGCGACGGCGGCATCACCTTCACCGCGGTCGCCAACGCCCCGGCGCTTCTGGTGATCACGGCCGACCCGACAGCGGAGGAGGGCATCATCGGGGTCGATGCGGACGGCACGATCTGGACCGGAAGCACGACCGAGGGGGCCGTCTGGAAGACCGCCGGGCACGCCACCGGCGCCGCTTCGGCAATCGCGGCCAGCTTCGACGGAGCTGTCGCCATCGCTGACGAGGGCGGAGTGCGCATAACCACCGACGCCGGGAACACCTGGCGGACTGTCATCAGGACGGACGCTTCGCAATGAACCCGACGTCCGCCGATCACCGAGAAGAGAAGACCATGAGCAACGCGACGCGAACCGTGGTGTTGGAAGTCGAGGGGTTGTCCTGGGCGTCCTCCAAGGCCACGGTCGAGGCCACCCTGCTGCGGCAGGCGGGTGTCACTGATGTCGAGGCGAACCCGGTCTCCCAGACCGCGAACGTGACCTACAACCCGGAGCTGACCTCCCAGGCTCAGCTGCGGCAGTGGATCATCGAGTGCGGCTACCACTGCGCCGGGCAGTCCGTCCCCGAGCACATCTGCGATCCCGCCGACGACCCCACCCGGCCGGCGCACACCGACCACCGCCCGCCCCTGACCGAACCACACGTGCCGGCGCCCGGCGATGCACGGCCCCTGGGCCCGGCGAGCCCGGCTCACGATCACGCCGCGATGACCAGCCCCGCACCTGTAGGCGGCGAGACCCCCGCGAGCCAGGGCCCACACCAAGCTCCGGATCACGGCGGCCACGAGGTGGCAGACCGCAGCATGCAGGATGTGATGGGGCACGGCGGAAGCCACGCGGGAATGTCCATGGCGTCGATGATCCGCGATATGCGCAACCGTTTCATCGTGGCCGCCGTGCTGTCCGTGCCGATCATCTTGTGGTCCCCGATCGGCCGGGAGGTGCTGGGGTTCACCGTGCCCGCACCGTTCGGGCTGCGCGATGACGTTTTCTCGCTGATCCTCTCGCTGCCGGTGATCTTCTACTCCGCCTGGATCTTCTTCGATGGTGCTTTCCGCGCGCTCCGAGCCCGGACCCTGGACATGATGGTGCTGGTCGCGGTCGGTGTCGGCACCGGCTGGCTGTACAGCGTGGCGGTCACCCTCACCGGCGGCGGTGAAGTGTTCTATGAGGCAGCCACCGTGCTTGCCGCCTTCGTTCTGCTCGGCCACTGGGTGGAGATGCGCGCCCGCGGCGGGGCGAACGACGCGATTCGCACCCTGCTCGAGCTCGCCCCTCCCCGCGCCGTCGTGCTCCGCGACGGCGAAGAGGTCGAGGTGCCCACCGCCGACGTCGTCCCCGGCGATCTCATGCTGGTGCGACCCGGCGCGAAGATCCCGACCGACGGCACCGTCGAAGAAGGCGACTCGGAGATCGACGAATCGATGGTGACCGGAGAGAGCCTGCCGGTCCTCAAGACGCCCGGCTCCGAGGTGATCGGGGCCACCGTCAACACCACCGGGACCCTCCGGGTGCGGGCCACCAAGGTCGGCGCCGACACCGCCCTCGCGCAGATCGTCGCCCTCGTTCAGGAAGCGCAGAACTCCAAGGCCCCCGGGCAACGCCTCGCCGACCGTGCCGCGTTCTGGCTGGTCCTGGTCGCCCTGATCGGCGGCACGGTCACCTTCCTGGCCTGGTGGCTCACCGGCGCGCCGGTGCCCACGGCGATCCTGTTCGCCATCACCGTCGTGGTGATCACCTGCCCCGACGCGCTCGGCCTGGCCACACCGACTGCGATCATGGTCGGCACCGGACTCGGCGCCAAACGCGGCGTGCTGTTCAAGAACGCCAGCGCCCTGGAATCCGCTGCCCATATCGATATGGTCGTCCTCGACAAGACCGGCACTCTGACCAAGGGCGAACCCGAAGTCACGGACTACCTGCCGATCGGCATGAACGACATCGAACTGCTCTCCCTCGCGGCCGCAGCGGAACGCGAATCTGAGCATCCGCTCGCCAGGGCGGTCGTCGCCTACGCCGACGCCCGCAACATCCCCCGACGCACCGCCAGCGCATTCCGGAACGTGACCGGGCTCGGCGCGGTCGCCACCGTCGACGGCCACCGCGTGGTGATGGGCAACACCCGTTTGATGGCCGACGAGGGCATCGACATCAGCCCCATCGAGGCAGCCCTCCACGGACTGGCCTCCACCGGACGCACCGCCATCGCATTCGCGGTGGACGGCGAGGCAGCGGGGGTGATCGCGCTGGCGGACGCGCCGCGAGAAACCGCCGCCGCAGCGGTCACGGCCCTGCACGAGGCTGGCATCGAGGTCGTCATGCTCACCGGCGACAACGAACCCACGGCAAAGCGGATCGCTTCCCTGTTGGGCATCGACACCGTGATCGCCGAAGTCCTCCCCGAGGACAAGTCCGCACGGATCGCCGAGCTGCAACGGGCGGGCAAGAAGGTTGCCATGGTCGGCGACGGCGTGAACGACGCCCCCGCCCTCGCTCAAGCAGACCTGGGCATCGCCATCGGCGCAGGAACCGATGTGGCCATCGAGACTGCTGATGTCGTTCTGATGCGCTCCGACCCGCTCGACGTCGCGATCGCGCTGCGGATCGGAAAAGGCACCGTTCGCAAGATGCGACAGAACCTCGGCTGGGCCATCGGCTACAACGCCGTTGCCCTCCCGATCGCCGCCGGCGTGTTCGTCTCCTCGCTGGGGATCATGCTCAGCCCGGAGATCGCCGCCATCTCCATGTCCGGCTCCAGCGTCATCGTCGCCGTCAACGCGCTCCTGCTCAAGAGGCTGCGCCTGCCCTCACCTCCCGCTCCCGCTCCCGCTCCCGCAGCATCCTGACGGTCCCCTGCCTGACCCCAACCCGAGGAGAATCCCATGACACACCACACCGACGACACGACCGACAACACAGTATTAGTCACTGACCCGGTCTGCGGAATGCTGATCGACCCCGCCACAGCCGCCACAACCCGAGAGCACGGCGGCACCACGTTCTACTTCTGCTCAATCGGATGCGCCAAGGCTTTCGACGCCGATCCCCACCGATACGGACACCCGTGAGCTATCGCCGAGACCGAGGAACCGTCCACCGTCAGGCTGGCTGGGAGCTCGTGTCCGGATGGTGCCTGAAACGCTGTTTTCGTTAGCATCCATCGCGAAGAGGCCGCACACGCGCCTCGCATGTCTTTACGTCGATCACCCACGACACGCGGTTTCGGAGCCGTCGACTTGGCAATCATCAATGTCCCCGGGAAGGTTCATGAGAAGTATGCCGTGCTTTGCACCGCGGGACGTTCGACCTATAGGGACGCTCAAGCTTCAGCGCAAGCTGGAGTCACGGATCGGCCAGGCAGGCGGATAGAAGGGCGGTCAGCTCATGATGTACGGAAACGGCTTCGGGTGGGGCTGGATGTGGTTCGGCGGCGTGATGTTGCTGCTCATCTTGGCGGCAGTCATCATCTTGATCGTCCGCACCGCAGCTTCAGGTTCGTCTCCGCGTGGGGGACAGGTTCCGTCGGCGCCGAACACAGCGCGTCAGATCGCCGAGGAACGCCTTGCGCGCGGCGAGATCACCCCAGACGAATTTCGACAGGTCGTGCGGGCGCTCGAAGAACGCACCTGAGCACGGTCCCGTCCGACGGGTCAGCCGGGGTGCAGTTGGAGCGTTCGACGCAATAGGACCCTCGTTCTGTCTGCGGGTCGTGGCGAGCAAGCCCATAGTCGTTCAGCGCCATTCGAGACCGCGGGGAGACTCGAGCGTCGGCGACACGCGAATCGAAACTTCGCCTCAAGAGATCGCCCTGGTCGCCATGCGGCCTCGATCGAGCAGCGCAACACAACGCACAACCCGGCGGCTGCCACCGACAGCGTCGGAGCCGAAACGGTCCAAGTCCGGAACACCGATGAACAGCAATGCACGCAGGCACCCATCGCGGTGGGGCGCCTGATCGGTACCATTTAGGCGCATCCCGCCACAGGTACCTTCAAGGCGTAAAACGTCCTGGCCAAACGTAAAAACCAGCCCTACTCTGACTGCATGCGAGGTGGCCTTGAGCGGTGGAAGCGTGGGGTTGAGTCCCGAGGGGTACGACACGCGATTGCGTACGCGCTCGAGGGGACCTGTGACGCTCATCTCCAGCACGCGTCCGGTGGTGATGCGCTCGAAGCGTATGGTCTGGCATCGGACTCGACTGTTGCGCGTTTCGTCGTCGACCACGGCCGCATCTCCGCCGACGAACTCACTGCCGGCGGGCTTCGTGTGTGGATCACGGGCCACGACCCTGTCAGTGGTGAGGAGCGCGGCCGGCAACGGCTGAGCGCTGACGCCGACCTCTTGCTGGACGGCACGCTCAATCACCCGAAGTCGTACAGCATCGCTGCGTTGCTGCATCCGGAACTCGCGACCGAGTTTGAGGCGCTGCAGGACCGGCTGCGGGATCAAATCCTGCTGACCTGGCAGCGCGAGCTGAACGCGCGCCGTGGTCACGGTGGGCTGATCCGAGAGGACATCACCCGCATCGAGGTCGTCGAGCTGCAGCATCGTCGCTCACGGGCGCTGGACCCGCACGCTCACCGTCATATGTGGTTGAACATCAAGGTCCTCGGTGAGGACGGCAAGTGGTCGAACGTCGACTCACGCGTCGCGATGAAGCTGCACACGGTGATCAATGCCGAAGGCGATCTCGCTGCCCGCACTGACCCGCAGTGGATGGCCGCCCTCGCGCGCCACGGATTCACTCTCGATGACGACGGAGAGGTGGCGCAGCTCGCCGGAGCGGTACGGCCCTTCTCGCGTCGGTCAGCGCAAATCGAGCGGAACCGAGCGAGGCTGGTTGCGGTATGGACCGCCGAGCACGACGGTGCGCGCCCCAGCATCCGGGTTCTGACGCAGATTGACCGTCGAGCGTGGGCGATGTCGCGCCCGAACAAGCCGGCCCACCTGGACGAGCAGTCCTGGGAGGCAACGGTCCGCGACGAGCTGGAGGTTATCGATCCAGCACTCACCCGCGATCGGTCTCCGATCGCGCACACCGCGACGCCGACGGACGCGCTGGACCTAGATCTGCTGTCGGATGCTGCGGTCGTAGACGCCGACGCGCGGTCGACCCGTTCTGGCGGCCGGTTCAGCTCGTTCGATCTTCGTGCCGGCGCCATTCGCGCCCTCTCGCGCAGCGGCGTGATCGCGCCGCGCGACACGTTGACCGCGACGATCGACGAGATCTCCGAACGAGCGCATCGCAAGTCCGTGCGCCTCGCTGGGGGCGCGGACATTCCCGGTCACGTGAAGGCGTACATGGCGACCGAGACGATGCGCCTGAAGATCCGTCTCTCAGGGCGCCTCGATGCTCTCGCCTCACCCGGCCGCTCACTCCTGCCGACCGAGCTAGGTCGTGCCGCAGCATCCATCGAGGACATCGACACCCTGGATGCCTCGCAGCTCGCAGCAGCGGGCGCGATCGCGGGGAGGGGTGGGCTGGTGGCGGTCACCGGGCCGGCTGGCGCGGGCAAGACCACGATGTTGCGCGTCGCATACGCGGGACTGGCAGGACAGCGGCGACGGATGCTGGTGGTCGCGCCGACCCGGAAGGCGGCATCGGTCGCATCGCGCGAAGTCGGTGCCGCGGCCTCGAGCCTGCACGCGCTGCTCGCCGACCACGGCTACCGCTGGCACACTGACTCCGCCGGAGCCCAAGTCTGGGCGCGTC
The DNA here is from genome assembly GCF_044542535.1 of Microbacterium sp. NPDC078428. Lineage (NCBI taxonomy): Bacteria > Bacillati > Actinomycetota > Actinomycetes > Micrococcales > Microbacteriaceae > Microbacterium > Microbacterium sp. NPDC078428. Next base: position 117,096 of record NZ_JBITUP010000003.1, read on the forward strand.
TGTCCCGCGGCGAGGCGGACCCGACGACGGGGGTTGTCTACGACGGGCCAGCCAGATTCGTCCTCCGGAGGGGCGATCGGATCGTGGTGGATGAGGCCGGCATGGTCGACCTGCAGACTGCGGCCGCGCTTGTCGATCTCGCCCTCGAGCACGGTGTCGGCGTGGCGATGGTGGGAGACCCGAACCAGGCACTCCCGGTCGGGCATGCAGGAGCGATGGCATCCGCGGTGCGCTACGCGACAGCATCCGTCGAACTCGACACCGTGCACCGGTTCAGCGATCCCGAGTACGCCGCGCTCACGCTGCGCGTCCGCAACCCCCGCGACCGCGACGACGCACTCCAAGTCGCGGGGGAGTTGCTCGAACACGGGCACGTGCAGCGGGTGGCCAGCGCGGAGGAAGCACGCGACGCAATGGTCGCGGCCTACTTCGATTGGCACGCCCGCAGCAAGCGCGTTGCGCTGGTCGCCGGTACCAATGATGAGGCGGACGCGATCAACGACGCCATCCAGCAACGACGGGTCAATGACGGTGAGCTGGATCCCACGACGCTGGCGCTGGGGATGGGGGAGCAGCACATCCTGGTTGGCGACATCGTGCAGACCCGCCGCAATGATCCGCGCACCGGGGTTGAGAATCGTGCGCAATGGGTGGTGCGCAACATTTGGGATGCAAGCATTGACCTCGCCTCGGTCGGTGACAGTGGTGAGATTCGCCGGGTGAGCCGCGAATACGCGCTCGATCACCTGCAACTTGCGTACGCGTCGACGGTGCATGGCATTCAAGGCGAGACGACGGATGCCGCAGTGGTGGGGCCGGATGTCGACGCGGCCGGCCTCTACGTCGGCCTGACGCGCGGGCGGCACCAGAACGTGGCCGTCACGATCGCCCGGACCGACCAGGATGCGATCGGCAACATCGGCGCGACGATGATGCGCGGCACGACCGAGCTGACGATCCAGGACGCGATGCGCGCGGCAGACGCCGAGCTGCGGCGAGCGGCACGCGCGCGATCACTCGAGGCGTCGACACCATGGGTTACGCCGAACTCTTCTGCCTCGCGCGGCGGGCTGTCGCTCTGAGGGCCCTCTCCTGGTCCGTGATCCAGAAACGTCAGGAGCAACTCGTGATCAGGCGTCGACGCCGAACACGCGCAGGAGTGCGGCGCGCGGGATCATTCGCCGCAGCCCCAGTTGGACCGACGGAATAGTCCCGTTCTCCATGCCCAACTTGATCGTGCGGTAGTCGACGCCGACGAGCTTCGCGGCATCCTTCATCGTCAGAGCCAGACAATCCGATGAGCGATTCATGGCCTTCCTCACGTTTGAGCCAACAGCGTCAGTCTCCCTTCGACGCAAAGTACCACAGATGTGAGCCAAGATCGACAGTCATCTTCGCGAATTCTCCGGCGGAGTGGAATAGTGGGTTCCATGGCGGAGCTGCAGACGTACGACATCGGTGACGAGCGGATCGATCTCGGGAGCGGAGTGAGCGTGCCGCGATCGTGGCACGCACGCGTATCGGGCGAAAAGGATGTCCCTGGCACGATCACGGTACGCGTGGAGTGGGATGCAGCACTCGGTCGCTCCGCTGTCGCATTCGCCGCCCTCGAGCGCGAGGGGGGAGGCGTCGACATCACGAGCCAGGTGCTGCGTGAAGTCCGCACGCACTGGATCATGACGAATTCAGCACTCGATGTGGTCACAGTGGATGTCGGCGAGAGCCAGCCCATCGGTGCCCGAGTGTTCCTCGCTCGCCAACTCGCTCGGGAAGGACGCGAGCAAAGAGACTCCATCCTCGACGCGATCGCGATCTACCGCGTCGCGACCGCTCTCAGCTACCCTCCGCTCAAGCTCGTCTCCGACACTCTGAAGATCAGTCAGAGCACTGCGACGCGCTTCATGAGTCGCGCGCGCGATATCGGCCTTGCGCCGGAGGTCCGAATCCAGGAGCCCCGGCGAGCACCAACCGTCGACCGGTACTTCCCCGGTGCCGGACCGTACGACCCCAGCCGGCCACACAGTGGACCCTCCAGTCCCGGCGGGCCATCAATCGGCCTATGACGCAAGAGTCGTCCCCTGGATCGTCATGTGACATCGCAGAGGTAATCGGGATGGGGCGGTAACTTGGCCTTTGCCCACATTTTGCCCACATTTGAAACCGACACGTGTCGATAACTTGGTGCATAGAACCGCATAAAAACAATGATTCTCGGCCGCGTCAACCTGCAGATTTGACTCAAAAACGCTCTCTCACGGCGGTAACGCGGGTTCGAATCCCGCTGGGGTCACAACACCAGAAGAAGCCCGGTTCTCACGAGCCGGGCTTCTTCTTCTCCGCACGTAGGCGACGGACCGGACGCGCCGACTGTGCACAGACGCCGGGGCCGTTGCTCGCCCCCTGCCATACTGGCCGCGTGAACACAGCAAAGCTCATCGGCGCGGCCTTCGTCGTCGCGGCCGCACTGACCCTCGCCGGCTGCGCGGGGGAGACCACCCCCAGCGGTTCCCCGTCCTCGTCCGCACCGAGTGAAAGCCCCGCGACGCCCGTGATCGCTCCCGTCACCATGGATGCCGGCGACCTCCAAGGCGCCACCGTCGACCTCGTCGTCGGGCAGGTCCTCAACATCGACACCGGAGACCTCGCCGTCGACAGCTACACCGGTGAGGTCGCCGACACCGCCGTGGCCGTCTTCGTGCAGGGGCGCGAGGATGGCAGCGCCGTCTTCAACCCCGGGATCGAGGCGCGCTCCGCCGGCACGACGGAGGTCACGATGACGAACGCGCAGGGCGGCATTCAGCCCCTGCAGTTCACCGTCGAGGTCACCGCCCGCTGAGCCTGCCGGCGAGCCCGCTCGGCGCCGTCGAGCGGGCTCGCTTGTCCCTGCGGGCGGCCATGCCGTTCTGATACCCTGGGGTGTCACTTGTGTCGCGGCTCCGTCGTGCGCGTGTGGCGATCCCAATCGAATCCGCTTCGCCTCCACGGTCATCGTCGTGCCCTTCGGGTCGGCGCTGTGCCGCGGGGCCCGAGATACCAACCCAACAAGGACAACCCACTACATGACTACCGCAACGACCGCCCCGGCCACCAAGCAGGTCGCGATCAACGACATCGGATCTGCCGAAGACTTTCTGGCCGCGGTCGAGAAGACCCTGAAGTTCTTCAACGACGGAGACCTCATCGAAGGCACCGTCGTGAAGATCGACCGCGACGAGGTGCTCCTCGACGTCGGATACAAGACCGAGGGTGTCATCCCCTCCCGCGAACTTTCCATCAAGCACGACGTGGACCCCAACGAGGTCGTCCAGCTCGGCGACGCCGTCGAGGCGCTCGTCCTCCAGAAGGAGGACAAGGAAGGGCGCCTCATCCTCTCGAAGAAGCGCGCGCAGTACGAGCGTGCGTGGGGCGATGTCGAGAAGATCAAGGAGAACGACGGTGTCGTCACCGGTCAGGTGATCGAGGTCGTCAAGGGCGGCCTCATCGTCGACATCGGCCTCCGCGGCTTCCTTCCCGCGTCGCTGATCGACCTCCGCCGCGTGCGCGACCTGACCCCGTTCCTGGGCCAGGAGATCGAGGCGAAGATCCTCGAGCTCGACAAGAACCGCAACAACGTCGTCCTCTCGCGTCGTGCGCTGCTCGAGCAGACGCAGTCGGAGACCCGCACGAACTTCCTGAACGCCCTGCACAAGGGCCAGGTCCGCAAGGGAACGGTCTCCTCGATCGTCAACTTCGGTGCGTTCGTCGACCTGGGCGGCGTGGACGGCCTGGTTCACGTGTCCGAGCTGTCGTGGAAGCACATCGAGCACGCCTCCGAGGTCGTCGAGGTGGGCCAGGAGGTCACCGTCGAGATCCTCGAGGTCGACCTCGACCGCGAGCGCGTGTCGCTCTCGCTCAAGGCGACGCAGGAGGACCCGTGGCAGGTCTTCGCCCGCACCCACGCGATCGGCCAGGTCGCGCCGGGTAAGGTCACCAAGCTCGTTCCGTTCGGTGCGTTCGTCCGCGTCGCTGACGGCATCGAGGGCCTCGTGCATATCTCCGAGCTTTCGGGCAAGCACGTCGAGCTCGCCGAGCAGGTCGTCTCGGTGGGCGAGGAGGTGTTCGTCAAGGTCATCGACATCGACCTCGAGCGCCGCCGCATCTCGCTCTCGCTGAAGCAGGCGAACGACTCGGTCGACCCCAACGGCACCGAGTTCGACCCCGCCCTCTACGGCATGGCGACGGAGTATGACGAGAACGGGGAGTACAAGTACCCCGAAGGGTTCGACCCCGAGACCAACCAGTGGAAGGACGGCTTCGACGAGCAGCGCCTCGCGTGGGAGGCGGAGTACGCCGCCGCGCAGGCTCGCTGGGAGGCCCACAAGGCCCAGGTCGCCAAGACCATGGAGGCCGAGGCGCAGTCCGCCGCCGACTTCGGCGCCGGTGCGTTCACGAGCGACTCGTCGGGCGCGGGCACCCTCGCCGACGACGAGGCCCTCGCCGCGCTGCGCGAGAAGCTCTCGGGTCGCTGAGCCGACACCACACGAGAACGGGGTCGGAGCCTTCGGGCTCCGGCCCCGTTCTGTCGTTCGGCCCGGCGGCGGTGGGCTCAGAGGCGCGAGACCTCGACGCGCGGACGCACCGCGAGGTCCGTGAGCTGCACATCGGCGGGCGCATCGACGACGAACCGCACGGCCTGAGCCACCGACGCGGGGCGGATGTACCGTTCCGGCTCGTAGGCGCCCCCGACCGTGGCGATCATGTCGCGCAGCATGGCGGTGTCGGTCTGGCCGGGCGCGATCGTCACGACACGGATCCTCGACGGCGCCTCGTCGATCCTCAGCACGTCCGCAAGCCCACGCAGGGCGTGCTTGGTGGCGGTGTACACCGCGCTGCCGGGCACCGGACGCGTGCCGGCGCCCGAGCCGATGAACACGACGGTGCCCGCGCTACGGCGCAGCAGCGGAAGCACGGCGCGCGTCAGGAGGGCGGGGCCGGTGACGTTGGTGGCCAGCTGGAGCGCCCAGTCCTCGGCATCCGCCGTGTCGACGCGCCGGGCGCGCGACACGGCCGCGGCGTGCACGAGCACGTCCAGTCGGTCGAGGGACCCGCCGAGGCCGTCGAGGGACGCGGCATCCGTCATGTCGACCGCGGCGGTGTCGCACCCGGTGCGCAGGGTGAGGTCCTCGAGCGCCGCGACCGAGCGGCCCGTGGCGATCACCCGATGTGTGCGCGAGAGGTCGGCGACGATCTCGCCGCCCATCCCGCCGGTGGCCCCCGTCACAAGGGCGACGGGGCGGTTCGTGTCGTTCGTCACCGGTGAACTCCTGAGTAGGGGGCGGATGCCGCGGCGAGCGCGACCTCGAGCGCGCTGCGCGCGACCCTGTCGGTCTCACGCAGCATGGTCGGGTCGGTGCCCGGCATCGGGCTGATGATGGCGTCGTGCATGACCTCGTCGATCGGGATCCCCGCGATGTGGAGCGCCCGATCGGGGGAGCCGTCGGGATGGAGCACGATGCCGGTGGACGGATGCACGTCGAAGCCCCCCGTCACGATCGATCCGCCGGAGCGCCCGGCGACCCTGAACGGGCGGATGCGCCCCGCCGCATGGAGGGAGTGGACGAGCGGGTCGTCGCTGGCGGCGATGTCGTGGAAGTGCATCCATGCATCGATCAGGACGGGGGAGCGCACCTCCGAGCCCGCGACGGCGGGGGAGCTCGCCACGAACGAGCCGTCGATCACCCGCACCGATGCGGCCGGACCGATGAATCGGACGACGCCCGCACGGACGAGAGCCAGCAGCTGACGGGACCGGAACGCCGGCGGGCCGGAGCCGAACGTCGCGCCGACCGAGTGAAGGAGCCGGAAGCCGCCCTCGCGGGACTCGGCGTCGAAGCCGCCGAAGGCGCCGATCCTGCTCGCGGGTCCCCGAGCCGACGCGATCGACCAGAGGGCCGCCTTCAACGGTGAGTCGACGCCCCTCTCGGCCTCGGCGAGGTCGGCCGCGACGAACGCCTCCACCCACCCGTCGAACTCCTCCGGCGAGCCGAACCCCGACGGGGCGGGGTGCAGAGCCGCGGCGAGATCCAGCCGATCCGCGGGATCCGGTACGAACGGCGCGACCGCTGCCGTGAGGGCGTCGAGCTCGCCGGGCGCGCGCTCGATCGCCGCGAGCACGTCCTCGATCGGCGCGAGCAGGGCGCCGGGCGCCACGCGCGCGAGTGTGACGTAGTAGTCGGAGAACGCGTCCTTGAGGATCAGCGGCCACAGCCGGGCGTCGAAATCGATGGGGCGCGCCGCGGAGGTGTCGAACGAGCGCAGATGGCGCTGCTCGGCGCGAGGCGGCAGGCCGCGGTAGAGGCTCTTGGCGCGGTAGGGGATGCCGCGGTGCGACGTCACGTGCAGCACCGGCTCACGCCCCGAGGGGAGGTAGCGCAGACCCCCCGGTGCGTCCGGGTCGGGGGCGAACGCCCCGCCCCTGCCGATGGTCAGGAGCGCCATCGTGTCGAAGAAGCCCATCCCGAGCCCCCGGACGATGACGTCGGCGCCGTCCGGGACACCCGTCAGGTCCTGGTCGGCGGGGCTGTCCGGCCGCACCCACACGAGTCCCTCGTCGGCGGCGAGGGCTTCGAGGATCTCGCGCTCCGCGGGCGTGGGAGCCCGCGGCATCCAGCCCGTCGCGGCGACCACCGCGTCGACGCTCAGCTTCTCTCCGGAGGCGAACGTCAGCAGTTGTCGACCGTCGGCTTCGTCGACCGAGACGACGCGTCCGAGGTGAGTGCGCACGTCGACGCCGTCGGGCAGCCGGGCGAGCACGCCGGAGAGGAACCACGAGATGTACTCGCCGTAGAGCGCGCGACTCGGGTGCGACTCGGGCAGCCATTCGCGCAGCTCGTCGCGGTACCGGTCCGCGACGAGCCGCGGGAACGGGACGACGTCGAAGACGGCGATGTGGTCGGCGGAGATCGTCTCGAGCGCGCGCCTCGACCGTGCGGTCGGATTCGAGCGATGGGCCACGAGCACGCCCCACTCCCACAGGGTGGGTCCCGTCCGCACCGGGCCCGTCATCGTGACCGAGTCGTCGGTGAACAGCGTCACCGCGTGGGCCAGCGTGTTCGTGCACAGCTCGCGCGGCTGGTCCGTGCGCCAGATGCGGCCGGCGCCGATCTGCGTGTCGTCGATGAGGTGGACGGTCAGGCCGGCGCCGAGCGCCTCGCCCGATTCGGCATGCGCGACGATCCGCTCGAGCAGGGACACCCCGCGAGGACCCGCGCCGATCAGCGCGATCGCGGGGCGGTTGCCGGGTGTCATCCCTCCTGTATACGCGCTCGTCGGCCGCGGGACGAAGTCGACCGGCGCTTGCGTGTGCTTGTGTTACGGCTCGATTCGTCGGCGGCTGCGGCACGAGCGAGCATAGGAGGGCGCGTGGCTTCGCTCCCCGCGCCGGGCACCGCATGACGCGCTGTCCGAGTCCTTCGCACCGTGAGGTCATCCCATGAGAATCTCCCCCCGTCTCCTCGCCTGGAGCGCCGCCGTAGCCGTGACCACCCTCGCCCTGGCCGGATGCGCGGGGGAGAGCGGCACGGAGGGAGGCGCGCCCTCGGGGGAGCCCGTCGTCTTCGGCGTGTCCGGACCGCTGACCGGGAACCAGGCCGAGTACGGCAAGAACTGGCAGGAGGGCTTCGAGATCGCCCTCGACGAGATCAACGCGGAGGGCGGCATCGACGGCCGCGAGGTTCAGCTGGACTTCCAGGACAGCCAGGGCGAGGCCGCACAGGCGACGACGATCGCGCAGCGCTTCGTGAGCGACGAGAACGTCCTCGCGGTGCTGGGGGACTTCTCGTCCGCGACGTCCATGGTGGCGAGCCCCCTCTACCAGCGTGGCGGCCTCCTCCAGCTGGGCATCACCAACTCCCACCCCGACTTCACGACGACCGGCGACTACATCTTCAGCCCCAGCATTACGCAGGAGGTCGAGGCGCGGGTCGTCGCCGACGCCGCCGGCGAGCTGGGCGACGACATCGCCGTCTTCTACCTCAACACCGACTGGGGCAACACGGCCTTCGAGGTCCTCGAGGACCAGATCGCCGCCAACGGCGACGAGATCGCCTACTCTACGCCGGTCGAGGAGGCATCCACCGACTTCCGGCCGCAGCTCGTGCAGGCGCGCGACGCCGGCGCCGACGTCGCGATCATCTACACGTACTACGCCACCACCGCGCTGCTCGCGCAGCAGGCCGAGCAGGCCGGTTTCGACGTGCCGTTCGTGGCCGTCGGCTCCAACTACTCGCAGCAGCTGCTCGACCTCGCACAGGAGGCTGCGGACGGCATCTACGTCGACACGTCCTTCTACCCGGAGTCGGACGACCCGGCCGTCACGGGCTTCGTCGAGGCGTACACCGAGAAGTTCGGGTACGCGCCCAACCTCTTCGCCGCGTACGCCTACGACGGCCTGAAGCAGCTCGCCTGGGCCGCCGAGAACGCGGAGACCCTCGACCGCGAGGGAATCCGCAACGCTCTGCGCGACGGCGAGGGCATCCCCTCGATCATCTACGGCGAGGCCGCCTACAACGACGAGCGCCGGATCGACAGCCCGCCGTTCGTGTGGCTGCAGGTGCAGGACGGCGCCTTCGTCGAGACCGACGACCTCGGCTGACGCCGACGCGGGGGCGCCGGTGCACCTGACGCCCCCGCGTTCGCGTCCGCACCCTCGGAAAGAGACCACCACGTGTTCGACATCCTCGTCGCCGGACTGATCAACGGCAACGCGTACGCTCTGGTCGCGCTCGGCCTGTCCCTCGTCATCGGCGTCGCGAACGTCGTCAACTTCGCCCACGGCTCCCTGTTCGCCGTGGGCGCCATGGTGGGCTGGGTCGTCACGACGCAGTTCGGGATGCCGCTGTGGCTCGGCGCCCTCGCCGCCGTCGCCGTGACGGCGGCCCTCGGCTATCTCATCAATCTCGTCGCGGTACGGCCTTTCGCGGGACGCGCGCCGATCGCCGCGGTGCTGTCGACGATCGCCGTCATGATCATCCTCGACAATCTCACGCAGATGATCTTCGGACCCGAGGTGCGCCGGTTCGACTCGGGACTCCCGCCCGTCACCTTCCAGGTGGGCGGGCTCACCTTCGGCCTCATCGACGTCATCATCCTCGTCACAGGCGTCACTCTCATGACCGCGCTCGCGCTGGCGCTGCGGTTCACGAAGATCGGCCGCGCCATCCGCGCGACCTCGCAGGATCGGGATGCCGCGGCCCAGATGGGCGTGCCGGTCGCACGCGTCCAGTCGATCGCCTTCATGGTCGCCTCGGGCCTGGGCGGTCTCGCGGGCGTCCTCGTGGCGGCCTACTTCACCACGATCGCCCCCACGCAGGGCTTCCAGATCGGGCTGGCCGGGATCGCCGCGGCGACGCTCGGCGGGCTGGGGTCGCTTCTGGGGGCCGTCATCGGCGGCCTCGTGCTCGGCGTGCTCGAGGCGGTCGGGGTGAGTCTGTGGGGCGACTCGGTCCGCCAGCTGATCACGTTCGGCGTCCTCCTCGCGGTCCTGTGGATCCGCCCCGAGGGGCTGCTCGGCAAGAAGTCCGTCCGCCGGGAGCCGCTCACCGGCACGTTCTTCTCGCAGGCCCGACCGCTCGTGATGAGGCGCTGGCAGGTCGCCGTGCTCGTCGCGCTCGCGCTCGTGCCCGCCGTTCCCGGGCTCTTCAACGGGTACGCGGTCCAGGTCGGGATCCAGATCATCGCGTTCGCGATGATCGCGCTGTCCATGACGGTCATCGGCGGCCAGGCGGGCCAGCTCTCGCTCGGCCAGGCGGGCCCTGTCGCGATCGGCGCGTACGCCGCGGCCCTGCTGATGAAGAACGCCGGGATGCCCTTCCTGCCGGCGGCTCTCCTGGCCGGACTGGTCTCGGCCGTCCTCATCGCGATCCTGAACGCCCCCTCCTGGCGCCTCTCCGGGCACTATCCGGCGATCGCGACGCTCGCCACGGGTGCGGCGATCTCCGCCGTCATCCTGGTCGCGGTGCCGATCACCGGCGGCGGCAGCGGCCTGTCGCTCATCCCGCTCCCGGACGTGTTCGGCATCGTGCTGAGCTCACCGACGCAGCTCTACGCCCTGGGGCTCGGGCTGCTGCTGGCGCTCATCCTGCTCGTGCACCGCATGAGCCGGTCGCACCTCGGGCTGTACTGGCGTGCGGTGCGCGACGACGAGATCGCCGCGCGCGCCTCGGGGATCGCCGCGCCGCAGTACAAGTCCCTGGCGTTCGCCGTCGGCGGCCTCATCGCCGGCGTCGCAGGCGCGTTCTGGGCTGCGCAGTACGGGTTCCTCGACCCGAAGATCTTCAGCCCCAATCTTTCGTTCCAGATCGTCACGATCGCGGTCCTCGGCAGCATGCTGCGGCCCTTCGGCGCGATCCTCGGCGCCATCATCCTCGTGGGCGGGCTGGAGCTGTTCCGGGTCGCGGCGGACACCCGCCTCCTCATCTACGGGCTCGTGCTGCTCCTGCTGGTGCGCTTCCGGCCCGAGGGCCTGTGGACGCTGCCGCTCCCGTTCGCCCGCCTGCTGGCGAGGGTCACGGGCAGAGGCGAAAGTAGCCGGCAGGACCCATCCGGCCCCATCGCGGGTGACCCGCCTCTCGCGGGGACGCTCGCGGCGCGCCCGGCGACGACGCGGGGGGAGGAGGGACGATGACCCGGCTGCTCGAGGTCCGCGGCCTGTCCCGGTCGTTCGGCGCGCTGAAGGCCGTGGACGACAACACCTTCCACGTCGACGAGGGCGAGGTGGTCAGCATCATCGGGCCGAACGGCTCGGGCAAGACGACCACGATCAACCTCCTGAGCGGGGAGCTCGCACCCGACTCCGGATCGATCCGGTTCCGCGGAGAGGACGTGGCGGGCCGCAGCCCCGACGCGATGGCCCGGCGCGGCGTCCGGCGCACGTTCCAGAACGGGCGCGTCTTCGGCAACGCCACCGTTGCGGAGAACGTGCTCCTGGGCCAGGTTCCGCTCGCGCGCGCGGCCACGCCGCTGCCGGCGCTCCGCGGCATCCCGGTGCTCAGGTGGGTCGCGCTCATCGCCGAGGCGGCACTCGCAACGGTGGGGACACCGGGGCTGCGGAGGGAGAAGAGGGAGGCGGACGAGCGGGTGACGACCCAGCTCCAGCGCTTCTCCACGCGGCTTCTGCCGCGTCGCGAGCACCCCGCGTGGACGCTCTCCTACGCCAACCGCCGGCGCACCGAGATCGCCCGAGCCCTCGCGTCGGCGCCCGGTCTCCTGCTGCTGGACGAGCCGACGGCGGGCATGAACACCGCCGAGACGAAGGAGGTCGTGCGCCAGCTGCTGGACCTGAAGGCAGAGGGGCAGACGATGGTGATCGTGGAGCACAAGCTCGAGCTCGTGATGAGCGTCTCCGACCGTGTGATCGTGATGGACGGCGGGCGGGTGATCGCCGACGGTCCTCCCGCGGCGGTGCAGAACGACGAGCGCGTCATCGAGGCCTATCTCGGCAAGCGGCGCGGCGGAGCGGCGGCCCGAACCCACGATGTCGTGGCCGCGGTGCTCGACGACGACGCGGCGAACCCGCCCGAGACGACGGACGGCGAGGAGACCCGATGAATGCGACCGTCCCGCTGCTCGACGTGCGGGACGTCGATGTCTACTACGGCCAGTTCCGTGCGCTCCACGGGGTGAGCTATTCCATCGGCCGCGGCGAGATCGTTTCGCTCCTGGGCGGCAACGCCAGCGGCAAGTCCACGACGATGAAGACGATCCTGCGCCTCGTGACGCCTCGCCGCGGCGAGATCGTCTTCGACGGACGCAGCATCCTCCGCGATTCCACTGCCGACGTCATCCGCGCCGGGATCGCCAGCGTGCCCGAGGCTCGCCGGGTCTTCCCGGAGATGACGATCGAGGAGAACCTGCTCGTCGGTGCGTACACGCGTCGCGCCCGCGGCGGTGAGCTCCGCTCCGACCTCGCCGATCAGTACGACCTGTTCCCGCGGCTCGCCGAGCGTCGCCGGCAGCAGGCCGGGACCCTGTCGGGCGGCGAGCAGCAGATGCTCGCGTTCGCGCGTGCGCTCATGTCGAGACCCCGCCTGATCTGCATGGACGAGCCGACGATGGGGCTCGCGCCGATCGTCGTCGACCAGGTGCTGGAGACGATCCAGCGGATCAATGCCGAACGCGGGGTCGCGGTCTTCATCGTCGAGCAGTCGGCCGAGCTCGCCCTGTCGATCGCGCACCGCGGCTATGTGCTGGTCAACGGCGAGGTGCGCCTGCAGGGCACGGCGGCGGAGCTGCTCGCCGACCCCGAGATCCGCGAGGCCTACCTGGGTCAGAGCGCCACGTGAGCGGGAGGACGCGATGAGCGAGACCGTGGACGTCATCGACACCCTGGCCGGGATCTCCCCGGGCGACCGCTGGGACGCGCTGCGGCGCCGCCGCCCCGAGTCCCGCTCGCACGCCCAGGGGGCGTATGAGGCTCTGTTCGTCTCGGTGGATGCCGCGGAGATGTCCCCGGCCGAGCGGTTCGCCGTCGCCGTCTTCGTCGCGCGACTGCACGGGGACGACGAGGCCGTGCGGTTCTACGGCCGTGCGCTGGACGCGACCCCGGAGGGCACCCGCCTCGCCGGCATCGTCCGCACCGAGGCCCGTCGAGCCTCCCATCCGGGTCCCTACGGCGCCTTCCTCCACAACAACGCGCCCGAGAGCGTGCCCGGACCGACGTACTCCGTCGGGTCCGTCGAGGCCGCCTACGCGCTGGGGGATCGCCTCGGCGCCGCGCTCGAGCATGCGCACATGCTCGTGCTGCACCCGCGCGACGCCTCGCGCGCTCACCTGCAGCAGCTGCTGGACGCCGGCTGGAGCACGACAGGCGTCGTGACGCTGTCGCAGCTGGTGTCGTTCCTCGCCTTCCAGCTGCGCGTCGCCGCGGGCCTGCGTGCCATGAGAGCCGCGGGTTCCGCCCCCACCGAAGGGGACCGCCGATGACGGAGTCTCTCGCGCCCGAGACGGATCGGCCCGTCCCGCAGCGCTTCACTCAGGACGTCCTCGGCTGGGTCCCGTGGCTGGAGCCGCTTCGAGAGACGGACCTCGGGGAACGGCACTTCGAAGCCCTCGTGCAGCGCTCGCGCGCGAAGAACGCGTACTTCCGGCTGCTGGCACGTGATCCCGCGGTCCTGCGGGAGCGCACGCTCGCGGACTTCGACATCTTCTTCAACGTCGCCGAGGGTCTGCCGCGCGCGGATCGGGAGATCGCCGCCACGGCGGCATCGCGCAGCAACGGGTGCGTCTACTGCGCGTCGGTCCACGCCGGGTTCGCCACCCACCACTCCGGGCGGCGCGAAGACGTGCAACGCCTGCTCGACGAGGGAACGGGCGCGCGCATCGATCCGCGGTGGGACGCCGTCGTCGACGCGTCCGTCGCGCTCTCCCAGTCGCCGCCCGCGCTCGGATCCGACGAGCTTCGGGCGCTGGATGCCGCGGGGCTCGACGACCTCGAGGTGGTCGACACGATCATGTCGGCGGCGTTCTTCAACTGGGCGAATCGCCTCATGCTGTCGCTGGGCGAGCCCACGCTCTGAGCGGCGCGGCGTCGCTAGTGTGATGCCATGACCGACGCCCCGCGCGAGGGCGCCCCCGCCCGTGCCCCGCTCGTGCTGACCTCGCTGATCCTCGCGGCCCTCGTGTGCAACATCAACCTCGCCGCCGCCAACATCGCGTTACCCGACATCGGCGACGCGTTCGGGGCGGACCAGACCCAGCTGAACCTCGTGGCGCTCGGCTGCTCGCTCGGGCTCGCGATGTCGGTGCTCTATCTCGGGGCGGTCGCCGACCGCTACGGGCGCAAGCAACTGCTCCTCGTGGGCCTCGCCCTCACCGTCGTCGCGAGCTTCCTGTCCGCGTTCGCGGGATCGATCGAGCTCCTGATCGCCGCGCGCATCTTCACCGGCATCGCGGCCGGCATGGCGTACCCGACGACGCTCTCGCTCATCACGGCGCTGTGGTCCAGCGGGCCGGGGCGCACGGGTGCCATCGCGCTGTGGTCGAGCGTGAGCGCCATGGCGACCGTGATCGGCTCGGTGCTGGCGGGCCTGCTCCTGGTCGTCCTGTGGTGGGGCTCGGCGTTCCTCGTCGCGGCTCCGATCGCCGCGGCGGCCTTCGTGCTCGTCTGGATCCTCGTGCCGTCCCACGTGCACGAGTCCACCGCTCCCGTGGACCACCCCGGCGGCGTGCTCTCGGTGCTGGCGATCTCGGCGTTCGTCCTCGGGATCAGCGAGGTGTTCGCGCCGGGACGAGCGGGGCTGGGCCTGGGCCTTCTCGGGGCGGCGGTCCTGCTGATGCTGGTGTTCGGCATCCGACAGCTCCGCACGCGTCATCCGCTCTACGACCTGGCCGTGGCGCGGCGTCGCATGTTCTGGGTGCCCGCCGCCGGCGGGATGATCGTCTTCGGATCGCTCATGGGGGCGATGTTCGTCGGCCAGCAGTTCCTCCAGAACATCCTCGGCTACGACACGCTCGAGGCGGGCCTGTCGGTGGTGCCGGCGGCCGTCGGCCTGCTCGTGGTGGCTCCGCTGTCCGCGCGGCTCGTGCTGGCGCGCGGCTCGCGAGTGACGATGCTGGCGGGATACGCGCTCGTGCTGCTCGGCTTCGTCACGATGCTCTTCTGGCGCGAGCACACGCCGTACTGGCTGATCGGCACGGGGTTCCTCGTGATCGGCGCGGGCGCCGCCTTCGCCATGACGCCCGCGTCGCGTGCGCTCACCGAGTCGACGCCGGTGGCGCGGGTGGGGATGGCCTCTGCCACGTCCGACCTGCAGCGCGACCTCGGCGGCTCGATCATGCAGGCGATCCTCGGCGCCATCCTCGCATCGGGCTTCGCCGCCGCATTCGCGCGGCAGATCGAGGCGAGCGGCCAATCCGCGTCCATCAGCGCGAGCGTGACGGAGGCGCTGCAGGCATCCTTCGCCTCCGCGCTGCACGTCGCCGACCAATATCCGCAGTACCGGGACGAGATCCTCTCGGCCGCGAGCCTGAGCCTCGTGGAGGGGGCGCTCGGCGCCTACCTGGTGGGCGCGGTCGCGATCGTCCTCGGCGCAGCCGTCGTCGCGATCGGTCTTCCCTCCCACGAACGCGAGCGGGCGCTCGTCGCGTCGTACGAGGCTCAGGATGCGCGGGCCGAGGCTGCGCGCGCGTGAGACGGCTCTCCCGCGCGTCGTCGTCGGGAGACGCGTCCCCCGGCGGATCGTCACGATTGCGTCGAGGTTTCCCGGGCCGCCTGCGCCACCGGAGCGATCGAGGGCAGTAGCGTCGAGACCATGACAGAGTCGCGTTCGCCGGCGGCGCCACCGCAAGCCGGCTGGATGCGTGTCGATGCGGGCGCGCGCGACCGCATCGTCGTCCTCAATCAGGTTCTCTTCGCCGGCGTCGCGCTGCTCGCCGCAGTGCTGGCGATCGCGCTCGGCTGGGTCGGCGACCTCCCGACGTTCATCCTCGGCCTCACGGTGACGCTCGGAACGACCGGCGCAGCGTTCGTCGTGCCGTGGAACAGGCTCCCGCACCTCGCGGGTCTCATCGTCCCCGTGTGCGACGTGATCGCGATCGCCCTGCTCCGCGAGGCGACGCCCGGTGCCGCCCTCGGCATCCTCTGGGCGTTCCCGCTCATCTGGATCGCCTGGTCCTACGGGTGGGCGGGGCTCGTCGGCGGTTCGCTCGGCACGACCGCCGTCTTCTGGGTGCAGACCGCGATCGCTCCCGAGACGGACATCGTCCCGGCGACGATCCTCCTCCCCGTGACGATCACGGCTCTGGCCTTCATCGCCTCTCTCGCGGCGCGACGTGCCTCTGCTCAGCGGATGCTGCTGGAGAAGCAGTCGCGCTATCTTCAGCAGGCGGTCGATCGTGCGCGGCGACAGGAGGACGTCGTGATCGACGTGCTCGACGCCCTGGACTTCGGCGTCGTGCGGATCGCGGCCGACGGCACACAGCTGCTCGCCAACGAGGCGCACGGGAGATTGCAGCGGGCGAGGGGTCGTGACGGACGCATGTCGGCCTACGCGGCCGACGGTGTCACGTCGATACAGGCGGACGCGCTCCCTCTCTCGCGAGCGCGCAGAGGGGAGACGTTCGACAACCTCGTCGTCTGGCACGGCGAGCCGGAGGATGCCGACAGGCGCGCGATCGCGGCGTCCGCACGAGAGCTGACCGACCCCGACGGATCGGCGGCCGGGATGGTGGTCGTCTCGCGCGACGTCACGTCGGAGGAGCTGGCGATCCGCGCCCGGGAGGACCTCGTCGCGTCCGTGTCGCACGAGCTGCGGACACCGCTGACCTCGATCATGGGATACCTCGACCTCGCGCTCGACGACGAGACGATCTCTCCCGTGGCGCGGCGCAGCCTCGAGGTCGCCGAGCGCAATGCGGGCCGGCTGCTCGAGCTCGTGGCCGACATCCTGACGATGTCGGCCAACGCGCGCAAGGGAGCCGCCGTCTCCATATCGCCCCGCCCGACGAATCTTGCGGAGGTCATGACGGCCGCGATCGAGGCCGCCACCCCCCGCGCGACCGAGCGCGGCATCACGATTGACGGCTCGGGCGTGGAGGATGCCGTCGCCTACGCCGACGCGCACCGCATCCGCCAGGTGGTCGACAATCTGGTGTCCAACGCCGTCAAGTACAACAGCGACGACGGCCACGTCCAGGTGTCCGCGATGTCCGACGGCCTGCACGCGTGGCTGACGGTGAGCGACGACGGCCCCGGGATCTCCGAGCACGAGCTGCCCCGGCTGTTCGAGCGCTTCTTCCGCTCCGACTCCGTGCGGGGCTCGACGACGCACGGCAGCGGTCTCGGACTGGCCATCAGCCGGGACATCGTGCGCGCCCACGGCGGCGAGATCACCGTGCAGACGATGCAGGGCGAGGGGACCACCTTCATCGTCCGCCTGCCCGCCTCCGATCTAAGGAGAGACGTATGAGCGGTCTGGACCTCTTCAGCATCTCCGTTATGACGACCGTCGTCGTGCTCTCCGCGGGCGCCGTGTACCTCGTCGAGACCCTCCTTCGGAGGGACGACGGGGCCGGGCGGATCTGGGCGCTGGCGTACATCGCCGGCATCCTGACCACCGTCAGCTACCTGGCGTGGGCGGCGTCTCCCGACGAGTCCGTGTGGCTGGCGACCGGCATCGGCAACGCGTCGTTCGTGGCGTCCGCGGGGATCATGTGGCTCGGGTGCCGTAGGTTCAACGAGCGGACGGTGATGGTGCCGGCCGCGCTGGTCGCCGCGGCGTCGCTGCTGGCATTCGCGCTGGTCGCCGTCGCCGGAGCGGAGGGCGGCGACTGGGCCGGCGCCCTCGCGGTGTACATCCCCAACGCCGCCTTCACCCTCCTGGGCGCCGTCGAGTCGCGGCGTGGGACGATGGCCACGCTGTCGGTCTCGTGGCCGCTCACCGTCGTGCTGGCGATCGAGTCGCTGTTCTTCCTCGCCCGCTCGATCGCCTTCGTCGCCGTGGGACCCGTCGACCCCTTCTTCACGGATTGGTTCGGGTCCATCGCGATGGCGTTCGTGACGGTCGTGCTGATCGTCGTCGCGGTCGTTTCGACATCCGTGCTGCGCGCGGCGCGCCCGTCGGCCACGCCCCGATCGCGGACACTCGCGCTCGCGAGCAACGGTGTGCTCGACTCCGGCTCCTTCCGGGTCGTGCTGAGGGGGATCCTCGATCGAGCACGACACCACGGTGACCGGTACGCGCTCATCGCGATGAGGATCGACGACATCCCGAACATCGCCACCGCCTTCAGCCCGGGGGAGGCGCAGGCGCTCGTGCACGAATGGCGCAGCAGCGTGGTCCGTCACGCCCCGACGCAGGCGGTCGTCGGCCAGGCGAGCGACACGGAGATCGTGCTGGGGATGGTCCCGGTCTCCGCGGCAGAGGCCCGTCGCGTCGCCGGTCGACTCCACCGGCACCTGCTGGACGATTTCGCGTCGCTCGGCAGCGCCGTGATCCCTGTCCTGGGCGTCGGCGTCGCGCTGACCGACGGAATCGGCTACGACGCGGAGCGTCTTCTCCAGGTCGCCGACAGGGCCGCACTGCGCTCCGCATCGAGTCCCGACGCCTCCGTCATCGTCGTCGACATGGCGTGATCAGTCTGACGAGCGTGAGGCCCGGGGGTGTTCGAAAAGGGCCGCGATGCGTGCACGCAGATCCCGCGGCCGGAACGGCTTGGTGATGTACTCGTCCGCTCCCGCCTGGATGCCCTGCAACGAGTCGATCTGCTCCGCGCGCGCCGTGATCATGACGATGTAGGTGTCGCTGAACGCGCGGATGCGACGGGCGGCCTCGTGGCCGTCGAAGCCGGGCATGCTCACATCCAGTGTCGTGATGACCGGCGCGTGGGTGCGGACGGCGTCGACGCCCTCGGGGCCCGACGATGCGGACACGACCTGGAAGCCGGACTGCTCGAGGACGGCGGAGATGAGGAAGCGGATGTCGGCGTCGTCTTCGACGACCACAGCGACGCGAGGCTGATCCATCGCTGTTCCTCCGAGGGATGTGGGAGCGGGCCGCGGGACACGGGCGCCGCCCGATGATATCCCAGACCATCTCCGAGGCGACCGAGCGTGCGCGCACCGGGGCCCATGCGACATGCTGGAGCGATGCCTCTCATCGCACTCACCGGCGGCATCGCGTCGGGGAAGTCGACGATCGCGCGGCGGCTGACGGAGCACGGAGCGGTCGTCGTCGACGCCGATGCGCTCGTGCGCGAGGTGCAGACTCCGCCGTCGCACGTCCTGGACCTCATCGCGGCCGAGTTCGGCGCCGGGATCGTCGGCCCCGAGGGCGCCCTCGATCGCGAGGCTCTCGGGCGTGCCGTCTTCGGCGACCCGGATGCCCTTGCGCGCCTCAACGGGATCGTCCACCCCGCCGTGCGGGAGTTGTCGGCACGACGCTTCGCCGAGGCGTTCGCCCGGGACCCGCGTGCCGTCGTCGTCTACGACGTCCCGCTCCTCGTGGAGGCGCGCGTGGACGGTCCGTGGGATCTCGTGGTCGTCGCCCACGCACCCGCGGCCGTGCGCCGCGACAGGCTCGTCTCCGAGCGCGGCATGACGGCGGAGGATGCCGCGCGTCGGATCGCGGCCCAGGCCCCGGATGCAGCGCGACTCGCCGTCGCCGACGTCGTCGTCGACACGGCCGGGTCCCTCAGCCACACGATCGAGCAGGTCGACGAGCTGTGGCGGCGGGTCCGGTCCTGACGCATCCGCGCTGGGCGAACGCCGACGCCCGTGTCGGCGGCCACCCCTAGGCTTCTTCACATGCAGACCACGCGCAGCGTGCGGCCGTTCGAGGTCGTCAGCGAGTACTCCCCGTCGGGCGACCAGCCGCAGGCCATCGCCGAACTGGCGGCGCGGATCAACGCGGGCGAGACCGATGTCGTGCTGCTCGGCGCGACCGGCACGGGCAAGTCCGCGACCACGGCGTGGCTGGTCGAGCAGGTGCAGCGCCCCACGTTGGTGCTCGCGCACAACAAGACGCTGGCGGCTCAGCTGGCGAACGAGTTCCGGGAACTCATGCCCCACAACGCCGTCGAGTACTTCGTGTCGTACTACGACTACTACCAGCCCGAGGCGTATGTGCCGCAGACGGACACCTTTATCGAGAAGGACAGCTCTATCAACGCGGAGGTGGAGCGCCTGCGCCACTCCACCACCAACTCGCTGCTGTCGCGGCGCGATGTCGTGGTCGTCTCGACGGTCTCGTGCATCTACGGCCTCGGCGCCCCCGAGGAGTACCTGCGCGCGATGGTCGCGCTGCAGGTGGGCGAGCGCTACGACCGGGACGCCCTCATCCGCAAGTTCATCTCGATGCAGTACAACCGCAACGACGTCGACTTCTCCCGCGGCAACTTCCGCGTGCGCGGCGACACGATCGAGATCATCCCGGTCTACGAGGAGTACGCGATCCGCATCGAGCTCTTCGGCGACGAGATCGAGGCGCTGTACAAGCTCCACCCGCTCACCGGCGACGTTCTCGAGCGGCTCGACTCCGTGCCGATCTTCCCGGCATCCCACTACGTCGCCGGCACCGATGTCATGCAGCGCGCGATCGGCACGATCGAGGCCGAGCTCGAGGAGCGGCTGAAGGAGCTGGAGGGGCAGGGCAAGCTGCTGGAGGCGCAGCGGCTGCGCATGCGCACCACCTTCGACCTCGAGATGATGCAGCAGCTCGGCTTCTGCTCCGGCATCGAGAACTACTCGCGGCACATCGACGCGCGCGCCCCCGGAGAGGCGCCCCACTGCCTGCTCGACTTCTTCCCCGACGACTTCCTCATCGTGATCGACGAATCGCACGTGACCGTCCCGCAGATCGGTGCGATGTACGAGGGGGATGCCTCCCGCAAGCGCACCCTCGTGGATCACGGGTTCCGGCTGCCCAGTGCGATGGACAACCGCCCCCTGCGCTGGGACGAGTTCAAGAACCGGGTGGGTCAGACGGTCTACCTCTCCGCGACTCCCGGCCGGTACGAGATGGGTGTCGCCGACGGCGTCGTCGAACAGATCATCCGCCCCACGGGGCTCATCGATCCGCAGATCGTCGTCAAGCCCGCCAAGGGGCAGATCGACGACCTGCTCGAGCAGATCCGCCTGCGCGTCGAGCGCGACGAGCGCGTCCTCGTGACGACCCTCACGAAGAAGATGGCGGAGGAGCTGACCGACTTCCTCGGCGAGCACGGCGTCAAGGTGCGCTATCTCCACTCCGACGTCGACACGCTGCGACGCGTGGAGCTGCTCACGGAACTGAGGGCCGGCGTGTACGACGTGCTGGTCGGCATCAACCTCCTGCGAGAGGGGCTCGACCTGCCCGAGGTCTCGCTCGTGGCGATCCTCGACGCCGACAAAGAAGGATTCCTGCGCAGCGGAACCTCCCTCATCCAGACGATCGGTCGCGCGGCCCGCAACGTCTCCGGCGAGGTGCACATGTACGCCGAGACCATGACGGACTCGATGCGCAACGCGATCGACGAGACGAACAGGCGCCGCGATCGGCAGATCGCCTACAACCTCGAGAACGGCATCGACCCGCAGCCGCTGCGCAAGCGCATCGCGGACATCACCGAGATCCTCGCGCGGGAGGGCGCCGATACGGCGGCGATGCTGGCGAAGAAGGGCGGGTCCGGAAAGGGCAAGGCGCCCACGCCGCGGCTGCGTCGTGAGGGCATCGCCGCTGAGGGAGCGACCCAGCTGGAGTCGACGATCGCCGACCTCAACGACCAGATGCTCGCCGCGGCGGCGGAGCTGAAGTTCGAGCTCGCCGCGCGGCTGCGCGACGAGGTCCAGGAGCTGAAGAAGGAACTGCGTGCGATGGAGCGGGCCGGCCACGCCTGAGAGGCGCGGCGCGCGCTCCTCAGGGGCAACGCAGCAGGGGCTTGTCTCCGCGGCGGTCGATGGTGTGGGTGTTCATCGGATGCCCGCACAGGGGGCACGCGCGCTCCGCGCGCTCCGTCGCGGAGGGGGGCGGCGTGCTCTCATATGGGCCGACGGCGGCGGGTCCGGCGGCCTTGATGAGGTTCGCGTTGATCCACGCGTACCACCCGCCGGCCTCGCGGACCCTGTCCCGGAGTCGCGGGCGGGCGGAGCGTGATGCGCGTGTCATGACACCAGTGTGCCCTCTGGAGCGGGGTCGCGGGCCCTGGCGGCGTGCGATGCGGTGCCGGCGAGTCCGCCGAGGGCGAACCCGGAACCGATGTCGGAGGGCGAACCTACACTTGACGGGTGCCCATCGTCCCCGTTGCCACCTCCTCGAAGCTCAGCGTCCGCGGTGCCCGCGTTCACAATCTCCACGACGTCGATCTCGACATCCCGCGCGACTCCCTCGTCGTCTTCACGGGTCTTTCCGGCTCCGGGAAATCGAGCCTCGCATTCGACACGATCTTCGCCGAGGGGCAGCGTCGCTACGTCGAATCGCTGAGCGCCTACGCGCGGCAGTTCCTCGGGCAGGTCGACCGCCCCGACGTCGACTTCATCGAGGGGCTGTCACCGGCGGTCTCGATCGACCAGAAGTCGACCAACCGAAACCCGCGCTCGACCGTCGGCACGATCACCGAGGTCTACGACTACATGCGTCTGCTCTGGGCTCGCATCGGCGTGCCTCACTGCCCCGAGTGCGGCGAACGCATCCAGCGTCAGACCGTGCAGCAGATCGCCGACCAGCTCATGGAGCTGCCCGAGGGCACTCGGTACCAGATCGTGGCGCCGGTCGTCACGCAGAAGAAGGGCGAGTTCGTCGACCTGTTCCGCGAGCTCGGAGCCAAGGGCTACGCACGCGCGATCGTCGACGGCGACCTCATCCAGCTGGCCGAGCCTCCCACGCTGAAGAAGAGCTACAAGCACGACATCGCGGTCGTCGTCGATCGGCTCGTCGCCTCGCCCGACATCCTGGGTCGCGTCACCGACTCCGTGGAGACCGCGCTCGGTCTCGCGGGCGGCGTCATGCAGGTCAACTTCGTGGACGAAGCGGGCGACGGCGCCTGGCAGAACTTCTCCGAGAAGCTCGCGTGCCCGAACGGGCACCCCCTGCAGCTGACGGAGATCGAGCCGCGCACCTTCTCGTTCAACGCGCCGTTCGGCGCATGTCCGGCCTGCTCGGGACTCGGCACCCGCATGTCGGTCGATGTCGATCTGCTGCTGGGGGATGACGAGCTCTCGATCCGCGAGGGTGTCATCGTCCCCTGGACGACGCAGGGCAAGGGGCTGTTCCAGTACTACGAGCGCCTCCTGGAGGGGCTCGCCGCCGACCTGGACTTCTCGCTCGACACGCCGTGGAAGGAGCTGCCGTCCGACATCCGAGAGGCGGTGCTGCGCGGCGACAACTACAAGGTCACCGTCAAGTGGAAGAACCGCTTCGGCCGCGAGATGCGATACGCGTCGGGCTTCGAGGGCGTCGTGCCCTACATCGAGCGGCAATGGCTGCAGGCGGAGTCCGACACGCAGCGCACCCGCTGGTCGGAGTTCCTGCGCGAGGTGCCGTGTCCGGTCTGCAACGGCGACCGGCTCAAGCCGGAGGTGCTCTCGGTCCTCGTCCATGGTCACTCGATCGCCGAGGCGTCTCACCTGAGCCTGGCCGATGCGCGCGACTATTTCGCGCAGCTCACGCTCACCGACCGCGAGGTCGCGATCGCCGCCCAGGTGCTGCGCGAGATCCGCGTCCGTCTCGACTTCCTCATCCAGGTCGGGCTCAACTACCTCAGCCTCAGCCGCGCCGCGGCGTCGCTCTCCGGCGGCGAGGCGCAGCGCATCCGTCTCGCGACGCAGATCGGGTCGGGGCTCACCGGCGTCCTGTACGTGCTCGACGAGCCGTCGATCGGACTGCACCAGCGCGACAACCGACGCCTCATCAAGACGCTCGTGACGCTTCGCGATCTGGGTAACACGCTCATCGTCGTCGAGCACGACGAGGAGACCATCGAGGCCGCCGACTGGATCGTCGACATCGGCCCGGGGGCGGGGGTCAACGGTGGCACGGTCGTGCACTCCGGACCCTACGACGCCCTGTTGAACGAGCGCGCCTCGCTGACGGGCGACTACCTGTCGGGACGCCGGGAGATCGCCACGCCCGCGAAGCGGCGCAAGATCGACCGGTCGCGCAAGATCACGGTCGTCGGGGCGCGCGAGAACAACCTTCGCAACGTCACCGTCGACTTCCCGATCGGCGTGCTCACGGCCGTCACCGGCGTGAGCGGATCGGGCAAGTCCTCGCTCGTCAACGGCATCCTGTACGAGGTGCTGGCGACACGGCTCAACGGAGCCCGCCGCGTGCCGGGCAAGCACACGCGGGTGACGGGGCTCGACGACCTCGACAAGGTCGTGCACGTCGACCAGAACCCGATCGGACGGACGCCGCGCTCGAATCCGGCCACCTACACCGGCGTCTTCGACCGCATCCGCACGCTGTTCAGCGAGACCCCCGAGGCGAAGGTGCGCGGGTACCAGCCCGGGCGATTCAGCTTCAATGTGAAGGGCGGTCGCTGCGAGGCCTGCTCGGGCGATGGCACGATCAAGATCGAGATGAACTTCCTCCCCGACGTCTACGTCGACTGCGAGGTGTGCCACGGCAAGCGGTACAACCGGGACACGCTCGCCGTGCACTACAAGGGCAAGAACATCGCCGAGGTGCTCGAGATGCCGATCTCCGAGGCCGCGGAGTTCTTCGAGCCGATCCAGGCGATCCATCGGTACCTGCGCACGCTCGTCGAGGTCGGGCTCGGATACGTCCGTCTCGGGCAGTCCGCGACGACCCTGTCGGGTGGGGAGGCGCAGCGCGTCAAGCTCGCCACGGAGCTGCAGCGGCGCAGCAACGGCCGCAGCGTCTACGTGCTGGACGAGCCCACCACGGGCCTGCACTTCGAGGACGTCCAGCGCCTGCTCGAGGTCCTCGGCGGCCTCGTCGACAAGGGGAACACCGTCATCGTCATCGAGCACAACCTCGACGTGATCAAGTCCGCCGACTGGATCATCGACATGGGGCCCGAGGGCGGCTCGGGGGGAGGAGAGGTCGTCGCGACGGGCACTCCCGAGCAGGTCGCGCGCGTGGAGGACAGCCATACGGGGATGTTCCTCGCCGAGCTCCTCGGTCAGGAGGACCGGCGCGGTGGTGAACGCCGGAAGGCGGGCTGAGCGTGGCGTCGCCGCTGTCCTACCGGCCGAAGCAGGGGGAGATCCCCACCAACCCGGGGGTCTATCGATTCCGTGACGCCGACGGCCGCGTGCTGTACGTCGGCAAGGCGAAGAACCTGCGCGCGCGGCTGAGCAACTATTTCGCTCCGCTGCACACCCTGCACGAGCGCACGCGTCGGATGGTCACGACGGCGGCCTCGGTCGAGTGGACGGTCGTCGCGACGGACGTGGACTCCCTTCAGCTGGAGTACATGTGGATCAAGGAGTTCGATCCGCCCTTCAACGTCCGCTACCGCGACGACAAGTCCTACCCCTTCATGGCGATCACCCTCGCCGATGAGGCGCCGCGGGTGCTGGTCACCCGGAACCGCCGCATCCGGGGTGCCCGGTACTTCGGTCCCTACCCGAAGGTCTGGGCGGTGCACGACACGATCGACCAGCTCATCAAGGTCTTCCCGATCCGCACCTGCAGTGATTCGAGCTACAAGAAGGCGATGCAGACCGGTCGGCCCTGTTTCCCGGGACAGATCGGGCGCTGCGGCGGCCCGTGCTCGATGCGGGTCACGGTGGAGGAGCACAGGGCGATCGTGGACGACTTCGTCGCGTTCATGGCCGGGGGCGACCAGAGATTCAGGGTCGACCTCACGGCGAGGATGCGCGAGGCCGCCGCGGCGATGGACTACGAGGCGGCCGCGGTCTTCCGCGACCGGCTGGCGGCGATCGACGCGGTCCTGTCCCGGTCCGCCCTGGTGCTCGGCGAGGACGTCGACCTGGATCTCTTCGGCATCGCGGAGGACGAGCTCGCGGCCGCCGTGCAGCACTTCGTCGTGCGCGGCGGGCGCGTGCGCGGGGTACGGGCCTCGACGATCGAGAAGGAGATCGACATCGAGGGCGGCGAGCTCATCGACCAGGTGCTGCAGCGCGCCTACGGCGAGGCGGCTCCCACGGACATCCCGCGCCGCATCCTGGTGCCGGCGCTCCCGCCCGACGCGGCAGAGCTGCAGGAATGGCTGCGGGAGCGGCGCGGCGGCCGTCCCGTGGACGTGCAGGTCGCGCAGCGCGGACGCAAAGCCGATCTCATGAAGACGGCGAGCCTCAACGCCCAGCAAGCCCTCATGCTCCACAAGACCAGGCGCACGTCGGACTACGTCGCCAGGTCGCAGGCGCTCACGGATCTCCAGGAGGCGCTCGGGATGTCCGAGGCGCCGCTGCGGATCGAGTGCTTCGACGTCTCGCACCTGTCGGGGACCAACGTCGTCGCCTCGATGGTCGTGTTCGAAGACGGGCTCCCGCGCAAGGATCAATACCGCTCCTTCTCCGTGACCGATACAACGGACGACACCGACTCGATCCACCAGGTCCTGACGCGCCGGCTCGCGCACCTCGACCGGGACGAGGCGGAGGCCGAGGAGGTGGGCACCGACGACGCTCCCGTCACGCGGCGGCGCACGCGATTCGCCTACCCCCCGCAGCTTCTCGTCGTCGACGGCGGAAAACCGCAGGTCGCCGCCGCGGCGCGAGCCCTCGCCGACTCCGGCCACGAGGAGATCGCGCTGTGCGGCCTCGCCAAGCGCCTGGAGGAGGTCTGGCTGCCGGGGGAGGAGTATCCCGTGATCCTGCCCCGCACGAGCGAGGCCCTCTACCTCCTGCAGCGGCTGCGCGACGAGGCTCACCGCTTCGCGATTCGTCATCAGAGGGGTACGCGTCGCCGCGACATCCACAGCGTCCTGGAGGAGATCCCGGGCCTCGGCGCGGAGCGGATCCGCGTGCTGCTGCGGCACTTCGGGTCGGTAGCGGCCCTTCGCCGTGCCGACACGGCGGCGATCACGGAGGTCAAGGGGATCGGCCCCAAGCTCGCGGCCACCATCCACTCGCGCCTGCAGGAGTCGCCGGCGGCCGACGATTCATCTACGGACGCCTCACAAGCGTTGGCGGCGTCCGCGCCGAAGTCAGTAGGGTGAGAGCCGGCGACGAACCGGGTGGGAGCGATGACTGAGGCGGACGGCGACGCGGGCGAAGTGCTCATCGTGACGGGGATGTCGGGCGCCGGGCGCTCGACCGTCGCGAACGCCCTGGAGGATCTCGACTGGTACGTCGTCGACAACCTGCCCCCGCAGATGCTGCGACCGCTGCTCGATCTCTCGGGAATGGTCGGCGGCGCGCTGCCGCGGGTCGCCGCCGTCGTCGACGTTCGCGGGCGCGAGCTCTTCGAACGCCTTCCGGAGGTCATGGAGCGCCTGCGTGAGGGGCGCCGCGTGCGAGTGGTCTTCCTCGACGCAGCGGACGATGTGCTCGTCCGTCGTTTCGAGGCCGTGCGCCGCCCGCACCCTCTCCAGGGCGAGGGGACGATCCTCGACGGGATCGCCATCGAGCGGCGGCGGATGGCGCCTATGCGCGAGAGTGCGGATCTCATCGTCGACACGAGCACGTTCAACATCCACCAGCTGGCGACGACGGTCGGGGAGCTGTTCTCGGAGGCCGGATCGGCCAAGCACACGCTGACGATCCAGAGCTTCGGGTTCAAGTACGGGCTGCCTCCCGATGCCGATCTCGTCGCCGACATGCGGTTCCTCCCCAATCCGTTCTGGAACTCCGACCTTCGCGCCCTGACGGGGCAGGACGAATCGGTTCGCGACTTCGTCCTCGCCCAGGAGGGGGCCGCGCAGTTCCTCGACTCCTACGCCGACGCCCTCGCGCCCGTCATCGCCGGATACCAGCGGGAGAACAAGCGGCACTCGACCGTCGCCGTGGGATGCACGGGCGGCAAGCACCGGTCGGTGGCGATGGCGATCGAGCTCGCGCAGAGACTGCGTTCCCTGCCGGGTGTCGCGGTGCGCGTGAAGCATCGCGATCTGGGGCGCGAGTAAGCTAGGCAGGTTCCCCGACCGACCGGCCAGCAATGAGGAGAGCCGTGCCCCCAACCGCCGATGTCAAGGCCGAGTTGATGACGGTCCGCGACCCGCGTCCGCAGGCGCGCGTCGCGGAGGTGACGGCCCTGCTGCGGTTCTCCGGCGGCCTGCACTCCATCGCCGGCAAGATGGCCATCGAGGCCGAACTGGACTCCGAGGCGCTCGCCCGGCGGGCGGCGAGGGACATCATCGAGCTGTACGGCGTCCGGCCGGAACTGGGCCGCGTCCAGGCGTCTTCGTCTCGCCAGGAGGGCCACTTCATCGTCCGCGTGCGCGAGGGCGGCGAGACGCTGGCGCGCCAGACGGGCCTTCTCGACCAGCGTCGGCGCCCCGTGCGGGGCCTGCCCAACAAGCTGACGACGGGCTCTCGCGACGACCTCTCGGCGCTGTGGCGGGGCGCGTTCCTCGCCGCGGGGTCCCTTACCGATCCGGGGCGGTCCGCGGCGCTCGAGGTGACGTGCCCGTCGTCCGAGGTCGCGATGGCGCTCGTCGGGGCGGCTCACCGCCTCGATGTCGCGGCGAAGGCGCGGGAGGTGCGGGCCGTGCATCGCGTCGTCGTGCGCGACGGGGATGCCATCCGGGCCATCCTGCACGCGATGGGCGCACAGCGGGCGGCCGCGGAGTGGGAACAGCTGCGCCAGCGCCGGGAGGTCCGCGCGGGAGTGAACCGTCTGGTCAACTTCGACGACGCGAACCTCCGGCGCTCCGCGCAGGCGGCGGTCGCCGCGTGCGCGCGTGTCGAGCGGGCCATGGAGATCCTCGGCGAGGACATCCCCGACCACCTGCGCGAGGCGGGGCGTCTCCGCCTCGCACACCGCGAGGCGAGCCTCGACGAGCTCGGGCACCACGCCGACCCGCCGTTGACGAAGGACGCCGTCGCCGGACGCATCCGCCGTCTGCTGGCGATGGCCGACAAGCGTGCGGAGGACGAGGGCATCCCCGGCACGGACGCCGGCATCCCCGCCGACGCCGACGTGTCGTAATCTTCCCCGGAGCGGGAAGCAACCCCCTGTCGGTCGTGTTGGCTCTCACTAGGATGAGAACGTCATCCGCGCCGCGCGCGAGCGTGGCCACGACAGGAGAGAAAGCGAATATGGCGACGTACACCCTGCCCGATCTGCCCTACGACTACGCGGCCCTCGAGCCGCACATCAGCGCGACGATCATGCAGCTGCACCACGACAAGCACCACCAGGCTTACGTGACGGGTGCCAACACGGCGCTCGAGCAGCTGGCGGAGGCCCGCGACAAGGGCGACTTCGCGAACGTCAACAAGCTCGAGAAGGACCTCGCGTTCAATCTCGGCGGACACACGAACCACTCCATCTTCTGGACCAACCTCTCGCCGAACGGGGGAGACAAGCCCACCGGTGACCTCGAGTCGGCCATCTCCGATCACTTCGGCTCCTTCGACAAGTTCCAGGCGCACTTCACCGCCGCGGCCATGGGCGTCCAGGGCTCGGGCTGGGCGGGTCTGTTCTGGGACTCGATCGGTCAGAACCTGATCATCCAGCAGTTCTTCGACCAGCAGTCGCAGTTCGCGGCGGGCTCGGTTCCGCTGCTGCTGCTGGATGTCTGGGAGCACGCGTACTACCTCGACTACAAGAACGTCCGCGCGGACTACGTCAAGGCGTTCTGGAACATCGCGAACTGGGCCGACGTCCAGACGCGCTTCCAGGTGGCCCGAGAGAAGACGACGGGTCTGCTGGTAGGGTCGTGACGAGGTGAGGATGCCGCGGGGCCCTCGCCTGCCGGGGGCCCCGGCATCCTCTTCTCACCCCCCACAACACCGCGCCCCGGCGCGGTAGCAATGCGCCCGCGGGCGCGACGACAATGCGCCGTCGGCGCGACGAGAATCGGGAGACAACCGTGTCTGTCAAGATCGGCATCAACGGCTTCGGCCGCATCGGACGCAACTACCTCCGCGCGGCCCTCGCGCAGGGCGCGGACCTCGAGATCGTGGCGGTGAACGACCTGACCGACAACAAGTCGCTCGCTCACCTGCTCAAGTACGACTCGGTCGGCGGCCCTCTCGCTCAGGACGTGACCTACGACGGCGACTCCATCACGGTCGGCGGCCACCGCATCCGTGTCTTCGAGGAGCGCGACCCCGCGAACCTCCCCTGGGGCGAGCTCGGCGTCGACATCGTCATCGAGTCCACCGGCCGGTTCACCAAGGCCGAGGACGCCAAGAAGCACATCGCCGGTGGGGCGAAGAAAGTTCTCGTCTCCGCCCCCGCGACGGGCGACGACGCGACCATCGTGATGGGCGTGAACGAGGAGACCTACGACGCCGAGAGCGACGTCATCATCTCGAACGCCTCGTGCACCACGAACTGCCTCGCCCCGCTCGCCAAGGTGTTCAACGACGCCTTCGGCATCGAGCGCGGCTTCATGATGACCGCCCACGCGTACACGGCCGACCAGAACCTGCAGGACGGCCCCCACAGCGACCTCCGTCGTGCGCGCGGTGCCGCCATCAACATCGTCCCGGCCTCGACCGGCGCCGCCAAGGCCATCGGCCGGGTGCTGCCCGAGCTCAACGGCAAGCTGAGCGGCTCGTCGTACCGAGTTCCCGTTCCCACCGGATCGATCGTCGACCTCACGATCGTGACGCCCACCGAGGGCCTCACCGTCGAGCAGATCAACGCCGTCTACAAGCAGGCCGCGGCGGAGGGACGCCTCAAGGGCATCCTCGAGTACACCGAGGACCCCATCGTCTCGAGCGACATCCAGCTCAACCCCCACTCGTCGATCTTCGACGCCGAGCTCACCAACGTCAGCGGCAACCTGGTCAAGGTGTCGAGCTGGTACGACAACGAGTGGGGTTACTCCAACCGCCTCGTCGACCTCACCGAGTACGTCGGCGAGCGCCTGTAAGGCGATTCGATGTCGCTGCGCACCCTCGAATCGCTGGGGTCGCTCGCCGGCACGCGCGTCATCGTCCGCTGCGATCTGAACGTCCCCCTGAAGGACGGGAAGATCACGGACGATGGCCGCGTGCGGGCGTCGCTGCCCACCCTCAATGCCCTCATCGGTCAGGGAGCACGCCTCGTCGTCTGCTCGCATCTCGGCCGACCCGATGGCGCGCCCGACGCGAAGTACAGCCTCGCGCCCGTCGCCCAGCGTCTCTCCGAGTTGCTGGGCAAGCCCGTCGCCTTCGCGCGGGACACGGTCGGCGAATCCGCGCATGACGCGGTGTCCTCGCTCGAGGACGGCGACGTCGCGGTGATCGAGAACCTCCGGTTCAACCCGGGGGAGACCTCCAAGAGCGACGAGGAGCGCGGCGCCTTCGCGCGGCAGCTCGCCGAACTCGGAGACGCCCTCGTCTCCGACGGGTTCGGTGTGGTGCACCGCAAGCAGGCGAGCGTCTACGACCTCGCACAGATCGTGCCTTCGGCCGCGGGCCTGCTGATCGCCGCCGAGCTCGACGTGCTCGATCGCCTCACCGAGAACCCGCAGCGGCCGTACACCGTCGTGCTCGGCGGTTCCAAGGTGAGCGACAAGCTCGGTGTGATCTCGCACCTGCTTCCGCGCGTGGACAAGCTCCTCGTCGGTGGCGGGATGATGTTCACCTTCCTCGCGGCTCAGGGTCACAAGGTGGGCGCGAGCCTGCTCGAGGCCGACCAGCTCGACACGGTGCGCGGGTACATCGACGCGGCACGTGAGCGCGGCGTCGAGCTGATCCTTCCCGCCGACGCTGTCGTGGCTTCGGGGTTCGCAGCCGACGCCGACCACGTGGTCGCCCCCGCGGACGCGCTCGAGGACACCCGGTTCGGCTCCACCGGCATCGGCCTGGATATCGGTCCGGCGACGGCGCACACGTTCGCCGAGGCGATCCGCGCAAGCCGCACGGTCTTCTGGAACGGCCCCATGGGCGTGTTCGAGATGCCCGCATTCGCCGCGGGCACCAAGACGATCGCGAAGGCCCTGACTCAGGTCGACGGGCTGTCGGTCGTGGGCGGCGGCGATTCGGCCGCCGCCGTCCGCCAGCTCGGGTTCGCCGACGGCGATTTCGGACACATCTCGACGGGCGGGGGCGCGAGCCTCGAGTTCCTCGAGGGCAAGAAGCTCCCCGGACTGGAGGTCCTCGGATGGCAGTGACGCGCACCCCGCTCATCGCGGGAAACTGGAAGATGAACCTCGATCACCAGCAGGCGATCGCTTTCGTTCAGAAGCTCGACTGGGCGTTGAAGGACGCGGGCCACGAGGCGGGGAGCGTCGAGGTGGCTCTCTTTCCGCCGTTCACCGACCTCCGCAGCGTGCAGACGCTGATCTCCGCCGACAAGATCGCGTTCGCGCACGGCGCACAGGATGTCTCGGCCCACGACTCGGGCCCCTACACCGGCGAGGTGTCGGGGGCGTTCCTCAAGAAGCTCGACTGCGCATACGTGATCATCGGTCATTCCGAGCGCCGGCAGCACCACGCCGAGACCGACGAGATCGTCGGTGCGAAGGTCTCCGCCGCTCTCCGGCACGGGCTCGCGCCCGTGATCTGCGTGGGGGAGACCGCGGAGGACCTCGAGAAGCACGGCGCCAGTGCCGTGCCCGCGGCACAGCTCAGGACGGCGCTCGCGGGTGTTTCGGCGGACGCCGAGATCGTGGTCGCATACGAGCCGGTCTGGGCGATCGGGTCCGGCCAGGCCGCGACGCCCGAGCAGGCCCAGGAGGTGTGCCGCGCGCTTCGCGGCGTCATCGCCGACACTCTGGGCGAGGACGCCGCGGCGCGCACCCGCATCCTGTACGGCGGATCGGTCGCCGCGGCGAACATCGCGGGCTTCATGCGGGAGCCCGATGTGGACGGCGCGCTCGTCGGCGGCGCGAGCCTGAAGGTCGACGAGTTCGCTGCGATCATCCGCTACCAGAAGCACGTGGGCGTCTGAGCGTCCCCGTATACTTGTCGACGGCCCGCCCGCATCCGGGGGGCCGTGTGAAAGGCCTACTCTTCGTGCAGATTCTCGAATTCGTCCTCCAGGTGGTGCTCGGCCTCACGAGCCTGCTGCTGACGCTGCTGATCCTCCTGCACAAGGGCCGCGGTGGCGGCCTTTCCGACATGTTCGGCGGCGGAATGACCTCCGCGCTCGGCTCGTCCGGCCTCGCCGAGCGCAATCTCAACCGATTCACGATCGTGCTGGCCCTCGTGTGGTTCGTCGCGATCGTTGCTCTCGGCCTCATCACGAAGTTCCAGGGACTGTAGACATGGCGACAGGCGGCAACGCGATTCGCGGCACTCGGGTGGGTGCCGGTCCGATGGGCGAGCAGGATCACGGTTTCCACGCCGAGCGCGTGGCCGTGTCGTACTGGGATGCCCTGGGCAACGAGACCGTGCGTTACTTCGCAGCAGGCGTCGCCGACGAGGAGATCCCCGACGTCATCGACAGCCCCCACTCGGGTCTGCCTGCGGGACGCGACAAGGCCAACCCTCCCGCTCTCGCGAAGACCGAGCCGTACAAGACGCACCTCGCCTATGTGAAGGAGCGGCGCACCGACGAGGAGGCGTCGCAGCTTCTGGACGATGCTCTGAAGCAGCTCCGCGAGCGCCGCGGTCAGTAGTCCCCGCTCGCGTCCGTCGACCACGACCGGGGTGCGGCTTGGAGCGCTTCGGGATCTTCAGTCGGGATCGATGAGTTCTTCCGGAACCTCGGCCGCGGCATCCACGTCGACGAAGAACAGCGTGCTGCGTCGTCCCTTGGCGCCTGCGGCGGGAACGCTCAGGTAGCTGGCCCCCGCCAGCGCGAGACCGAGTGCGGAGGCCTTCTCGGCGCCCGTGAGTACGAGCCAGACGCGCTGGGACGCGTTGATGACCGGCCTGGTCAGCGTCACCCGGGTCGGCGGAGGCTTGGGGGAGTCGTGGACGGCGACGGCCCCGCTGTCGCTCACGCGGATCTCGTCCCGATCCGGGAAGAGGGAGGCGATGTGGGCGTCGGGACCGACGCCCAGCAGGCACACGTCGAACGACGGCCACCGAGGGCCGGAGGTGTCGTCGGCGAACCGGGCGAGCTCCTCGGAATAGCGCTCTGCCGCCTCTTCTGCGCTGAGACCCGAGTCGGTCGATGCGATCGAGTGGATATTCTCCTCCGGAACGTCCAGCACGTCGAGGAGAGCGGCGCGTGCCTGGAGATCGTTGCGCTCGGCATCCTGCTGGGGGACGAAGCGCTCATCGCTCCACCAGAAATGCACGCGGCTCCAGTCGACCTGGTCGCGCGCGGGGTGGTCGGCGACGCCGGCGAGCACCCCGATACCCGCGCCCCCGCCCGTGAGGGCGAGATGGACTCGCTCCTTCTCGTTCGTGAGCCTCGTGAGCTTGTCGAGGAGCCGCCGCGAGACGACGTCTACGACGGTGGCACGGTCGGCACTGACGACGACACGCCTCTCGGCGGAAAGCTCAGACGACATCAGACTCCCGGCTCGTCGGGGGGTCCAGCAGCGACCACCCCTCGCTGATCACCCGACCATACAGCAGGTCGGGGTCGAGGCGACGCAGTTCCTCCGCGAGGCATTCGCGAAGGGTGCGCCGGGGGAGCACGAGATCGTGGCGCGGCTGTCCCGGTTGCGTGAGGCAGGCCACTCCCGGGTTCGGACGCTCGAGCAGGATGTCGTCGGAGTCGCGGACGAGACGCACCGACTTGATGCCCTCCGACCACTCGCCGGAGGGCATGTACTCCCAGGAGACGGGCACGTCGAGCTTCAGTCGCAGCCACGCGGCGAGAAGCGCGGTCGACGGAGACGAGCTCGCTCCGCGCACTTCGACCCTTGTGACGGGGTCGAACGGCGGCTGGTCGAGCACGGCGGCGAGCTGCTCGCGCCAGTGCGTCAGGCGCGTCCAGGCGAGGTCGGTGTCGCCGGGAGCATAGACCTCGCCGAGCTCCTGGAGACGCCGCGGTTCGAAGGGCCCGGTGGATGCGTCGGTGATCCGGCGCTGGGCGATACGGCCGAGCGGCGAGGAGGAGGGCACCGCCGGGGGAGTGTCCGGCCACCAGACGACCACGGGTGCGTCCGGAAGCAGCAGCCCCGTGACGAGGGCCTCCTCGTTGGATGCCGCGCCGCCGTGCGCACGCAGCACGACGACCTCGCTGGCACCCGCGTCGCCCCCGACGCGGATCTGCGCGTCGAGGCGGGCGTCGCCGGTGTCGTCGGTCATCAGCACGATGACCCGCATGGGATGCTCGCGGGACGCGTCGTTGGCGGCCTCGATCGCATCCTCCGCGACTCCCTGTCGCGTCGCGATGACGAGGGTCAGCACGCGGCCGAGCGCGACGGCCCCGCCCTCCTCGCGGGTCGACACGAGCGAGCGCGCGATCTTGCTGACAGTCGTGTCGGGCAGGTCGATGATCACGGGCGCCTCCAAACGCGGCCGTCACGGGCGAGCAGGGCATCGGCGGACGCCGGCCCCCACGAGCCCGGGCTGTATTGCTCGACGGGGCCGCCCTCCTGTGCCCAGAACTCCTCGACGGGGTCCAGGATGCGCCAGGAGAGTTCGACCTCTTCGTGACGCGGGAACAGGGGTGGCTCGCCGAGGAGCACGTCGAGGATGAGCCTCTCGTACGCCTCGGGACTCGCCTCCGTGAAGGCGTGCCCGTACCCGAAGTCCATCGTGACGTCGCGCACCTGGGTGCCGGCGCCGGGCACCTTGGACCCGAAACGGATCGTCACGCCCTCGTCGGGCTGGATGCGGATCACGAGCGCGTTCTGGCCGAGCTCGAGCGTCTGGCTCCGTGCGAAGAGGTGCTGCGGAGCCCTCTTGAACACGACGGCCACCTCGGTGACGCGGCGGCCCAGGCGCTTGCCGGTGCGGAGGTAGAAGGGCACCCCCGCCCACCGGCGCGTCGCGATCTCGAGCTTGATGGCGGCGAAGGTCTCGGTGGTGGAGGACGGGTCCATGCCGTCCTCCTCGAGGAAGCCGCGCACCTTCTCGCCGCCCTGCCAT
Source organism: Microbacterium sp. NPDC078428 (assembly GCF_044542535.1). Lineage (NCBI taxonomy): Bacteria > Bacillati > Actinomycetota > Actinomycetes > Micrococcales > Microbacteriaceae > Microbacterium > Microbacterium sp. NPDC078428. The sequence goes on from NZ_JBITUP010000003.1 coordinate 152,569, forward strand.
CCGCCCGCGTACTGGCCGCGAGCCGTGGCCTCGGCGAGGTTCTCGGGCAGCTCCACAGCGGCCAGCACCTTCTCCTTCTCGGCGCGGAGGTGGCTGGCGTCCAGGCTGATCGGCTCCTCCATCGCAGTGAGGGCGAGCAGCTGCAGCAGGTGGTTCTGGATCACATCCCGCGCGGCGCCGATGCCGTCGTAGTATCCGGCCCGGCCGCCGACGCCGATGTCCTCGGCCATCGTGATCTGCACGTGGTCGACGTAGTTGCGGTTCCAGATCGGCTCGTACAACTCGTTGGCGAAACGCAGCGCCAGGATGTTCTGGACCGTCTCCTTGCCGAGATAGTGGTCGATGCGGAAGATCGAATCCGCGGGGAACGCGACCTCGAGCGCCTCGTTGAGGGCTCGAGCGGAGGCGAGGTCATGACCGAACGGCTTCTCGATCACGACCCGGCGCCACGAATCGTCTCCCGCGGCGTCCTCCCCGACGAGGCCCGAGTCGCGGAGCTGGCGTGCGACGAGCGGGAAGTCCTTGGGCGGGATCGACAGGTAGTAGGCGTGGTTTCCCATCGTGCCCCGCTCGACGTCGAGCTTCTCCACGGTCTGGCGAAGCCGGGCGAAGGCGTCCGGGTCGTCGAATTCGCCCGAGACGAACCGGATTCCCTGGAGCAGCTGATTCCACGTGTCCTCACGGAAGGGCGTGCGCGCGTGCTGCTTGACGGCGTCGTAGACGACGGCGGCGAAGTCCTGGTCCTCCCAGTCGCGGCGTGCGAAACCCACCAGGGCGAACCCCGGGGGAAGCAGTCCGCGGTTGGCGAGGTCGTACACCGCGGGCATGAGCTTCTTGCGCGACAGGTCTCCTGTCACGCCGAAGATCACGAGCGCGCTGGGCCCTGCGATGCGGTTCAGGCGGCGGTCGTCGGGGTCGCGCAGGGGGTTGTGTCCGCGCGAGATCTCGATGGGTGGCATGGCGAGATGGTCCGTCCTTGCGTGGTGTCGGCCCGAGCTACTGCGCGGCTTCGAAGAGCGAGAGCACGTCGACAGCGGGATCGGTGAGCGTGAGCGTGACGACGGGGCGTCCGTGGGCGGCGAGGACCGAGGCATCCCCCGCGGCCTGAGCTTCGATCAGCTGACCGAAGGTGAAGGGCAGGCCGGGGATCTCCAGGTCGACGTCGGTGCGTTCGGTGATCTGCAGGAAGACGCCCGTGGCGGGGCCGCCCTTGTGATACTGGCCCGTGGAGTGGAGGAAGCGAGGCCCCCAGCCGAACGTCGTCGGCCGGCCGGAGTCGGCCGCGACGAGTTCGCGCAGTCCTGCGAGCTGGGGGATCTCCAGCCGATTGACGTACGCCTGCACCGAGACGTACCCGTCGGGTCCGAGCCGGGACCAGAGGGAGTCGAGGACGCCCGCGATCGTTCCCGACGCGGCAAGCTCCGGCTCGCTCACGCGAACCTCGACACCGTCGACGACGAAGGCGGGCGCGGACGGCTCGGGACGCTGCTCGAGCAGACCGCGGGTGGCGACCTTGGCCGATTCCACATCGGGCTGGTCGAACGGGTTGATGCCGAGGAGGCGGCCGGCGATCGCGGTGGCGTACTCCCAGACCACGAGCTGCGCGCCCAGGGAGCCGCTCACGAGCACCTCGCCGGGGTGGCGCTCCAGGATGCGGAAGTGCGCGGCGTCGTCGACGAGTCGCGCGACGAGCAGGTCGTGGAGTTCGACCTCGAGCTCGGGGGAGACGGGGAGGAGGACGACGGGCAGGATGCCGGTGCCGTCCTTGCCCGTCGACTCCGCGATGAGCTGCTCGATCCAGTCGGGCAGGCCCTCGATGTGGGTGCCGTCGGAGACGAGCCCGAGCTTGTCCTTGCGCGCACCGGCCGCGTTCTGCGTCGCCGCGATCGCGGCACCCAGCGCGAGCGCGGGGTTCTCGGGGCTGTCTACGGCCACTTCGAGCAGCGTGGCGTCGGCCTCGTCGAGCAGTTCGCCGATGTCTGCGCCGGCAAGCCCCGATGGCACCAGTCCGAACGCCGTGAGCGCCGAGTACCGCCCGCCGACATTGGGGTCGGCGTTGAAGACGTGGTAGCCGGCCTCGCGAGCGGACGCGTCCAGAGGGGACCCGGGATCGGTGACGACGACGATGCGTTCGGCAGGGTCGATACCGAGGTCGCGGAACGCGGCCTCGAAGGCCCGCCGCGCCGAGTCGGTCTCCACCGTCGAGCCGGACTTCGACGACACGATGAGCGCCGTGCGCTCGAGTCCGCCGGACTCGCTGTCGCCGTCGAGCGCCGCCAGGACCTGCCCGGGTGCCGTCGAGTCGAGGATCACCAGCGGGACGCCCGCGGTGCGGGTGATGACCTCGGGCGCGAGGGATGATCCGCCCATTCCGGCGAGGACGAAACGATCGACACCGCGCGCCGAGAAGTCGGCACGGAGGCGCTCGATGGGGGCGACGAGCGGTCGCGAGATCGAGACCGCATCGACCCAGCCGAGCCGCTTCGACGCCTCCTCCTCGGCCGCCGGGCCCCACAGCGTCGGATCGCCCGCGGTGATCCGCGAAGCCACGAGGTCGGCGATGAGCGCCGGCACCGTGGCCTCGACGGCCGCCTTCGGGGCCCCCGACACGTGGATCTCGAAGCTCATCGGGTCGACTCCGCGGCACCCGCCAGGGCGGCCTTGACCGTGTCCTGCAGCTCGCGCCACGAGACGACGAACTTCTCGACGCCCTCGTCCTCGAGCACCTGCGTCACGTCGTCGACGTCGACCCCGGCTGCGGCGAGGTCGTCGAAGACCTGGTGCGCCTCGGCGTAGGCGCCGGTGATCGTGTCGCCCCCGATGACACCGTGGTCGAAGGTGGCCTCGAGGGTCTTCTCGGGCATCGTGTTGACGGTGCCGGCCGTGACGAGTTCGGTGACGTAGAGGGTGTCGGGCAGCGCGGGGTCCTTCACCCCGGTCGAGGCCCACAGGGGACGCTGCACGTTCGCACCCGCGGCGAGGAGGGCCTGGGCGCGGTCCGTCGCGAACTCCCGCTGGTAGAGCTCGAACGCCAGACGGGCATTGGCGATGCCCGCCTTGCCCTTCAGCGCGGCGGCCTCCTCCGTGCCGATCTCCGCGAGGCGCTTGTCGACCTCGGTGTCCACCCGCGAGACGAAGAACGACGCGACGGACTGGATGCCGGCGAGGTCGATGCCGGCAGCCTGCGCCTTCTCGAGCCCCGACAGGTACGCATCGATGACAGCGGCGTACCGCTCCAGGCTGAAGATCAGCGTCACGTTGACGCTGATGCCCGCGCCGATCACCTCGGTGATGGCGGGGAGTCCGGCCTTGGTGGCGGGGATCTTGATCAGAGCGTTCGGGCGGTCGACGGCGGCGGCGAGCTTGCGCGCCTCCGCGACGGTGGCCGCGGTGTCGTGCGCGAGGTCGGGGGAGACCTCGATCGAGACCCGGCCGTCGACGCCGTCGGTGGCGTCGTAGACGCCGCGGAAGATGTCGGAGGCGGCCCGGACATCGTCCGTCGTGAGTTCGAAGATGGCCTCATCGGTGCTCGCGCCGCGCGCGGAGAGGGCCGCGACCTGCTCCTCGTACGCCTCGCCCTTCGAGAGCGCGGCCGCGAAGATGGTCGGGTTCGTCGTGACCCCGCTGACATTGCGGCTCTCGATCAGCTCGGCGAGGTTGCCCGTGCGGATCCGGTCGCGGGAGAGGTCGTCCAGCCAGATGCTGACACCGGCGGCGGTCAACTGTGCGGTGGGGGTGCTCATGCGTTCTCCTTGATGCTCTCCAGAGCCGCCTGGACGACGGCGTCGTGCGTGAGTCCGAACTCGGTGTAAAGGGTCTTGTAGTCGGCGGAGGCGCCGAAGTGCTCGATCGAGACCGAGCGGCCCTTGTCGCCGACGAGCTCCCGCCAGCCGAGCGCGAGGCCGGCCTCGACCGACACGCGAGCACCGATGTGCGGCGGCAGGACCGCGTCGCGGTAGCTCGCGTCCTGCTCGGCGAACCACTCGAGCGACGGCGCGGACACGACGCGTGCGTGGACGCCCTGCTCGGCGAGTGCCGCCCGTGCGGCGACGGCGATCTGCACCTCGGAGCCCGTGGCGATGAGGATCACGTCGGGGGTTCCGTTCGCGGCTTCCGCCAGCACGTACGCGCCCTTGGCGACGCCCGCCGTCGACGCGAAGGTGTCACCCTCCGCGTCGCCCTCGCCCCGGTCGAAGACGGGGATGTTCTGGCGCGTCAGCGCAATTCCGGCCGGGCCTGCCTGCCGGCGCAGGATCTCGAGCCATGCCGCGGCGGTCTCGTTGGCGTCGGCGGGACGGACGACCGTGAAGTTCGGGATCGCGCGGAGCGTCGCGAGCTGCTCGATCGGCTGGTGCGTCGGGCCGTCCTCGCCGAGGGCGATCGAGTCGTGCGTCCAGACGAAGATGCTGCGGATGTCCATGAGCGCGGCCAGACGCACGGCCGGACGCATGTAGTCGCTGAAGATGAGGAACGTTCCGCCGAACGCGCGGGTCGGTCCGTGCAGCACGATGCCGTTGAGGATCGAGCCCATCGCGTGCTCGCGGATGCCGAAGTGAAGGACTCGCCCGTAGGGGTTGCCGCTCCACTCGTGCGTCGACCATTCCTCCGGAATGAACGAGGCGGCGCCGTTGATGGTGGTGAGGTTGGACTCGGCGAGGTCCGCCGATCCGCCCCAGAGCTCGGGCATCTGCGCCGCGAGGGCATTGAGCACCTTGCCCGACGCCGCCCGGGTGGAGACGTCCTTGCCCGGCTCGAAGACGGGGAGAGCTTCCTGGATGCCGTCGGGCAGCTCACCGGCGAGCAGGCGGTCGAGCAGCGCCTTGCGCTCGGGGTTGGCGGCGGCCCAGGCGTCGAAGTCCTGCTGCCAGGCCGACTTGTCCGCCTCGCCGCGCTCGGCGAGGGCGCGAGTGCGGGCGAGGACGTCGTCGGCGACGACGAAGCTCTTCTCGGGGTCGAAACCGAGGACCTTCTTCGTCGCGGCGAGCTCGTCGGCGCCGAGCGCGGATCCGTGGATCTTGCCGGTGTTCTGCTTGCCCGGGGAGGGCCAGCCGATCACGGTCTTGAGGATGATGATCGACGGCTTGTCGGTCTCGGCCTTCGCCGCCTCGATCGCGCTGTAGAGCTCGGCGACGTCCTCGACGTACTCGCCGGTCTTCTTCCAGTCGACGGTCTGAACCTGCCAGCCGTACGCCTCGTACCGCTTCGCGACGTCCTCGGTGAACGCGACGTTGGTGTCGTCCTCGATCGAGATCTGGTTGGCGTCGTAGATGACGACGAGGTTCCCGAGCTTCTGGTGGCCCGCCAGCGACGAGGCCTCAGCGGTGACGCCCTCCTGCAGGTCGCCGTCCGAGGCGATGACGTAGACGAAGTGGTCGAAGGGAGACGTGCCGGGGGCCGCCTCCGGGTCGAACAGCCCGCGCTCGTAGCGCGCCGCGTAGGCGAAGCCGACGGACGACGCGAGACCCTGCCCGAGCGGGCCGGTCGTGATCTCGACGCCGTTCGTGTGGCGGTACTCGGGGTGTCCGGGAGTGAGCGAGCCCCACGTGCGCAGCGCCTTGAGGTCGTCGAGCTCGAGACCGAACCCGCCGAGGTACAGCTGCACGTACTGCGTCAGCGAGGAGTGGCCGGCCGAGAGGATGAACCGATCGCGCCCGAGCCAGCCCGTGTCCGTCGGGTCGTGACGCATCACCTTCTGATACAGCAGGTAAGCGGCAGGAGCCAGGCTCATCGCGGTTCCGGGGTGACCGTTGCCCACCTTCTCCACCGCATCCGCAGCAAGAACGCGAACCGTGTCCACGGCGCGCTCATCGATCTCATCCCAACGCAGCTCCGACACCGGACCGCCCTTCGTTTGGTGGGGGAGCGCCCGCGCATGGCCCTGTGACATGGCCCGCAGCCGCGGGTTCGTGCTCAGGGGATCGGCGCGAAAGCGCGTGTGTCCGTTCAGCATAGCGAAGCGGGGTTGGTGCGCGCGGGCCGGGCGGGCGACGACGCGGGATGGCATAGACTGCACGGTGGATCATCACGTGCGGACCGAGCGGGGGGCGATGGACATCACGACGAGGCCTCCCACGGAGGCACCCGCCGCGAAGACGTCCCTCGGGCGAAAGATCGGCGCCTACGTCGCTCTGACGAAGCCGCGCGTGCTCGAGCTCCTGCTCGTCACGACCGTCCCTGTGATGATCCTGGCCCACGGCGGGATGCCGCATCCGCTGCTCATCCTCGCCACCGTCATCGGCGGTTCGCTGAGCGCAGGCTCCGCGGCGGCATTCAACATGTACCTCGATCGCGACATCGACGCTCACATGCAGAGGACGGTGAACCGTCCTCTCGTGACGGGCGAGGTGTCGCCCCGGAACGCGCTCGTCTTCGCCTGGACGCTCGCGGTGTTCTCCACGCTCTGGCTGTGGGCCACGACCAACTGGCTCGCGGCCGTGCTCTCGGCCGCGGCGATCTTCTTCTATGTGGTCGTCTACACGATGATCCTCAAGCGGCGCACGGAACAGAACATCGTGTGGGGCGGGATTGCCGGATGCTTCCCCGTGCTGATCGGATGGTCGGCTGTCACGGGGTCGCTCTCCTGGGCGCCGCTGGTCCTGTTCACCCTCGTCTTCCTCTGGACGCCGCCGCACTACTGGCCGCTGTCGATGAAGTACAAGGCGCAGTACGACAACGTCGACGTGCCCATGCTGGGCGCGACGCGCTCGGGCACGCAGGTCGGTCTGCAGGTCATCCTCTACGCGTGGGCGACCGTCGCATGCTCCCTGCTGCTCATCCCGGTCGCGGGCATGGGACTGGTCTATACGGCGTCTGCGCTCGTCTTCGGCGGTTGGTTCATCTACGAGTCGCACCGGCTGTACACGCGAGCGGTGCGAGGGACCGAGCCGGCACCGATGCGCGTCTTCCACGCATCCATCACGTATCTGACGCTCATCTTCGTCGCGATCGCCGTCGACCCGCTCCTGCCGTTCTAGCTGCGCCGCGAGGGCTCCTCCACGTCGTGCGCCTCGTCGGGCTCGTCGGCGGCGTCCGGTGCGTCACGCTCGTGAGCGGGCGCGTCGTCCTCATCGCGAGAGGGCTCGGGGAACCCCATGTCGGGGCGTAGAAGCCAGGCGCCGGTCGCGAGGGTCAGCGCCATTGCGACTCCGAGGATGCCCGCGCCGAGGAGCACGGCTCCGAAGATCGCCCAGACCTGCCCCACGTAGACGTCGACACCGGTGGCGCTGCCATCCAGCAGGGTCGTCGACATGGCGCCGAGGGTCGTGAGGGTCATCACCACTCCCGCGATCGCCGCGGCGAGCGAGCCGGCGACCAGGATCCAGAAAGGGATGCTGCGGGTGATGCGGGGACGGATGGTCATCGGTGCTCCTCTGTGTGCGGGCGGGGTTGCTGACCTCTCCGACACTCCCCGCCGCACACGGGTGGACCCTATCCGGCGCCTATGAATCGACTGTGGGCCGGTCCGCGCGGGACGAGAGGGAGAGCACCACGACGGTCATCGCCGCGGCGGTGAGGGCGGCCAGCACCATGTGTGCACCGACGGCCAGCTCCGGGAGGCCGTTCCTGGCCTGATACAGCCCGACGGCGATCTGCACGACCTGAAGTGCGAGCAGAAGGGCGAACCACCTTCGCGGCGCGAGGGAGCGGACCCAGGCGATGACCGTCAGGGCGAGGGTCAGCGCCAGCAGCGCGTAGCCGGGCCAGGCGTGGACGTGTTCGAGCACTTCGGCGTCGAAGCCGTTGCGTCCGGCCGCCGCGTCGCCGGAGTGGGGACCCGCGCCCGTCGTGAGGACGCCGAAGAAGATCGTGGCCGCCAGGACGAACGTCGTCACGTGGGTCGTGATCGCGAACGCGGGGGGCACGCGCAGGGAGCGCACCCCGCGCGGCCGGACCGAGAGATACAGGAAGGCCGCGCACACGCAGACGAGCACGAGCGACGCGACGTAGTGGAAACCCACGATGAACGGGTTCAGGCCCGTGAGGACCGTGATGCCGCCCACGATCGCCTGCGTCACGACGCCGCCGAGCACGACGAGCGCGAGGAGGAAGAGGTCGCGACGCGTGCGGCGCATGCGCCACACCAGGACGACGACCGCGAGCGCGAGGATGCCGACGAGGCCCGTCAGCGTGCGGTTGCCGAATTCGATGACCCCGTGGATGCCCATCTCGGGGGTGTTCACGAGCGATTCGGGCGTGCAGGTGGGCCACGTGGGACAGCCCAGCCCGGAGCCGGTGAGCCGGACCGCGCCGCCGGTCGCGATGATCAGGACCTCGGCGACGAACGACATCCACGCGAACGCGCGGACGCGGGCGTCGACGGTGCGCGGCAGCCATCCGCGGTCGTCCGCGGAGGTGGGGCGCGGGGGAGCGGTGGTGATCGGGTCGGGCATGGATGGGCCTCCTGGACGACCTTCGCGCCAATCGGGCGGGCCGGGGCGGGACCGGCCCGGGACGAGGGGTCGTACCTGTAGAATCGTTGGAGTCGACATGCGCGCGCACACGCGCAGGCGCACGTGTAGACAGTGTAGGCGCGAAGACCTGCGCATCTGAGAGGGCCCACCAGCGGCATTGCCTCCCGTGCACCGCACGGTAAGGAATGCCGGGGCGGATGACACCGTTGCGGCCTAGAGGAGAGTGACCATGTCTGAAGTGCTGATCGACCGGCCAGAGCTCGAGGGACTCGGAGTCTACGAGTTCGGCTGGCACGACGCCGACGCCGCCGGGGCGAGCGCGCGACGGGGCCTCAGCGAGGCCGTCGTCCGCGACATCTCGGCGCTGAAGGCCGAACCCGAGTGGATGCTCCAGCGCCGCATCAAGGCGCTGCAGCTGTTCGGCCGCAAGCCGATGCCGACGTGGGGAGCCGATCTCTCCGCGATCGACTTCGAGAACATCAAATACTTCGTCCGCTCCACCGAAAAGCAGGCGCAGACCTGGGAAGACCTTCCCGAGGACATCCGCAACACGTACGAGCGCCTGGGCATCCCGGAGGCCGAGCGCCAGCGCCTCGTCGCCGGTGTGGCGGCGCAGTACGAGTCCGAGGTGGTCTACCACCAGATCCGCGAGGATCTCGAGGCGCAGGGCGTCATCTTCATGGACACCGACACGGCGCTGCGGGAGCACCCGGAGTTCTTCGAGGAGTACTTCGGCACCGTCATCCCCTCCGGGGACAACAAGTTCGCGGCGCTGAACACCGCCGTGTGGTCGGGCGGCTCCTTCGTCTACGTGCCGAAGGGCGTGCACGTCGAGATCCCGCTCCAGGCGTACTTCCGGATCAACACCGAGAACATGGGTCAGTTCGAGCGGACCCTGATCATCGCCGACGAGGACAGCTACGTCCACTACATCGAGGGTTGCACCGCTCCCATCTACAAGAGCGACTCGCTGCACTCGGCCGTCGTGGAGATCATCGTCAAGAAGAACGCCCGCGTCCGGTACACGACGATCCAGAACTGGTCGAACAACGTGTACAACCTCGTCACGAAGCGCGCGGTCGCCCATGAGGGCGCGACGATGGAGTGGGTCGACGGCAACATCGGCTCCAAGGTGACGATGAAGTACCCGTCGATCTTCCTCGTCGGCGAGCACGCCAAGGGCGAGACGCTCTCGGTGGCGTTCGCGGGTCCGGGCCAGCACCAGGATGCCGGCGCGAAGATGATCCACATGGCGCCCTATACGCAGTCGTCGATCGTCTCCAAGTCGATCGCCCGCGGCGGCGGACGCGCGGGCTACCGCGGCGAGGTCCGCGTCGAGCCGCAGGCGCATCACTCGGCCAACACGGTGCGGTGCGACGCCCTGCTCGTCGACACGATCTCCCGCAGCGACACCTATCCCGCGATCGACATCCGCGTGGATGACGTGCAGCTGGGCCACGAGGCGACCGTCTCGAAGGTCAGCGAGGAGCAGCTGTTCTACCTCATGAGCCGCGGACTCCCCGAAGACGAAGCAATGGCGATGATCGTGCGCGGCTTCATCGAGCCGATCGCGCGCGAGTTGCCCATGGAATACGCCCTCGAGCTGAACAAACTCATCGAGATGGGCATGGAAGGATCCGTCGGCTAGATGACGACCACAACCACCCCCCGCCCCGCGCCGGGAAGCCAGGCGCACACCGACGGAGGATGGGGCCAGACGTCTACGTCCGTCGTTCCCGTTCAGACCCGCTCCGCCCGAATGCGCTCCTACGACCCGGCGGCCTTCGGCGAGCCCACCGGCCGAGAGGTCGACTGGAAGCACACGCCGCTCGCGCGCATCGCTCCGCTGCTGCAGGACGCGCCCGGCGACGCCGGTGCCGTCTCGATCGAGGTGAGCGGACCGCTGGCTGCGGCGTCGCTCGAGATCGGCGAGGCACCGCGCGGCGAGGTCTTCGAGCCCGAGGATCTTCCCGCGGCCATCGCCTGGAAGCGCAGCGCCGAGGCTCTGTACCTCGCCGTCCCCGACGAGGCCGAGCTCGACGAACCCGTCGTCGTCACCTTCCCGGGCGCGGGCGCGGAGCTGCTCGCCCACGCGCACGTCGTCATCGAGGCCCGGCCGCACTCGCGGGCCACTGTCGTGCTGCGCCACACCGGTGCCGCCCGGTTCGCCCAGAACGTCGAGATCATCGTGCGTCCGGGGGCCTCGCTCGAGGTCGTCTCGGTGCAGCAGTGGGACGACGACGCGGTCCACGCCGCCGCCCACCAGGCGCGCGTCGAGCGCGACGGCACGCTGCGTCACACGGTGGTCAGCTTCGGCGGCGGGCTCGTGCGGGTGAACCCGTCCGTCGAGCTCGCCGGCGCGGGATCACAGGGCGAGCTGTACGGCCTCGCCTTCGCCGACGCGCCGCAGCACCTCGAGAGCCAGGTGTACCTGCATCACAAGGGTCCGCACACGCGGGGAGACGTCCTCTACAAGGCGGCCCTGCAGGGATCGGGGGCGCGGACGGTGTGGATCGGCGACGTTCTCATCGGTCCGCACGCCGAGGGGACCGACTCCTACGAGGCCAACCGCAACCTCGTGCTCACCGAGGGCGCCCGGGCGGACTCCATTCCGAACCTCGAGATCGAGACCGGCGCGATCGAAGGGGCCGGCCACGCGTCCGCCACCGGTCGCTTCGACGACGAGCAGCTGTTCTATCTGCAGGCCCGCGGCATCCGCGAGGACGAGGCGCGGCGCCTCGTCGTGCTCGGCTTCCTGACGGAGATCGTTCAGAAGATCGGCATCGGCTCGCTGCAGGAGGAGCTCAGCTCGCTCATCGAGGCGGAGCTGGCTCAGGGAGCCGGCGAGTGAGCCTCGAGCGCGCGTGCGCGCTGAGCGAACTGGAGCAGGACACGGCGAAGCGCGTCGAGGTCGGCGGCAAGCCGATCGCGGTCGTGCTGGATGCCGAGGGCGTCGTCCACGCCATCGGCGACACCTGCACCCACGGCGACATCTCGCTCTCCGACGGCTTCGTCGAGGGGGAGACCCTCGAATGCTGGGCGCACGGATCCGCGTTCTCCCTCCGCACCGGCAAGCCCCTGAACCTTCCCGCCTATGAGCCCGTCCCCGTCTACGTCGTCGAGATCTCCGGCGACGACGTGCTCATCGACCCCGACGCAACCGTGGCCGTCTGACCGGCCCCATCGAAGGAACCCCCATGTCTGTCCTTGAAATCCGCGACCTGCACGTCACCGTCGAGACGGAGGCGGGCGAGACGCCCATCCTCAACGGCGTCACCCTCACCCTGCGCAAGGGCGAGACCCACGCCATCATGGGGCCCAACGGCTCCGGAAAGTCGACTCTCGCCTACACGATCGCGGGACACCCGAAGTACACCGTCACGCAGGGCTCGATCACCCTCGACGGCGAGGACGTGCTCGCGATGAGCGTGGACGAGCGGGCCCGCGCGGGCCTCTTCCTGGCCATGCAGTACCCCGTGGAGATCCCCGGGGTCACGGTGAGCAACTTCCTCCGCACGGCGAAAACGGCCATCGACGGCGAGGCGCCCGGCATCCGCACCTGGATCAAGGACGTCAAGGGCTCCATGAAGAACCTGCGCATGGACCCGAAGTTCGCGGAGCGCAACGTCAACGAAGGCTTCTCCGGCGGAGAGAAGAAGCGGCACGAGATCCTCCAGCTAGAGCTCCTCAAGCCGCAGATCGCCGTGCTCGACGAGACCGACTCCGGCCTTGACGTCGACGCGCTCAAGATCGTCTCGGAGGGCGTGAACCGCGCGAAGGAGCACACCGGACTCGGGGTGCTGCTGATCACGCACTACACCCGCATCCTGCGCTACATCCACCCGGACTTCGTGCACGTCATGGTAGCGGGCCGCATCGTCGAGGAAGGCGGCCCCGAGCTCGCCGAGCGCCTCGAGGACGAAGGCTACGACCGATTCCTCGAGCCGGCCTCCGGCGCCGAGGCGTAAGGTCTCTCCTATGACCGCGACGCTCACTCCGGAGAAGTTCGACGAGGTCACCGAGGCGCTCAAGGACGTCATGGACCCGGAACTCGGGATCAATGTCGTCGACCTGGGCCTGATCTACGACCTCGCCTGGGATGACGAGAACGACGCCCTCGTCATCCACATGACCCTGACCAGCGCGGGGTGCCCGCTCACCGACGTGCTCGAGGAGCAGACCGCGCAGGCGCTCGACGACGTCGTGGACCGGTTCCGCATCAACTGGGTGTGGATGCCGCCGTGGGGCCCCGAGCGGATCACCGACGACGGGCGCGACATGATGAGGGCGCTCGGTTTCGCCATCTGACGCCCGTCGCGCATCGCGCGAGAGCCGGTCGGTAGGCTCGATGCCGTGCGTGTCACACCGCTGAAGGCCCTTCCCCTCGAACAACTCCGCGAACGCTCGAGCACGAAGTGGCGGACGTATCCCGCAGACGTGCTGCCGCTCTTCGTCGCGGAGACGGACTTCCCCCTCGCGCCGGCCATCACCGCGCGGCTCGCGCGCGCGGTGACGCTGGGGGACACCGGATACACGCCGCCCGACCCCGGTGTGCGCGACGCATATGTCGCGTTCGCCGGGCGCCGCTTCGGATGGGCGCCGCGCCCCGACCGGATCCGCACGACCGGCGACGTGATCATGGGCGTCGTAGAACTGCTGCGGCGGGTCATCGAGCCCGGCGACCGCGTGGTCGTGACCCCACCCGTGTATCCGCCCTTCTACGACGCCGTTCCCGAGGCGGGCGGAGTCGTCGAGCGCGTGCCCCTGCGCGCCGGTCCGTCCGGTCACGAGCTCGACCTGGCAGGCATCGAGGCCGCCCTCGCTGGTGGCGCGCGAGCGGTTCTGCTGTGCAACCCGCACAATCCGACCGGCACGGTGCACGGCCGCGAGGCTCTGGCAAAGATCGCCGAGGCAGCGGATCGCTTCGGCGCCACCGTCATCAGCGACGAGATCCACGCGCCGCTGGCCTACCCCGGAACGGGTTTCACGCCCTTCCTCGACGCCTCCCCGACGGCCGCGCGGGTGGGATTCGCCGTGACCAGCGCCAGCAAGGCGTTCAATCTGGCGGGGCTCAAGTGCGCCCTCATGATCGCGGGGGACGACGAGCACGCGCGTGTCCTTCGATCGCTCCCCGCAGAGGTGGAGTGGCGCACCGGCCTCTTCGGTGCCATGGCCGCCGTCGCGTCCTTCGCCCCTGAGAGCGACGCGTGGCTGGACTCCGCTCTGGCCGCCATCGACGAGAACCGGCGCCTGCTCGCAGATCTGCTCTCGCGGCACGTGCCGGGCGCCCGGTACCGGATGCCCGATGCGGGATTCCTGGCCTGGGTCGATCTGGGCGGACTGGGCTGGGGGGACAACCCGTCCACCCGGATCCTGCGAGAGGCGCGGGTAGCGCTCCACTACGGACCGGCCTTCGGCGACGAGGGCCGCGGACACGTGCGCTTCAACATCGGGTGCTCACCCGAGGTGCTCACCGAGGCGGTCGAGCGTATCGGCGCTCTCGTCGACGCCTAACCGCGCGTCACTTGCGGGCGTCGAGGGCGCCGACTCCGCGCCATGCGAGCGGGATGAGCAGGGCGGCGGCGGCGGCCTTCACGATGCCGCCCACGATGAACGGCGTGACTCCTGCGGCGAGGACCGATCCGAGCGTGACTTCCGCACCGACGACGGTGGCAAGGATGAGCGCCATGTAGGGGACGCCGACGAGGAAGGGGATGACGCTGGCCCCCAGGAACCCGAGGAACGCGAGGGCGGGGCGGCGATCCCAGGCCCGCTCGGCGACCCAGCCCGCGACGAACGCGGCGGGGATGAAGCCGACGATGAACCCGAAGGACGGCGAGAGGACGTAGGCGGGGCCGGCGAGGGCGGTGGCGAACACGGGCGCCCCGGCGAGCCCCGCGAGCATGTAGGTCGTCAGCGCGGCGGTGCCGCGCCGCGAGCCGAGAGCGGCTCCGACGAGGATGACGCCGAGGGTCTGCCCCGTGATGGGGACCGGCCACATCGGCACGGCGACCTTCGCCAGGAGCGCCACGAGCGCGGCGCCGGCGACGACGAGCCCCACATCCACGGCGACGGCGCGGCTGCGAGTGGCAGGGCGCGTGATCAGATCGGCGAGGACGCGGCGGGAGGGCTGTGCGGCGAGCGACGACATGGAGCTCCTTCGACGGGGCGAGACGGGGTGGGGCGGCGTCGCGGGGGCGACTCGCGTTTTATACTAGGGGGCTGGCTATCTGCCACCCTTTGTACTCCACCCACCGACGAAACGGACATCTGCTGTGCTCGCCGTGCACGACCTCGAGATCCGCGTGGGTGCCCGCCTGCTGATGTCCGACGTGAGCTTCCGGGTCGGACCGGGCGACAAGATCGGTCTCGTGGGCCGCAACGGCGCGGGCAAGACGACCCTGACGAAGGTTCTCGCCGGAGACGCGCTGCCCTCCGGGGGCCGCGTGGATCGCGCAGGAGAGCTCGGCTACCTGCCCCAGGACCCCCGTTCGGGCGACCCGGAGGACCTGGCGCGCACGCGGATCCTGGATGCGCGAGGTCTCGGCCGCCTCAGCGTCGGGATGCAGGAGGCGTCGCTCTCGATGGGGGACGCCGATCCGGAGGTCGCCGAGAAGGCGATGCGTCGCTACGGTCAGCTCACCGAGCGATTCGAGGCGCTGGGCGGCTACGCCGCGGAGGCGGAGGCCGCCTCGATCGCTCACAACCTCTCGCTGCCGGACCGCATCCTCGATCAGCCGCTGAGCACTCTGTCGGGCGGTCAGCGACGCCGGATCGAGCTCGCGCGCATCCTGTTCTCCGACGCGCAGACGATGATCCTGGACGAGCCCACCAACCACCTCGACGCCGACAGCGTGGTGTGGCTGCGGGAGTTCCTTCGCGGCTATCGCGGGGGCCTCATCGTGATCAGCCACGACGTCGAGCTCGTCGGCGAGACCGTCAACCGGGTGTTCTACCTCGATGCGAACCGCCAGGTCATCGACGTCTACAACATGAACTGGAAGAACTACCTGCGTCAGCGCGTCGCCGACGAGGAGCGGCGCAAGAAGGAGCGCGCGAACGTCGAGAAGAAGGCGACGGCGCTGCAGCAGCAGGCGGCGCGCTTCGGCGCGAAGGCGTCGAAGGCCGCGGCGGCCCACCAGATGGTCGCGCGAGCCGAGAAGATGCTGTCCGGCCTCGACGACGTCCGTCAGGACGACCGGGTCGCCAAGCTGCGGTTCCCCAAGCCGGCGCCGTGCGGGAAGACTCCGCTCATGGCGTCCGGGCTGTCGAAGTCGTACGGCTCGCTCGAGATCTTCACGGATGTCGATCTCGCGATCGATCGCGGCTCCAAGGTCGTCGTGCTCGGCCTCAACGGCGCGGGGAAGACGACGCTGCTGCGGATCCTGGCCGGAGTAGATCAGCCGGACACCGGCCAGCTCGAACCCGGGCACGGGCTCAAGGTCGGCTACTACGCGCAGGAGCACGAGAACCTCGACGTGGACCGCAGCGTCCTCGAGAACATGATGTCGGCCGCGCCGGACATCACCGCGACCGAGGCGCGCAAGGTTCTCGGCTCGTTCCTCTTCACCGGCGACGACGTCCTCAAGCCTGCAGGCGTCCTCTCGGGGGGAGAGAAGACCCGCCTCTCGCTCGCCACGCTCGTGGTCTCCTCGGCGAACATGCTGCTGCTCGACGAGCCGACGAACAACCTCGACCCCGCCTCCCGCGAGGAGATCCTCGGGGCGCTCTCCCACTACGAGGGGGCCGTGGTCCTCGTCTCGCACGACGAGGGCGCCGTGGAGGCGCTCAATCCGGAGCGTGTCCTGATCCTGCCCGACGGCGTCGAGGACATCTGGAACCGCGAGTACGCGGACCTGATCACGTTGGCCTGATCAGCGCGCGGAGGATGCGGCATCCAGCAGCGCGTCTTCGTCCTCCATGTCACGGTCGCGACGGGAGGGAGCGGGCAGCTCGCGCGAATCGGACGCGCTTTCGCGGCGGTGGGCGACTTCGGTGCGGATGACGTAGGCGATGAAGACGAATCCCATCACCGCGAAGAGGATCCACTGGATCGCGTACGACAGGTGGGGCCCGGGATCCT
This sequence comes from Microbacterium sp. NPDC078428, assembly GCF_044542535.1. Lineage (NCBI taxonomy): Bacteria > Bacillati > Actinomycetota > Actinomycetes > Micrococcales > Microbacteriaceae > Microbacterium > Microbacterium sp. NPDC078428. The sequence continues at coordinate 169,063 of NZ_JBITUP010000003.1, forward strand.
CCGTGGGCGCCGCGATCGCGGTCGGCCGAGCCGCTGTCGCGGGCTCCTCCGACACCAGCATCCCGTAGGAGGAGACCACCGTCGCGTCGCCCGTCCGTTCCGCGATGAGCGGCAGGTTGATGGTCGGGACCTGTCCCTCCGGCGCGCCGCGCCCGGAGGCGGGCAGGGCCTCGCCGGGCCGCAGCCGCACGATGACCTCCACCGTCCCCTCGGGCGGTGGAGGTGCGGCCGACGGGCCGGAGCCCTCCTCGGCGGGACGCACCCACCCCCGGTCGATCACGAAGATCCTGCCGTCGTCGGCGAGAAACGGCGTCAGCACCTCGAAGGCGCTCGTCCCGCCGTGGGGCCGGTTGCGCACGTAGACCTGATCGTCGGCCATGTACTCGCCGCGGAGGAGCACCGGTCGCCACTCATCGCCCGGCGCGAAGTCGTCGGTTCCGGTGAGCAGCTCGCCCACCGGAACGACCTCGGCGTCGTAGTTGGCGGCGACGAGGGCCAGCTCGCCGGCGCGCTCCTCGTTGCGGTCGAACTGCCACACGGCGAGGAAGGCGCACGCGATCGCGAAGGCGACGGCGAGAGCGATGTAGATGCTCCATCGGCCCGCCGTCGGCAGCCGCTGCATGCTGACGCCGCGCGAGGTCATGAGCTCGTCCCCGGCACGAAGGGCGCGACCTCGACCGGGAAGTCGCGCGCCGCGAGGTAGTCGCGCAGGTAGTCGACGTGATCGGGGCACGCCAGCCAGGTCTTGCGGCGATCCGCTGCGTGGATGCGCGGGTTGCGCCAGCGGACCTGCCACGAGGCGTCTGCGCGGCAGCCGGCCCGCGAGCACGGGTTCGTCACGCTCATGCTCCCGCATTCTGGTCTTGCACAGGTCTCGCCTCGGGCGATTCCTGAATGCGGATCACCGACGGCGACGCGGCTGGCGCGGCCGTGCGCGGTGCGGATTCCGGCGCGCCGGGCAGGGCTCGTTCGGGCGACTCCGCCCGCGGCTCCCGGGCGTCCATGCCCACGTTCGCGAGCACCACGGCCACGTACGGCAACAGGATGGCCCCCGCGGCGAATACCCAGGTCCACCAGCCGTAGGGGGTGACGAAGGCCATGAGCAGGAAGCACGCGATGCGTATGCCCATCGTGACCGCGTAGCGACGAAGGCGCGCGGCGGCCTCGTCCCTCGGTGACTGCGGCAACGAGGTGCTGGTCAAGTGGCTGGCGGGCGCTCTCACGATAGCTTCCAGGGTACGCCGCCCCCGGGCCGTCGGAGCCGCTCAGGAGACGGGGGTCGTGGTGGCGACGGCGGTGAAGAACAGCGGCAGGAAGATCGCGAGCAGGATGATGCCGAGGACGGCGGCGCCGATCCCGACCCACCCGATGATCGTCCCCGCGAGGGCAAGACCGTGCCCCTGCTCGCCACTGGTCTTGAGCTGACCGAGGGACATGTGGCCTGTGATCACGGCGACGATCGACCCGATGAGCGGCACGAGCAGCATGCCGACGATCGCGCTGACGAGCGAGACGACGGCGAGCGTGTTGGTCTGCGCAGCGGGGCTGCCTCCGTATCCGGGGGCGTCGGGGTAGGGGGGAGTTGTGCTCACGGGTGTCCTCTCTGATCGATCTCAGCGTGGCAGGATGTCCTCGCGCGTGTCAAAGGGCCAGCGTCGACGGATCGCCGTCATCCTCGTACCGTGGGTCTGTCTCTCGCTGGTGAGGGCGCCGGGGCGGCGGTGAGGGCTAGTGGCCCATCCCGAGACCGCCGTCGACGGGGATCACCGCACCGGAGATGTACGCCGCGTCATCCGATGCGAGCCACGTGACGACGCCGGCGACCTCATCGGCGGTGGCGAATCTCCCGGCGGGGATGCTCCGCTTGTATTCGGCCTGGGTGTCCTCCGGCAGCGCCGCGGTCATGTCCGTCTCGATGAATCCGGGCGCGACGACGTTTGCGGTGATCCCCCGTCCACCGAGCTCCCGGGTGAGCGAGCGTGCGAAGCCCACCAGCCCGCTCTTGGACGACGAGTAGTTGATCTGGCCGGCCGAGCCGTAGAGGCCCACGACGCTCGAGATGAGGATGACGCGGCCCCACCGCGCCTTCAGCATGCCCTTCGCGGCCCGCTTGACGACGCGGAAGGCGCCACCGAGGTTCGTGGACACGACCTGGTCGAAGTCGTCCTCCGTCATGCGCAGCAGCAGCGTGTCCTTCGTGATGCCGGCGTTGGCGACGACGATGCCGACAGGACCGAGCTTCTCCTCGACCTCGGCATAGGCGCGATCGAGGCTCTCCGCGTCGGTGACGTCGGCTCGGACGGTCAGCGCGCCCTCGGGACCCTCGCCGGAGCGCGCCGTGACGGCCACGGCGTAGCCCTCCGCGACGAATCGGGCGGCGATGGCACGACCGATGCCGCGGTTTCCGCCGGTGACGAGGACGACGCGATCAGTCGACATGCTGCTCCTGGGATCGGGGGTGGGACCGGACCAGCCTACTGGCGCGCTCCCGCGGGCAGCAGCGGCACGATCTGCGACAGGTCGAGGGGCCCGACGACGAGGTCGGCGCGGGCACGCACCGCGGGCTTGGCGTTGAACGCGAGCCCGAGCGCAGCAGTCTCCATCATCAGCAGGTCGTTCGCGCCGTCGCCGACGGCGACGGTCGCGCCGGCGGGCACCCCGTAGAGCGCGGCCCATTCGCGCAGGGACGCGGCTTTGGCCGCGGCATCCACGATGTCTCCCTCGACACGGCCCGTCAGGGCGCCCTCGCCGATCTCCAGTCGGTTTGCGCGCCACACGTCGACGCCGAGGGAGGGGGCGATCTCGTCGAGGATCTCGTGGAATCCGCCGGAGACGACCGCCAGGATGCCGCCGCGCGCCTTCACCGCGGCGGCCAGGTCGCCGATGCCCGGGGTCGGCTCGATCCGGGCGAGGACGCGGGCGAACGCCTCGACGGGCACCCCCCGCAGGGCCGCGACCCGTGCGCGCAGGCTCTCCGCGAAGTCGACCTCGCCGCGCATCGCGGCCTCGGTGGCCGCGGCGACCTCGGCACCGCGGCCCGCCTCGTCGGCGAGCAACTCGATGACCTCGTTGCGGATGAGCGTGGAATCGGCGTCGAGAACGACGAGCAGCCGGGCGGAATTCACCCCCCGAGGCTAGCGCCCGCGGGCGGGGGAGGGCGTCAGTGCTCGACGCGCACGTTCTTGCCGACGACCGTGATGCCCGAATCCGTCACGGTGAATCCCCGGGCGAGATCGCGTTCGCGATCCACGCCGACGGTCGCGCCGGGCGCGAGCACGACGCCCTTGTCGAGGATGGCCCGGTGGATGCGCGCGCCGGGTCCGACCTGCACGTGATCGAAGAGCACCGAATCGGTGATCGTCGATCCGCCGCCGGCGAGGGTCCACGGCCCCACGACGCTGCGCTCGAGGTGGGTGCCGGAGAGCACGGACCCGAGCGAGACGATGGAGTCGATCGCGTTGCCGATGCGACCCACCGAGTCGCGCACGAACTTCGCCGGCGGCGAGTTGACGGCCTGCGAGTGGATCGGCCAGTCGGTGTTGTACAGGTTGAAGATCGGCAGCGTCGAGATCAGGTCCATGTGGGCGTCGAAGAACGAATCGATCGTCCCCACGTCCCGCCAGTAGGCGCGATCGCGGTCGGTGGAACCCGGAACGTCGTTGCGCTTCATGTCGTACACGCCCGCCTCGCCGCGCGAGACGAAGTACGGCACGATGTCGCCTCCCATGTCGTGGTTGGACGTGGCGACCTCGCCGTCGGCCTCGACGGCCTCGATGAGCGCATCGGCGTCGAAGATGTAGTTGCCCATCGATGCGAGGACCTCGTGCGGCGCATCCGCCAGTCCCGTGGGGTTCTGCGGCTTCTCGAGGAACTCGGAGATGCGAGTGGGGTCGGCCGGATCGACCGCGATGACGCCGAACTGGTCCGCCAGCGAGATCGGCTGGCGGATGCCGGCGACGGTCGCCCGCGCCCCGGATTCGATGTGCGCGTCGAGCATCTGATTGAAGTCCATGCGGTACACGTGGTCGGCGCCGATGACCACGACGATGTCGGGCTTCTCGTCGTTGATGAGGTTCAGGCTCTGCAGGATCGCGTCCGCCGATCCGGAGAACCACCGCTTGCCGAGCCGCTGCTGCGCCGGCACGGAGGCCACGTAGGCACCGAGCATCGGCGAGAGACGCCACGTCTGCGAGATGTGCCGGTCGAGGCTGTGCGACTTGTACTGCGTCAGGACGACGAGCTGTCGCAGGCCGGCGTTGACGAGGTTGGATATCGCGAAGTCGATGAGGCGGTACTGGCCGCCGAAGGGCACCGCAGGCTTGGCCCGGTCGGCCGTCAGCGGCATGAGGCGCTTGCCCTCGCCTCCGGCGAGGATGATTCCGAAGACCTTCGGCGTCGTAGGCATGCCTCCACACTAGGCCCCCCGAACGCGCGCGTACTAGCGTTGCTATCATGCGCGTCGACATCGTCTCGAAGGAGTATCCGCCCGAGGTCTACGGGGGTGCGGGAGTGCATGTCGCCGAACTGGTGCGCGCTCTCCGAGAGCGGATCGACGTGCGTGTGCGCGCGTTCGGCGCACGGCGCGAGGAGGCCGGAACGACAGCCTACGCAGTGCCGGCCGAACTGTCCCAGGCCAACACCGCCATCCAGACGCTCGGGGTCGATCTCGCCATGGTCGGGGACATCGCCGGCGCGGATCTCGTGCATTCGCACACGTGGTACGCCAACTTCGCAGGCCACACGGCGGCGCTGCTGCACGGCATCCCGCACATCGTGTCGGCGCACAGCCTGGAGCCGCTGCGGCCGTGGAAGGCGGAGCAGCTCGGCGGCGGATACGCCGTCTCGAGCTGGGTCGAGCGCACCGCGTACACGTCCGCCTCGGCCGTCGTCGCCGTGTCGGGCGGCATGCGCTCCGACATCCTGCGCTGCTACCCGGAGATCGACCCGGCCAAGGTGCACGTCATCTACAACGGGATCGACACCGGGGAGTGGGCGCCGCTGGAGGATCCGGAGACCCTGAGCGCGCTCGGTGTCGATGCCGACCGGCCCTCGATCGTCTTCGTCGGCCGCATCACCCGCCAGAAGGGCCTTCCGTACCTCCTCCGGGCGGCGGCGCACCTCCCGCCGGACGTGCAGCTGGTGCTCTGCGCCGGCGCCCCGGACACGCCGGAGATCCTGGCGGAGGTCGAGGACGCCGTGCGGCGGTTGCAGGAGAGCCGGGACGGGGTGATCTGGCACGATCGGGTGCTCTCCCGGCGAGAGCTGCGGGTGCTGCTGACGGCCGCGACGACGTTCGTGTGCCCCTCCGTCTACGAACCGCTCGGGATCGTCAACCTCGAAGCGATGGCGTGCGGCGCGGCCGTCGTGGGCACGGCGACCGGCGGCATCCCGGAGGTCGTCGAAGACGGCGTGACGGGCCGGCTGGTCCCGATCGAGCAGATGCAGGACGGCACGGGCACGCCGATCGATCCAGACCGCTTCGTGGCCGACCTGGCGTCCGCGCTCACCGAGGTCACCGCCGACCGCCACCGTGCGCGCGAATTCGGCGAGGCGGGGCGCCGGCGTGCGGCCGAGCGGTTCAGCTGGACGCAGATCGCGGCACAGACCGCGGAGCTGTACGCAACGGTCGTCGCCGCTTCCCGATGAGCGCGGCGCGAGCCGTTAGGCTGGGCCGCATGGCCCCAGTCCTGCAGTTCCGAGACGTCGTCGTGCGCCGAGACGGCCGAAACATCGTCGATCACCTGGACTGGGACGTGGCGCACGACGAACGCTGGGTGATCCTCGGGCCCAACGGGGCGGGCAAGACGACCCTGCTGCAGCTCGCGGACACGCTGCTGCACCCGTCCTCGGGCGAGGTGGACGTGCTGGGGGAGCGCCTCGGGCGCACCGACGTGTTCGAGCTCCGCCCGCGCATCGGATTCGCGTCGTCGGCGATGGCCCGCCGCATCCCTCGCGAGGAGAGCGTGCTGGACTCCGTGCTGACCGCGGCGTTCTCGGTGACCGGTCGATGGACCGAGGAGTACGAGGACATCGACGAGCGCCGCGCGCTGCGCGTCCTCGCCGAGTGGCACCTCGACCACCTCGCCGACCGCACGTTCGGAACGCTGTCGGACGGGGAGCAGAAGCGCGTTCAGATCGCCCGCGCGGTGATGACCGATCCCGAGCTTCTCCTCCTCGACGAACCGACGGCCAGCCTCGATCTCGGGGCCCGTGAAGAGCTGCTGTCCCTGTTGGGAGGGTATGCGCAGGCGCCGACCACGCCGGCGATGATCATGGTGACGCACCACGTGGAGGAGATTCCCGTCGGGTTCACGCACGTCATGCTGCTCCGTGACGGCGCGGCGGTCGCGGCGGGGCCGATCGCGGACACCCTGACGGCCGACCATCTGAGCGACACCTTCGGCGTCCCCATCACGCTCAGCGGGAGCGACGGGCGCTTCACCGCCCGCGCCGCCTGATCCACTCTCGACGCGGGTCATCTGGTAAAGTAGATCCTTGGTGCCGTGCGCACCGCAGACTTCCCGTCATCCGTCCACGCTCAAGGAACCGCCATGCAGACTGACATCCACCCCGACTACCAGGCCGTCGTTTTCCGCGACCTCGCGTCGGGCGAGACGTTCCTCACCCGCTCCACGGTGTCGAGCGACAAGACCATCGAGCTCGACGGCACGGAGTACCCCGTGATCGACGTCGAGATCTCCTCCGCGTCGCACCCCTTCTACACGGGCAAGCAGCGCATCATGGACTCGGCCGGTCGCGTCGAGAAGTTCAACCAGCGCTTCAAGAACTTCGGCAAGTAGGCCGCAGCAGAAGGGGCCCCCGGCATGCGCCGCGGGGCCCCTTCTCGTTCACGGCGAGCGCGTCAGCGGATCGGCCAGGAGCCGTCAAGCCGGTCGTCCTTGTCGATGCGGCCGATGCGGACGAAGTACTCGGTCAGACTCTCCGCCTGCGCCCGCGCCCAGGCGATCTGGCTCGTGTGAAGGCTCGCGCCGTCGGCGGGCAGACGATCCGCGAAGCGCTGTGCAAGCACCTGCGCCACCCGGCCGGCGGCCACGGCGTCGGCCGCTGCCGTGTGCGCCGCCTCGAGAACGACCTCGTAGTGCGCGCAGACGGCATCGAGCGTGCGCTTGCCCTTGCGGTACCGGTCGACGCACTTGTCGAGCACGAGCGGATCGATGACCGGCGAAGGGTCGAGTATCGGCGGGAGCCCGTTGCGCAGCGCCTCGTACTTGAGCATCGAGAAGTCGAACGGGGCGTTGTAGGCGACAACCGGCAGTCCCTCGGCGAAGATGGCGCGCAGTGCGGCGACGATCTCCCCGACCACCTCGCGGGAAGGACGCCCGTGCGCCCGTGCGTGCGCCGTCGTGATGCCGTGCACGGCGGTGGCGCCGTCGGGGATATCGACCCCCGGATCGGCGAGCCACGTGTACTGACGGACGAGACCGCCCTCGGCATCCAGCACCCCCACGTGCGCCGTCACGATGCGGTCCTCCGCCACGTCGACACCCGTCGTCTCCAGGTCGAACACGCCGATGCGGTCGCACCACGTCGCACTCGCGACGACCGGCGGCGCGGGGGAGGAGGCGTACGCGACGGCGCGGGGGGCGTCGAGGAAGTCGTCGTCGAAGAGCGGCTCGGGCGCGACGGGCTGCATGCGGTCCACGTTATGGGCGCCGTCCGACACCGGTGCGCAGGCGCTCCGTGCACCGGCACTCCGAGGTGTTCGTAGACTCGACGAGTGCAGTCGATCCACCCGTACCGGGACGCCCTGTCCGCCGTGCCCGTGCGCCGGGACGAGGTGGAGGTGCTCGGCGGTCGGACGGCGTTCTGGGTGTACGGGCAGGATGACGCCCCGCACACCGTCCTCGCGATCCACGGCTTCCGCGGCGAGCATCATGGTCTCGAGCCCGTCGTCGCGCATCTTCCGCAGGTGAGGACGATCATGCCCGACCTCCCGGGTTTCGGTGAGACGGATCCGATCCCCGGGCGCCGACACGACCTCGACACCTACGTCGCGTGGTTGCACGCGTTCAGCGATCTCGTCGCCCCCGGCGCCGTCGTCCTGGGTCATTCGTTCGGGTCGATCGTCGCCGCGGCCGCCGTCGCGGACGGGCTCGAGACGCCGGGCCTCGTCCTGATCAATCCGATCGGCGCTCCCGCGCTCGAGGGACCCCGCGGCATCCTGACGCGTCTGGCCATCGGTTACTACGCGGCGGGCGCGCGGCTTCCCCGGCGCCCCGGCGAGGCTCTTCTACGCAACGGGCTCGTCGTGCGGATCATGAGCGAGGCGATGGCCAAGACCCGCGACCGCGGGCTGAGGGCCTTCGTGCACGACCAGCACCGCCGGTACTTCTCCCGGTTCGCCGATCGGGACGTGCTGCACGAGGCGTTCGTCACGTCGGTGTCCCACGATGTGAGCCAGTCGGCGGCCCGGATCGATCGACCGACCCTCCTCGTGGCGGCCGTGCAGGACGACATCACCCCGATCTCGGCGGTGCGTCGCCTGGCCGAGGTCTTCCCGCGCGCGCAGCTGGTGGAGATCGACGGCGTGGGGCACCTCATCCACTACGAGACGCCCGTGCCCGCCGCGCGGGCGATCAGTCGGTTCCTCGACGAGCCCGCCGTCTCCGGTACGCGTTGACGTTCATCCGGTTGCCGCAGTTGCCGGAGTCGCAGTAGCGCTTGGACCCGTTGCGGGAGAAGTCGATGTAGACGCTGTCGCAGTCGCCCGCGTCGCAGAGGCGAACCCGCTCGTACGCATCCGCGCGGATGATGTCCACGAACGCCATGGCGGCCTCCACCAGGATGCGGGTGGCCAGCGGTGCGTCGTCGGTGGTGGCGTGGATGTGCCAGTCGTAATCGTCATGGATGACGAGTCTCGGCAGGGCAGCCCCGTCCCGCAGCATGCCGTTGACGAGCGGGACCGCCCCCGTGCGATCGGTGAGCCACAGCGCCCTCAGCCGCGGTCGGATCGCCCGCAGCTCCTCCAGCTCGGCGGCGTCGCGGCGGAGGGTTCCCGAGTACCGGTGGGTCTGGAGGAAGGCATCGAGGTCGGCGGCGCTCGTCAGCGAGTCCTCGCGCTCGAACGACGCGTCCGGATGCGTGTTCACGAGATCGGAGGCCGCGCGGAGGGCGGCCTCCGTGTCATGGATGAAGACCATATTGACTCCTGACAGTAGGCGGCACTACTGTCACGATCGTACCCATCATTCACTCCTGACAGGCGGCCGGCCGTGGCGCACACCCTCCCCGTGCCCGTCGGCGTTGCTGGGGGCGTGTCGTCGGTGCGCCGAGGCATCCTCCTCGGTCTCGCGTCGGCCGTGACCTTCGCTTCGAGCGGCTCCTTCCTCAAACCGCTCCTCGAGGCGGGATGGACGCCCGGCGCCGCGGCGCTGTGGCGCATGGCAGGGGCCGCACTCGTCCTGCTTCCGGTGCTCGTCATCGCCCTGCGTCGGGACCCCGGACTTCTCCGGAGACACGGTGCGCTCATCCTGGGCTTCGCCGCGACGGGTGTGGTCGGCTGCCAGGTACTTCACCTCTCCGCGATCGAACGGATGCCCGTGGCGGTGGCCCTCCTCGTGCAGTACCTCGCCCCGGTGCTCATCGTCGCCTGGATCTGGGCGCGGACGCGGCGCGCGCCCCGCCGCTCGGTGCTGGCCGGCACGGCCGCGAGCGTGTGCGGTCTGATCCTCGTCATCGATCTGTCAGGGGCCTCGTTCGACGCGATCGGCGTCGGCTTGGCGCTCGGGGCGGCCGTGTCGATGGCGGTTTACTATCAGCTCTCGGAGCACGCGGGGGAGGGGATCGCACCGCTGACGCTGGTCGCCGCGGGAATGGCGGCGGGCGCCGTGATCACCGGGCTGCTGTGCCTGGCCGGCCTGCTTCCGTATGCGGCGCCGCCGGTGTCGGTGCCCCTCGGTGGAATGGTCGTCCCGTGGTTCGTCCCCCTCGGGTGGGTCGCCGTGGTCGCGACGGCGGTGGCGTACTCATTGAGCGTGCTCGCGGTGCTGCGGATCGGAGCCCGACTTGCGGCTTTCGTGGGGCTCGCGGAAGTCCTCTTCGCCGTCCTGTTCGCGTGGATCCTGTTGGCCGAGGCGCCGACCCTCGTGCAGGCGGCGGGCGGCGTGCTCATCGTCGCCGGTGTCGTGCTGGTCCGCGCGGGAACGCCCTCACCGGATGCGCTGGCTATGCCGTCTGCGCCGTCGCCATGAGCGGTGAGACGCGGTACGGGATGACCTCGCCCATCACGAGCGACGTCTCGGTGCGCTCCACGCCCGGGACCGCGAGGATGCGGGCGTCGACGTCGAACAGGTGCCGGGCATCGCGACAGGCCACGTGCACGAGCAGATCGACCTGACCGCTGAGACCGTACGCCTGGATGATCTCGGGGATCTCCGCGAGTGCCGCCGCGATGCCGGGCAGCTCGGTCTGGCGGACGAGCACCGAGATCGCGGCCTGAAGCGGGAAGCCGAGCGTGTGCGGGGCGATCGTTCGCTCGAAGGAGAGGAAGACCCCGCTGCGCTCGAGCTTGGCCATGCGGGCCTGGACGGTGTTCCGCGACAGCCCCAAGCGTTCGGAGAGCCCCACGACCGTGGCGCGCGGGTCGTCGGAGAGGGCGCTCAGGAGGGCGAGGTCCACATGGTCGAGCTTGCTCATGATGCTGAACTTTATCACGCGGCGGTCCGTGCATCCGACGCAGGATGCTCAGTATGTGCGCAGGACGTTGAGCGAGGTGCGAATCATCGACGCATGCGCGCACGCCCGCCCGCCCGGACCTGCCACTAGGCCGGAGAAGCGGTGCTCGGGGAGGGAGTGGCCGCCGGGGTCGCGTCGGTCTTGGGGAAGAAGAGACCGAGGCCGTGGGTGCGGAGCACCTCGTAGGCATCCGCATACGTCTGCGGCTCCGGGGCGTCCGGTGGCCCGTAGCGGGCGAGGAGGAGCCCGAGCAGTCCCTTGCCGGGTTGGCTCAGCGGCTTGAGGCGGTGCTTGCCGTGTGCGAGGTCGGCGAGGGAGTCCTCCTCCGCGTTCGGCTGCACCCACATGGGGTGCACGAGGGGCCACGTGGCGGGGTCGCGGGGCGCGTCCAGGTTCACGACGGAGAAGAGATCGTTCGCGGCCGCATCGCGGCGCGTCAGGGGCTGCAGCCCGTGCAGGCGACAGAGGGTGCGGATGACGGCGGCATGATGCATCTCGTCCTGGATGATCGTGCCCGCCCGCGTGTACGCCGATACCGCGATGGCGGGGACCCGTGCACCGAGCCGGTCGAACGTGAAACCCATCTCGCCCGCGGGCGCATCCGCGTGCGGGGGTGTCGCCGTCGGCGGCGGGACGTGATCGTACGTCCCGCCGTGCTCGTCGAAGGTGATGAGCAGCAGCGTGTTCAGCGCATTCGAGCCGTTCGGCGCGGAGCTCGTGCGGATGGCGTCGTAGACGCTCGCGACGAGGGCCTCGCCGGCCCGCACATCGGAGACGGCGGAGTCGGCGAGGTACTCCCCGTCGACGTCGCTCTCCCGGAGCGCCCCGAACGGCGGGTGGAAGTCGTTGTGGTTGTAGACCATCCGCGGCTCGATGAACGCGTAGGCGGGAAGGGCGCCGGACGCGGCATCCTCGAAGAACTGCGTCATGTAGGCGAAGCGGCCGGTCTTCCAGTACTCCTCCAGCACTGGAGCGTGCATGACGCCCGTGAGGGAGACCAGCTGGAGTTCGTCGAAGTAGATCCGCCACGACTGCCCGGCCTCCTCGAGCCGGTTGAAGATGGTCGGCGCCGGGTCGGCGTCCAGCCACTTTCCGTACCCGCCGCCGTGCTTGTTCGTGACGAAGCCGTGCGAAGTCGACGCGTGGAAGAACGAACGGTTGCAGTAGGTCTGACTCGGCACGGCCGCGAACCAGTGATCGAACACCGCGAACTCGCGAGCGAGCGTGGAGAGCACGGGGAGCATGTCGGGGGAGAAACCGCCCATGATCTGGTTCGCCTGATCGTCCGTCGGTGCGGTGCCGCGGTTGAGCCGCTCGTAGTTGATGCGGTAGTCGCGCAGGAAGCCGTCCATCGTCGGTGTCGCTCCCACCGAGGGGGAGTTGTAGGGATGACTCATCTCCTCGACCCAGAGCCGCGAGTTCTCCGCGGGATCGACGATCCCGAAGAGCTGCGTGTTGACGTGCGGGTACTCCTCGCCGGGGTCGGGGTTCGGAAGACCCATGATCGTGTCGGTCGCGCCGCTGTAGACGTGCGCGGGCACCGGCGTGCCGTCCGGAGCGGGGTTGGAGTAGTCGCCGAATGCGAGCCCCTCGAAGCTCCGGCCGGCGGGGAGGGTATCGGGCGTGTAGAGCCAGCCGAACATGTTGTCGAACGAACGGTTCTCACCCATGAGCACGACGACGTGCGCTAATCCGGGTTCGTCGCGCACGTCCGGGGCGGCGCCGGGTGAGCCCTCGGCTACCGAGCCCGCGATCGCGGCGCCGACCGCGCCACCCGCCGCCGCCCCCGCGATGAAGCCGGCCGCGGTGAGACCCCCGGCGCGCAGGAAGTCGCGGCGGCTCCGCTCGCGCGGGCGGCTCTCACGCGCCTCGGTCACATCGCGGGCGGGCTTCCCGCCGGGTGAGTCCTCCCTGCCGTCGTCCATTTCGATCCCTCCGTCATCGCCGATCGTAACGACGTCTGCGGGGGCCGAGCATCAGGAGCGGTGGCTACGCCGCCACCGCCGTGTAGGAAAGCAGCCTCATCCCGTTGCGCTCGACGAGGAATGTGTGGGCGGAGCCGTTCTCCAGGCGTTCGCCGGGCAGGGGAGCGGCGTCGCTGGAGGCGTGACCGATGAGCTCGCGGATGAGCGCCCCGTGCGAGACGACGACGACCGCGGCGGGGGCGGGCGCGGTCTCCGCACGCACATCGCGCACGACCCGGCGCACGGCCCGCAGCGCGCGGGAGCGGAGGTCCGGGCGGGATTCCGCGCCTGGCACGTCGTCGCGGGGGCCGGCACCGAAGCGCTCGATGAAGTCCGCCACGAGCATTCCTTCCGCCTCGCCGTACGAGCGCTCTCGAAGCTCGGGGTACACGCGCGCCGGCGCGGACTCGACGCCCATCCGCCCGCCGATGATCGCCGCGGTCTCGCGCGCTCGCTCGAGATCGCTGGAGACGACCCGCGCCCCGACGCCCGTCAGCGTCTCGGCGAGGACGTCGCCGATGGCCCGCGCCTGGTCCCGACCCGTGTCGTTGAGGGGGATGTCCGTGGCCCCCTGGATGCGGTGTGCGAGGTTCCAGTCCGTCTGTCCGTGGCGCACGATCGTGAGGGTCGTCATCCCCTCGATCCTACGGGCACCGCCGGCGGCTCAGCGCGCGGCGGGAAGCGCGGACGCGAACGCGTCGAGCACCTCGCTGGCCCCGGCATCCACCTTCACGGTCGCCTTGGCATCCGCACGCGTCGATCCCCGGTTGACGATGATGACGGGCAGGCGTCGTCGGCGGGCGCGTTCCACCAGGCGGATGCCGGAGTTGACCACGAGCGAGGACCCGGCGACGACGAGGGCCTCGCTGCGGTGCACGAGCTGCTCCGCCTCGCGGAACTTCTCGGCCGGGATGAACTCCCCGAAGAACACGACGTCGGGCTTGAGCATTCCGCCGCACACCGTGCAATCGGGGATGACGAAATCGTCCGTGCTCGCCGGGAGCACGTCTCCATCGGGGCCGAGCGGGACGTTCTCCGGGACCGCGACCCACGGATTGTCGATCTCCACCCGCTCGGCGATGTCGCGGCGGTCGAACACCTGCCCGCAGCGCGTGCACAGGACGCGGCGCATCGTGCCGTGGAGCTCGACGACCCGGCTGCTGCCGGCACGCACGTGAAGACCGTCCACGTTCTGCGTGACGACGCCGGTGGACAGTCCCGAAGCCTCCAGCCGGGCGATCGCCGTGTGGCCCAGGTTGGGTTGCGCGCTCGAGAAGGCCTTCCATCCGAGATGGCTGCCGACCCAGTACCGGCGCCGCGCGGCGGCATCGGTCAGGAACTGCTGGGCCGTCATGGGAGTCCGGGTGGGAGCGCCCTGTCCCCGGTAGTCCGGAATGCCGGAGTCGGTGGAGACGCCCGCCCCCGTGAGGATCGCGAGGCTGCGGCCCGCGAGGGCGTCGATCGCTCGACCGACCTGGGCGGTAGCCAGGGATCCCTCGTGCGTGACCAAGACCATGGGGTGCGTCCTCCTCGCGTCCGGCAAGTGTACGCGGCCTCCTTTACCGGGATGTTACGCCGGCGGCCGGTGGCGACCGTCGGCTAGCGTGGACGGGTGCGGGAAGCCGGAGGACCGTGGGTCGAGCGCGTGGACGACCCCGCGGACCCCCGCCTGGCGGACTTCCGCGACCTGACCGACGTCGCGCTGCGGCGCATCAGCGAGCCCGCCGGCGGACTCTACATCGCCGAATCTGGCAAGGTGCTCGCTCGCGCCCTGGCGGCGGGTCACCGGCCGCGCGCCACGCTCGTGCAGGAGAAGTGGCTGCCGGAGGCGCGCGCGCTGCTCGCCGGCGTCGAAGCGCCGATCTACCTCACGGATGCCGCGGTCGCCGAGTCGCTGACGGGATACGCGGTGCACCGGGGTCTTCTCGCATCCATGCACCGGCCGCCGGACCGGCCGGTCGCCGACGTGCTGTCGGCTGCTCGTCGCGTGCTGATCCTCGAGGACATCGTCGACCACACGAACGTCGGGGCTGCCTTTCGCGGCGCCGCGGGCCTCGGTGCCGACGCCGTGCTGGTCACCCCGCGCTGCGCCGATCCGCTCTATCGGCGGAGCGTCCGGGTGAGCATGGGCACGGTCTTCCAGGTGCCCTGGACGCGCCTTCCCGAGTGGGACGACGCCCGCGGCATCCTCCAGGGCGCGGGGTGGCACATCGCCGCCCTCGCGCTGTCGGACGGGGCCGTCGGGCTCGAGCAATTCGCCGCCGCCCCGCCGGACCGCGTGGCTCTCGTGCTCGGGGCGGAGGGCGACGGCCTCAGCCGGTCCGCCCTCGCGGCCGCGGACACGATCGTGACCATCCCGATGGCCGGAGGGGTGGACTCGCTCAATGTCGCGGCCGCCAGCGCCGTCGCGCTCTGGGCGCTTCGCGTGCCGCCCGCGGGCTGACGCCGCTACCGCTCGGCCGAGGCGCGTGCGGTCAGGCGGTTGTACGGCAGTGCGTCCGGTCGCTTCGCCGTCACCTCGTCGCCGGAGGACTGGTGCCGCAAGCGACGCAGCACCCAGGGGACGAGGTGGGTGCGCGCCCACACCAGGTCGCCGGCCCGCGCCGTGCGCCACGTCGTGATCGGCAGGGGATCCGGCTGCATGGGCACGAGGTCGTTCGGGACGTTCAGCGCACGCAGCACCATGCGCGCGACCTCGTGGTGGCCGAGTGAGTTCAGGTGCAGACGGTCGGGGTCGAAGAAGCGCGGATCCTGGATCTCCTTCAGCGCCCACTGATCGGCGACGATGCAGTCGTACCTGTCGGCGATCGCGCGCAGGTTCTCGTTGTAGATCGCGATCTTGCCCCGCATCGAGCGGAACACCGGCTGCCAGGCGACGTCGATGCCGGTGAACACGACCACCGTCGCGCCCCGGGAGGACAGCCGCGCGACGCCGTCCTCGAAGGTGGCGGCCACCGCATCGGGGTCGGCGCCGGGGCGGATGATGTCGTTGCCGCCGGCGCAGAACGTCACGAGGTCGGGGGTCAGCGCGAGGGCCGGCTCCACCTGCTCCTCGACGATGCGGCCGATCAGGCGCCCCCGGACCGCGAGATTGGCGTATGCGAAGTCGTCGACCTGCATGGCGAGCACCTCCGCGACGCGATCGGCCCAGCCGCGGTGCCCGCCCTCCAGGCTCGGCTCGGGATCGCCGATCCCCTCGGTGAAGGAGTCGCCGATCGCGACGAACCGGCGCCAGGGGTGGGCTCCGGTGTTGGCGATGTAGGGCGTGCGGTGAGGAAGATCCGTCTCCTCCGACGACATGGGCCTCTCCTCGGTTCGCGGACCCTCCGACACTACCCCGGCACTCCGGTTCCGACCAGGTGGCACGGGGTGCCACGGGCGGCCCGACGTCCGCGGGGTCGTCTATCGTGGTCATCCGTGCCGGTGCCCGTGCCCGGCGGCAAAGGAACGGGGCGCCCGATCACGCGGCGTTCGAAGAGACTGGAGACGGATGACGGAGCAGGCGACCGCGGCCCACGTGGGCAGCTTCGCCGCGGAGCACCTGTCGCCCTCCTACCCGCAGCGGGCCCCGTGGGGGACGGCGCAGCGCCTGCGCGCGTGGCAGGCCGAGGCCCTCGACGAGTACTTCGCCCTCGACGGGCCGGACGGCCCCGGCAAGGGTCCGCGCGACTTCCTCGCAGCGGCGACCCCGGGCGCCGGGAAGACGACCTTCGCCCTCCGCCTGGCGACGGAGCTGCTGCGACGACGGGTCGTGACGCGCATCGTCGTGGTGGCCCCGACCGAGCACCTCAAGACCCAGTGGGCGGATGCCGCGGCCCGCGTCTCGCTGCGCCTCGATCCCGCCTTCAGCAATCGCCACAGCGTCCCCGCCCGGCACTACCACGGCGTCGCGGTCACGTACGCGCAGGTGGCGGTCAAGGCATCCGTGCACCAGCAGCTCACCGAGGACGCGCGCACGCTCGTCATCCTGGACGAAGTGCATCACGGCGGGGATGCGCTCAGCTGGGGCGATGCCCTCCGGGAGGCCTACGGGCGGGCGACCCGTCGGCTGCTCCTGTCGGGAACGCCCTTCCGCAGCGACACGGCCCCGATCCCCTTCGTCGAGTACCACCCGGACGACAAAGGCATCCGCATCTCCCGCACCGACTACGCCTACGGGTATCGCCGCGCGCTCGAAGACGGCGTCGTCCGCCCGGTCATGTTCCTCGTCTACGCCGGGAAGATGCGGTGGCGAACGCGCACCGGCGACGAGATGGAGGCGCATCTCGGTCAGGACAACACGAAGGACGTCAACGCGCAGGCGTGGCGCACGGCGCTGGATCCGCAGGGCGACTGGATCCCCGCCGTCCTGCGCTCCGCGGATCGCAGGCTCACCGAAGTGCGGGAGCAGATCCCGGACGCGGGCGGCCTCATCATCGCCACCGACCAGACCGCCGCCCGCGCGTACGCCGCGATCCTCGCCGACATCTCGGGCGAGCCGCCCACGGTGGTGCTCTCGGACGAGGCGGAGGCGTCGCTGCGCATCGAGACGTTCTCGGCCTCGACCTCGAGGTGGCTCGTGGCCGTGCGCATGGTCTCGGAGGGCGTCGATGTTCCTCGCCTGGCCGTAGGCGTCTACGCGACGAGCGCCTCGACGCCCCTCTTCTTCGCGCAGGCCATCGGGCGCTTCGTACGGGCCCGGCGGCGCGGCGAGACGGCCAGTATCTTCCTCCCCAACGTGCCTCCCCTTCTCGCCCTCGCGAACGAACTGGAACGCGAGCGGGATCATGCTCTCGACCGCGACGCGGACGGCGAGGACGAGTGGGCGCTCGACGACGACCTCATGGATGCCGCGGAGCGGGAGGAGAAGGCCTCCGACGCCCTCACGCAGGAGTTCACCTACCAGGCGCTCGGCTCGCTCGCGCACTTCGACCGCGTGCTCTACGACGGCAAGGAATTCGGCCAGCTGGCTGTTCCCGGCACGCCGGAGGAGGAGGAGTTCCTCGGGATTCCGGGGCTGCTCGAGCCCGAGCACGTCCACGAGCTGCTGCTGCAGCGGCAATCGCGTCAGTCGCGGCACCGCAAGGAGCGTGAGGCGACAGGGCCCGGGGGAGAGGCGGAGCCGGCCGATCACCTGCCGCCGCAGGCGCTTCACCGCAGCCTGAAGGAGCAGCGGCAGCTGCTGAACAGCCTCGTGGGTCTCTACGCGCGCCAGAGCGGCGAGCCGCACGGCATGGTCCATGCCGAGCTGCGCCGGACGTGCGGGGGTCCGGCCGTGTCGCACGCGACCGTCGCGCAGCTGCAGGCGCGCATCGAGGTGCTGCGCAAACGCGTCCGCTCCTGAGCGGGGTACGGCGCCGTTCGGATCCCCGAAATGCTGTCAATCCGTGACTCTGCCGGGCGCGCGGGCGGGCGCGACCGTACGGTGGAGTGATCCCCCCACCACCCGCCGCCGATCTGGAGGCCGCATGATCGCGCCCGTCAGCGAGACCCCCACCGCCGCCGACCGCCGCCGGTGGGCGCGCTACCTCGTCGATGAACGCGCCGAGGCGCGCGTATACCGCGAGCTCGCGACCCGCAAAAGCGGGGAGGAGCGTGAGATTCTCCTGGCCCTCGTCGAGGCGGAGCGCCGTCACGAGGCGCACTGGCTCTCGCTGCTCGGCGGCGAACCCGCCAAGCTGCCCGGCCCCGGCATGCGGACGCGGGCGCTGGCCTGGATGGCGCGTCGCTTCGGCACGATCTTCGTGCTCGCCCTCGCGCAGAACGCGGAGGGGCGGTCGCCGTACGACGCGGAGCGGTTCGCCACCCCGGCCATGCGCGCGGACGAGAAGATCCACCATGAGGTCGTGCGCGGTCTCGCGGCGCGGGGCCGGCGGCGCCTGTCAGGCACGTTCCGCGCGGCGGTCTTCGGTGCGAACGACGGTCTGGTCTCGAACCTCGCCCTCGTGATGGGCATCGGGGCGACGGGCGTCGCCCCGCAGTTCGTGCTCTTCAGCGGTGTCGCGGGGCTGCTGGCGGGCGCACTCTCGATGGGGGCGGGCGAATTCGTCTCGGTCAAGTCGCAGCGCGAGCTGTTGACGTCCACCGAGCCCAGCGCGTACGCCGACGACGTGCTGCCCGATCTGGACCTGGACGCGAACGAGCTCGCGCTCGTGTACCGCACCCGCGGACTGACGAGCGCGGCGGCGATCGAACGCGCGCGCACCGTCCTGGAGGCCGCTCGCGCGGCGGCACCCGGAGACCGGGATCGCGCAGGCCCCGGCAGCGCCGAACAGCACGAGATCGTCGGGGGTGCGTGGGGGGCCGCGGCATCCAGCTTCCTGTTCTTCGCCTCCGGCGCGATCATTCCCGTGGTGCCTTGGCTGTTCGGGCTGTCCGGGCTCGCAGCAGTCCTGCTCGCGCTCGTGCTGGTGGGGGCCGCGCTGCTGGCGACGGGCGCGCTCGTGGGCCTGCTCTCGGGGGCGCCGCCGCTTCGACGCGCGCTGCGTCAGCTGGCGATCGGCTTCGGGGCGGCCGCCGTGACGTATGCGCTCGGGCTGCTCTTCGGCGTATCCGCGGCCTGATCCCCGAAACGAGAGAAACCCCGACTGAGCCGGGGTTTCTCTCTCTGTGCGCGAGGGGGGACTTGAACCCCCACGCCCTATACGGGCACTAGCACCTCAAGCTAGCGCGTCTACCTATTCCGCCACCCGCGCGTGGGTGAGTTGCTTTCGCAACCGAGGGTCGACACTATCACGTTTCCGGCCGCGATCCCGACGCGGGTAGCCTGGTCGGCATGTCGCGGAACCCTGCTGCCCTCATCTCGGCAGTGGGCGACGCGCCTCTGCCGGAAGTGGCGAGCATCGCCCGCGACCTGATCCGATTCGACACGCAGAACTGGGGCGGGGGCACGGCGCGCGGAGAGCGCGAGGCGGCCGAGTACGCCGGCGCGTACCTCGAAGCGCTCGGCCTCGAGGTGGACTACTTCGAGCCGGTGCCGCGCCGCACGAACGTGCGCGCCGTGCTGCCCGGCCGCGATCGCCGCAGGCCCGCCCTCGTGCTCCACGGGCACCTCGACGTGGTCCCCGCACCGCCGGAGGGCTGGAGCGTCGATCCGTTCGCGGGCGTCGTCCGCGACGGGATGCTGTGGGGCCGTGGCGCCGTGGACATGAAGGACATGGATGCCATGATCCTCACCTCCGTCGCCGATCTGGTGCGCTCCGGCGAACAGCCGGCGCGGGATGTCATCGTGGCGTTCTTCGCCGACGAGGAGAACGGCGGCATCGAGGGCTCTCACCTGGTCGTGAAGGAGCGACCCGACTGGTTCGCCGGCGCGACGGAGGCGATCAGCGAGGTCGGCGGATACTCGATCGATGTGGCGGGTCGCCGGGCGTATCTGCTGCAGGTGGGGGAGAAGGCCCTCGTGTGGATACGGCTCGTCGCGCGGGGCCGCGCCGCACACGGGTCGGCCGTGCACGAGGACAACGCCGTCATCCGCCTCGCCGAGGCCGTCGCCGCCCTCGGGCGCACGGAGTGGCCGGTGCGTCTGACCGCCACCACGACGGCGCTCCTGGCGGGACTGGGCGGAATCGTCGGAGATGCCGCCCTCGGGCCCGACGCCCTTGCGGCGAGGACGGGGCGCGCGTCGGGCTTTCTGCGCTCGACGCTGCGCACCACCACGAACCCCACCGGCCTCGCGGCGGGCTACAAGCACAACGTCATCCCCGATCGAGCCGAGGCACTCATCGACGTGCGCGTGCTTCCGGGCACCGAGGCGGCGGCCCTCGCCGAGATCCAGCGGATCGTCGGCGACGACATCGAGATCGAGACCGTGCACAGCGACATCGGGCTCGAGGTCCCGTTCGAGGGCGACCTCGTCGACACGATGGTCGAGATGCTGGAGCGCCACGATCCCGGGGTCCCGGTCCTGCCGTACCTGATGGGCGGCGGCACCGACAACAAGGCTCTCGCCACCCTCGGCATCTCCGGATACGGCTTCGCGCCGCTGCGCCTTCCCCCCGACCTCGACTTCACCGGTATGTTCCACGGGGTGGACGAGCGCGTCCCCGTCGATGCCCTCGAGTTCGGACAGCGCGTGCTGACCGACCTGCTCAGGGTCTGCTGATCCTCGGATGCCGCGTCGCGGCACCCCTCTCATCCCGCACCGACGCGACCTCACCGGAAGGCGCCCATGCAGTTCATCGAAGCCCTCGTCCTCGGCATCATCCAGGGGCTGACGGAGTTCCTGCCGATCTCCTCGAGCGCCCACCTGCGCATCGTCGGCGAGTTCCTCCCTTCGGCCGAGGACCCGGGCGCGACCTTCACCGCGATCACGCAGATCGGCACGGAGGCCGCCGTCCTGGTCTACTTCTGGGGCACGATCGTGCGCATCATCTCGCGGTGGGCGCAGTCGCTGACGGGCCGCGTCCCGCGCAACGACCCGGATGCGCGGATGGGTTGGCTCATCATCCTCGGAACGATCCCCATCGGCGCGCTGGGGTTCCTCTTCCAGGACGTCATCCGCGGGACCTTCCGCAACCTCTGGCTCGTGGCGATCGTGCTCATAGGGTTCGGGCTCCTCCTCGGCGCAGCCGACCGGTGGGGACGCCGACAGCGCGAACTGAAGGATCTGACCTACCCGCACGGGCTCGCGCTGGGCTTCGCGCAGGCTCTCGCCCTGATCCCCGGCGTCTCCCGCTCCGGGGCGACGACGACACTCGGGCTCGCCCTCGGCTATACGCGGCCCGCAGCGGCCGAATACGCCTTCCTGCTGGCCGTTCCCGCCGTGTTCGGCTCGGGCCTGTACGAGCTGCTGCAGGCCTTCCAGGAGCCGGGTGGCCCCTACACGCTTCTCGACACGTTCGGCGCCACGGTGGTCGCCTTCGGCGTCGGTCTCGCGGTCATCGCGTTCCTGATGCGCTACCTCAAGCGCGGCAGCTTCCTGCCCTTCGTGATCTACCGCGTCGCCCTCGGCGTCGTGCTGATCGTGCTGCTCTCGGTGGGGGTTCTGCAGCCCTACTGAGCCGGCGACGCCCCGCGCGGGACGCACGATCGGGTGCGCCGCGCGGGCGTCAGCGGCGGGGTTCGTCGCCGCGCCCGGGCTTGCCGGGACCGTCGCCCCGGCGCCGGAGATAGCGCTCGAACTCCTGCGCGATGGCATCGCCCGATGCCTCGGGGGAATCCCACGTGTCGCGCGTCTGCTCGAGCTGGCGGATGTACTCCGTCATCTCCTCGTCGTCCGCGGCGGCCGCATCGATCGACGCCTCCCATGCGGCGGCCTGGGTGGGAAGGTCGCCCCGGTCGATCTTCGTGCCCGTGACGTCCTCGAGACGGTCGAGCAGGGCGAGCGTCGCCTTGGGAGAGGGGGTGTGACCGGCCACGTAGTGGGGCACGCTCGCCCACAGCGAAACCGTGGGGATGCCGGCGGCCTCGGCTGCCTGGGCGATGACCGAGAGGATGCCGACGGGCCCCTCGTAGGTGCTGCGTTCGAGACCGAGCTCGGTGCGCATCCTCTCGTTGTCGCTGCCACCGAACACCGAGATGGGGCGCGTGTGCGGCACATCGGACATCATCGACCCGAGCGCGACGAACCCCGTGATGTCCTCGCGCAGCGCGACGTCGACGAGCTCGGCGGCGAAGGCCTGCCAGGCGCGCGCGGGCTCGACGCCGGAGAGGAGCCACAGCTGCGTGCCGCGCGTGCGTCGCGCGGGGCGGGTGACGAGCGTCTCGGGCCACTTGAGGATGCGCCGGCCCTCGGCATCCATCGTGATGTGGGGCCGCGTGTACTGGTAGTCGAAGTACAGCTCGGGGTCCACGGAGTGCACGGTCTCCGTCTCACGACGCGATCGCAGCGCCTCGATGGCAGCGGAGGCCGCCTCGCCCGCGTCGTTCCAGCCGTCGAAGGCCGCCACGAGCACTCTGCGTCCGAGTCCGTCCACCGTGCCTCCCGTCTCGCCGATCGACGCTCGGGGGTGCGGGCCGATCCGGTTCCCTCAAGGATAGGTGCACGCGGTCCCTGGAGGCGGGGGTGCGCGGCAGCGGTGCGGCCCCTGCCGCGGGTGGCGACCCGGCCCGCGGGTAGCATGGCCGGGTGAATCACCCTCTTCCTCGCGCCGTCCTGTGGGACATGGACGGAACCCTCGTCGACACCGAACCGCACTGGATCGCCGCGGAGACACCGCTCGTCGAGAGCTTCGGGGGAACGTGGAGCCACGAGCAGGCGCTTCAGCTCGTTGGGCTCGGCCTCGAGGACGCCGCGCGCATCTTCCAGGCCGCGGGGGTGCGGATGTCGGTGCCCGAGATCATCGACACGCTCACCGATCGCGTGCTCGAGTCGCTCGCCCGCGAGGGGGTGCCCTTCCGTCCGGGTGCGCGCGAGCTGCTCGCCGAGCTGAAGGCCGCAGGCATCCCCACGGCATTGGTGACGATGTCGATGCGCCGCATGGCGACATCGATCGTCGACCTCATCGACTTCGACGCGTTCGATGTCATCGTCGCCGGCGACGACGTCGAGCGCCCCAAGCCCTTCCCCGACCCCTACCTGCGCGCCGCCGAGCTGCTGGGCGTCGATGTCGCGGACACGGTCGCCATCGAGGATTCGCCGAACGGGGTCCGCTCCGGTGTCGCCGCGGGATGCACCGTGCTCGGCGTGCCGAACATCGTCTCGCTCGAAGGGTCGGGGGCGTTCGCCATCGCCGCCTCGCTCGAGCGCATGGGCGTCGCGGAGATCTCGCGTCTTCATTCGGAGCGCTCCGCAGGCGCCCGCCGCGCCGAGGCCCTCCGGTGAGCGCCGCGACGACGCCCCGATCGAGCGGGCCCTTCGCCCTCGGTGACCGGGTACAGCTGACGGGGCCGAAGGGCCGCCTCCACACGATCACGCTGCGTGAGGGAGGCGAGCTCCACACGCATCACGGTGTGCTCCGGCACGCCCAGCTCGTCGGCATCCCCGACGGGTCGGTCGTGGTCAACAGCGGCGGCCATGAGTACCTGGCGCTGCGTCCGCTGCTGCGCGACTTCGTCATGTCGATGCCCCGCGGCGCGGCGATCGTCTATCCGAAGGATGCCGCACAGATCCTCGCCGAGGCGGACGTGTTCCCGGGCGCGACCGTCGTCGAGGCCGGCGTCGGGTCGGGTGCGCTCTCGCTCTGGCTCCTGCGCGCGATCGGCGCAGGGGGGCGGCTGCTGTCGTTCGAGCGCCGGCCGGAGTTCGCGGAGGTCGCCGAGGCGAACGTCGCGACGTTCTTCGGCGCCCATCCGACGCAGTGGGAGGTGCGGGTCGGGGACCTGGCCGAGGAGCTGCCCCGTGCGACACCGGCGGGCTCCGTCGACCGAGTCGTCCTCGACATGCTGGCGCCCTGGGAGTGCATCGACGTCGTCGCCGAGGCCCTCACGCCCGGGGGGGTCGTGCTCTGCTACGTCGCCACCGCGACGCAGCTGTCACGCGTCGCCGAGTATCTGCGGGGGACCGGCCTGTTCACCGAACCCGACGCGTCCGAAACCATGGTGCGCGGCTGGCACGTCGAGGGCCTGGCCGTCCGTCCGGACCACCGCATGGTGGCTCACACGGGCTTTCTCATCTCGGCACGCCGCCTTGCCCCGGGCGCGGTCGCTCCCGAGCAGAAGCGCCGCGCGTCCAAGAGCAGCTACGGCGACGAGGACGTGGAGCTGTGGACGCCCGGCGCCGTCGGGGATCGTGAGATCACCGACAAGAACCTGCGCAAGCGGGTGCGGGAGGCGCAGCGGGCGGCTTCCGCGCGTCTGGGCGGCGCCGCCGGCGACGCGGACGACGAGGGCGCCGGTTCGGCGAGCCCGGCTCGCATAGACTGAAGCGCGTGCGTAAATTCCTCGCCCCTGTGACCGTCGCCGGCATCCTCGGTCTCGCGCTGGTCGGATGCTCCTCGCCCACGGTGAACGACGACGGATGCGAGCGGACGCTCAGCGCGTCGCAGGAGGCGATCGACCTCGTCACCGTGGAGGGCGACACCGACGACGTCCCGGACGTCGAGGCGTACACCCCCATCACGGCAAGCGAGTCGGAGTGGACCGACATCGTCGAGGGCGACGGGACCGCGGTCCGCGGCCTCGACCAGGCGATGGTGATCGACGTCGCGCTGTACAACGGCGCGACGGGCGAGCAGATCGCCACGACCCCGTACGACGGATCGCTCACGAGCGTGCTCACCCTCTCGCAGTGGACGCAGTCGTTCCCCGGCTTCGAGGACGCTCTCGCGTGCGCCCGTGAGGGCGGGCGGGTCGCCACCGTCCTCACCGGCGACGGGCTGAATGCCGAGGCCGCCGCCGGGTTCGGCATCGGGGAGGGCGGCAGCGCCATCGCAGTGGTCGATCTGCGCAAGGTCTATCTCGACAAGGCCGACGGCGCCGACCAGTTTGTCGCCGGGCACAACCTTCCCACCGTCGTGCGCGCTCCCGACGGGCGCCCCGGCATCATCGTCCCCGAGGCCCAGCCGCCCGCCGACCTGGAGGTGCAGGTGCTGAAGAAGGGCGACGGCGAGGTCGTCACAGGCGATGCGCCCGTCCGCGTGCACTACACCGGCGTGCTGTGGGACGAGGGGACCGTCTTCGACTCCTCCTGGGAGAACGGCGCACCCGTCGCGTTCGAGCTCGACGCCGTCGTGGAGGGGTTCGGCGCGGCGCTCGAGGGTCAGACCGTCGGCTCCCAGATCCTCGCCGTCATCCCGCCCGACCTCGGCTACGGCGACCAGGGCAGCGGTAGCGTCCCGGCGGGCTCGACCCTGGTCTTCGTCGTCGACATCCTCGGAATCGACGCTCCCGCCGAGTGAGCGGGGCCGCGCCTAGGATTGAGGCGTGCCCCAGAAGATCACGCCGGAGGAGCGTCTGCTCAGCCTGACGGTCGCCCTCATGGCGAACCGATACGGGCTCACCAAGGAGCAGATCCTCTCGAGCGTGTCCGGGTACCGCGAGGCGCGCGCGGAGGGGCGCAGCGCAGACGCCCTCGAGAAGATGTTCGAGCGCGACAAGGATGCACTCCGCGAGCTCGGGATGCCGGTCCACACGCTCGGAGATGCGGCCGACCCGGACGACCTGCGCGAGGCCCGCTACGTCATCCCGAAGGCCGAGTACGTCCTGCCCGAGGACATCGTCTTCACGCCCGCCGAGGTCGCGATCCTCGGGATCGCGGCGGCCGTGTGGGGGGAGAGCTCGATGTCGGGTGAGGCCCAGTCCGCCCTCCGCAAGATCCGAGCCCTCGGCATCGACGTCGACGAGCCGATCATCGGATTCGCGCCGCGCCTCTCCGCGAAGGACCACGCCTTCCCTGCCCTGCGTGCCGCACACGACGCCCACCGCGTCGTGCGCTTCACCTACGTCAAGCCCGGCGACGACGTCCCGCGGGTGCGCACCGTGGAGCCGCACGCCCTGATCGACTACGACGGGCGCTGGCATCTCTACGGGTTCGATCGCGACCTCGCACAGGAGCGGACGTTCCTCCTGTCGCGCATCGTGGGCGATGTCGAGCAGCTGCGTGATCGGTTCGATCCCGCAGCGGCGGCGGGAGCAGGCGAACGCGCGCGTCGGGGCCTCGACGAGGTCGCACGACGCAACAGCGCCCTCGTGCGCGTGCAGGAGGATTCCGAGGCCGCGCTGCGCCTGCGCCGACGAGGCAGCCGGGAGGACGACCTCGTGCGCATCCCCTTCGTCGACGTCCATGTGCTCGCGGACGAGCTGGCATCGTACGGTCCCGAGGTGACGGTCGTCTCGCCGGACGACCTCCGGGCCCAGGTGGTCGAGCGGCTGCAGCGCACGCTCGCGGCCCACGGGGTGACCGCGTGAGCGCCCGGCCGCCCCTGCTGGCGATCGACCGCGTCGCGCTCGTGATGAACCTCGTGCCGTACCTGGTCGAGAAGGGACCGGTGCCGGTGGTCGACGCGGCCCGGGAGTTCGACGTCGAGCCCGATGTGCTCCGCCGCCTCGCCGAAGGCCTCGTGGTGATCGGCCTGCCGGAGGGCATGCACCACGAGCTCTTCGACATCGACTGGGATCTGCTCGACGAGCGCGACGAGCTGCAGCTGCTCAACACCGTGGCTTTCGAACGCGCTCCCCGGCTGACCGCGCGGGAGGCGGCCGCGCTCCTGGCGGGCCTGCAGCTCGCGCAGTCGGCGCCGGGGGTGGCGACGGGGGAGACGGTGCCCGCTCTGATCGCCAAGCTGTCCCGCGGCGCGAGCGCCGCTCCCAGCCAGCTCGTGGTCGCGGCGGATCCGGTGGACGAGGTCCGGGCGGCGGTGCGCGACGCTCTCGACAAGGGGGTCGCGCTGTCGTTCACCCACCACAAGCCGGATGCCGAGCCGACGACACGTACCGTCGACCCCGTCCGCATCCTCGTCAAGGACGACCAGTGGTACCTGCGCGGCTGGTGCCACCTCCGCCGCGACATGCGGACCTTCCACCTCGATCGC
The DNA here is from genome assembly GCF_044542535.1 of Microbacterium sp. NPDC078428. Taxonomy (NCBI): domain Bacteria; kingdom Bacillati; phylum Actinomycetota; class Actinomycetes; order Micrococcales; family Microbacteriaceae; genus Microbacterium; species Microbacterium sp. NPDC078428. The sequence continues at coordinate 196,112 of NZ_JBITUP010000003.1, forward strand.
GTCACGGACGCCGTCGTGACGGACATCCCCGCCGCCGCCCGCGACGATCCCGAGACGACGATCTTCGCCCGTGAGGACGGCGCACTCGAGGCGACCATCCGCTTCGTCCCGCACGTCGCGCCGCTCCTCGGCCAGTACCTCGACTATGCCGAGATCACCGCGGGGGATCCCCTGTCGACCGCCCTGCTCCGGGTCGCCGATCCCGCTCAGCTGAAGCGGCTGGCCACGCGGCGAGGCGGGTCGGTGGAGGTTGTGGCCCCCGCCGAGGCTCGGCAGGCGACGGTCGAGTGGGCGCGCGCCGCGCTCGCGCAGTACGGCTGACGCGTGTGCGACGGATCCGCACGAGGACGCCGGGGTTAGACTGACGGGGATCACCCTTTCGCCGAACGACGGAGAGCACCATGTTGGGCAACCTCACCGGCTGGCACCTGCTGATTCTCCTGGCCGTGATCCTTCTGCTCTTCGGTGCGGCCAAGCTGCCGGCCCTGGCAAAGAGCGTCGGCCAGTCCGCCCGCGTCTTCCGGGGCGAGATGAAGGCCATGAAGGACGACGACGTCGCTGATGGGCGCGCCACGCAGGAGGGGACGGCCCCGGTCGCAGACCCGTCGCTGTCGCAGCCGGCTCCGCCTCGAACGGCGCCGGGCAGCGAACCCAAGCCGTAGGCGCCGTGGCCACGACCGATGCGGGAGTGACGGTCTCGCCCGAACAGCCGCGCCGCGACAAGAGGATGTCGCTCGGGGAGCACCTCGTCGAGCTGCGCAGGCGGCTGATGATCGCCGTGGTCGGGCTGGTGGTCGGCATGATCGTCGCCTTCTTCATCACCGACGGCATCATCTCGCTCCTGAACGAACCCATCCTCGAGGTGGCGGCGCGCCGTGGCCAGGAGATCACGGGTGAGACGCTGACCGCGCTGAACTTCACGACGGTCACGAGCGGCTTCGATCTGCGCATGCGGATCGCCTTCGCGATCGGCCTCCTGATCTCCGCGCCGGTGTGGCTGTGGCAGCTCTGGGCTTTCGTGATGCCGGGGCTGACCCGAAAGGAGATCCGCTACACGTGGGCCTTCATGGGAGCCGCCATCCCGCTCTTCTTCGCGGGGTGCGCCGTGGGCTTCTTCATCATCCCGCACGTCATCGAGCTCATGGCCACGTTCGTGCCTGGCGGCGCCGCCCTGCTGTTCGCCTACGACACCTACTACGACTTCGTGTTCAAGTTCTTCATCGTGCTCGGATGCGCCTTCGTCCTGCCGGTCTTCCTCGTGGCAATGAACCTCGCGGGCATCATGAGCGGGCGCGCGATCCTGAAGGGGTGGCGCGTGGCGGTTCTCGTGGCCGCGGTGTTCTCGGCCCTTGCGACCCCCGCGGCCGACGTGACCTCGATGCTGCTGCTGATGGGCATCATGATCGTCCTGTACATCGCCGCTGCGGCGTTGTCGATGCTCTTCGACCGACGCCGGACCAAGCGCGAAGAGGCGCTGTTCGCATCGGGACAGTCGGCGTGACAGCGACCCCCGCCGAGCGCTATGCGGCGGCGCGCGACGCGCGACGGCATCCCGTCTCGGCGTCCTTCGCCGAGCAGCAGCGGTTCGATCTCGACGACTTCCAGATCGCGGGCTGTCAGGCGCTCGAGGAGGGTCGCAGCGTGCTCGTCGCCGCCCCGACCGGCGCGGGGAAGACGATCGTGGGGGAGTTCGCGATCCATCTCGCGATGCGCTCGGAGCGCGGCAAGGCCTTCTACACCACCCCCATGAAGGCGCTGTCCAACCAGAAGTTCCGGGAGCTCCAGCATGTCTATGGCGCGGATGCCGTGGGTCTGCTCACCGGCGACGTGAACATCAACTCCTCCGCGCGCGTCGTGGTCATGACCACCGAGGTGCTGCGGAACATGCTCTACGCCGACTCGCCGGCGCTGCGCGACCTGCAGTACGTCGTCATGGACGAGGTCCACTACCTGGCCGACCGCTTCCGGGGCGCCGTATGGGAGGAGGTCATCATCCACCTCGCGCAGGATGTGCGCCTCGTCTCGCTGTCGGCCACCGTCTCCAACGCCGAGGAGTTCGGCGACTGGCTCGGCACGGTGCGCGGCGACACCGAGGTCATCGTGTCCGAGACGCGCCCCGTGCCGCTCGAGCAGCACGTCCTGGTGCGCGGCGACCTGCTGCCTCTCTTCGACGACCGCGCGGGGGTGGCGACGGCGCAGGTGAATCAGGAGCTCATGCGCATCCGCGGGGGCGCTGCTCAGGGTGGACGGCAGGCCGATGCGTACCGCTCCTCAAGGGGCCGCGGCGGGCATCGCCCGTCGCGGGGCGGCAGACGACCGGTGCGCGCGGGGCAGCCTCAGCGCGTCGAGCGGCTCGACCGGCCGGAGGTCGTGCATCTGCTCGGACGCAGCAACCTCCTGCCGGCGATCTTCTTCATCTTCAGCCGTGCCGGGTGCGACCAGGCGGTGCAGCAGGTGCGGCGTTCCGGCCTGCGCCTGACCGACGCCGACGAGCGTCGTGAGATCCGCGAGGTGGTCGAGGAACGCACACGCACGCTGCCGGAAGAGGACCTGGCCGTGCTGGGGTTCTGGGAGTGGCGCGAGAATCTCGAACGGGGCGTCGCGGCGCACCACGCGGGCCTCCTGCCGGCGTTCAAGGAGGTGGTCGAGGAGCTCTTCCAGCGCAAGCTCGTCAAGGCGGTGTTCGCGACGGAGACCCTCGCGCTGGGCATCAACATGCCGGCCCGCACGGTCGTGCTGGAGAAGCTCGAGAAGTTCAACGGCGAGGCGCGCGTCGCGATCACGTCGGGGGAGTACACCCAGCTGACCGGGCGAGCGGGGCGCCGCGGGATCGACGTCGAGGGGCACGCGGTCATCCAGTGGACCGAGGGTCTGGACCCGCAGCAGGTGGCGGCCCTCGCTTCCCGCCGCACCTACCCCCTCCACTCCAGCTTCCGGCCGACGTACAACATGGCGGTCAACCTTATCGACCGGTTCGGCCGGTCGCGCGCTCACGAGCTCCTGGAATCCTCGTTCGCCCAGTTCCAGGCCGACCGCGCCGTCGTCGGTCTGGCGCGTCAGGTGCGGGAGCAGGAGGAGTCGCTCGCGGGGTACGCGGCGGCCATGGCCTGCGACCGCGGCGACTTCACCGAGTACTCCGGCATCCGGCGCGAGCTGACCGACCTCGAGAAGAAGAATCGGCAGGATGCCGGGGCGTCCCGGGGCGATCGCGAGCGACGCCAGGCGCAGATCGCGTCGCTGCGCAAGCGCATGCAGCGGCATCCCTGCCACGGCTGCCCCGACCGGGAGAACCACGCCCGCTGGGCCGAGCGCTACTGGAAGCTCAAGCGAGCCATTGATCGCACACGGACCCAGATCTCCGCCCGCACGGGGACGGTGGCGCGCCAGTTCGACCGCGTGACCGACGTGCTCGAGGCGCTCGACTACCTGCGCATCGAGGACGGCCGTGTGCATCTGACCGACGCGGGTCGCACGATGCGGCGCATCTACGGCGAACGCGATCTTCTCGTGGCCGAGTCGCTCCGGCGCGGCCTGTGGCGCCAGCTGGATGCGGCGTCCCTCGCCGCCCTCGCGAGCTGCATCGTCTACGAGCCGCGCCGCGACGACGCCGGACCCGGTGAGCGCGGGCTGCCCGGCGGCGCATTCCGCACGGCCCTGACGGCGACGCAGGAGCTCTGGGCCCAGCTGGACGACCTCGAGCGGGATCACCGCCTGCCCGGCTCCGAGCCTCTGGCGCCGGGGCTCGCCCGGGCGATGCGCGGATGGGTGCGCGGCGTGCCGCTGGATCGCGTCCTGGACGACGCCGACATGGCCGCGGGCGATTTCGTGCGCTGGTGCCGGCAGAGCATCGACCTGCTGGATCAGCTCTCCCTGGTGGCGGAACCTGATGTCGCGCGCACGGCCCGCGCCGCGCTCGACGGGGTACGGCGCGGCGTCGTCGCGTACTCGGGGCTGTGACCGGCATCCCGCGGGCGCAGCGCCCGCTCCTTCCCCTGTGGGCTGCGCTGGTCGCCGCCGTCGCGGGCGGACCGGTGCTCGATCTCGCCTTCCCGTCGGTGGGCGCGTGGCCTCTCGCCTTCGTAGGGATCGGGCTCGCGCTGGTCGCACTGGTCGGCCGCACGGCGTGGTCGGGACTGCTCGTGGGGGCAGTCTTCGGCGCCGCCTTCTACTTCACGCACATCGTCTGGATCACCCGCTATCTCGGCCCGCTGCCCTGGTTCGGGCTGGCCGGGCTCGAGACCGTGTTCTGGGCCCTGGGATCGGTGCCGATCGTGTGGGCGTACCGGTGGATGCCGCGAGCGTCGAACGCCCTCTGGGTGCGGTTGGTTGCCCTGCCGGCGCTCGTTGCGGCGCTCTGGACGGCGCGCGAGGTGTTCATGGGGTCGTGGCCCTATACGGGCTTCCCCTGGGCGCGGATGGGCATGAGCCAGTCCGAGGGCCCCCTCGCGCACCTTGCCTCGTGGGTCGGGGTCTCCGGACTCACGTTCCTCATGGTCGCGGCGGTCGCGGCGCTCATCGAGTGGGCACGGGTCGCCCGATGGCGGGACCGGAGGACGGCCATCCCGTCGGTTGCGCTGATCGCGGTCCTCTTGCTCACCCCCCAGTGGCAGACGGCCCCCGCCGGCGTCATGACCGTGGGGAGTGTTCAGGGCAACGGCCCGTCCGGGTACTTCGACGAGCGGGCGCGAGGCGACATCCTGCGAGCGCAGCTGGAGGCGACGGAGCCGCTGCTGGACGAGCGGATGGACGTTCTGCTGTGGCCCGAGGGCGGCGTGGACGCCGACCCCACCGCGAACGCGCAGGTGGCCGGCATCCTCAACGCCCTGTCGCGGCGTGTCGATGCGCCCCTCGTCATCAACGCGGCGACGTCGCGGGACGACGAGGTGTTCAACACCTCGATGCTCTGGGAGGCGGGGGAGGAGAACCCCGTCCAGTTCCACGACAAGCGCAAGCCCGTGCCGTTCGGCGAGTACGTGCCGGACCGGTGGTTCTTCGAGATGCTGGCCCCCGACCTGATCGGTCTCATTCAGCGCGAGTACACACCCGGCACCAATGTCCCCCTCTTCGACATCGGCGGCGTGGGCGTCGGGCTGGCGATCTGCTTCGACGTCATCTACGACGACGTGATCCGGGAGGGCGCCCGCGACGGGGCCCAGGTCTACATGTTCCAGACCAACAACGCGGACTTCCGCGGCACCGACGAGAACCTCCAGCAACTGGCCTTCGCGCGGATGCGCGCGATCGAGACCGGCCGCAGCGTCGTGAACATCTCGACGGTGGGCACGAGCCAGGTGATCGGGCCCGACGGGGCGACGGTCGACGAGCTGCCGGCCGACGTCGCCGGTGCCATGCTCACGGACGTCGAGCTGCGCACGGGGCTGACGCCGGGTGTCGTCATCGGGGGAGCGGTGCAGACGGCGCTGTTCTGGGCGGCGATCGCGGGGCTCGTCGCGACGGGCCTCGTGGCGCGACGCCGGACGCGGAGCGCGTGAGGCCCGGCACGCAGAAGGGCGTCGGATGCCTCGGCATCCGACGCCCTTCTGATCGGTGGGGTCAGGCCCCCAGCAGCATGCTGTCGGGGTTCTCGCCCGCGCCGCGACGCGCGCGAAGGTAGGCGAGGCGCTCCTCGAGGATCTCCTCGAGCTCGGCGCGGGTGCGGCGCTCGAGCAGCATGTCCCAGTGCGTGCGCGGCGTCTTGTCGTCGCTGTGATCGATCGTCACGGTCTTGTCGCCGACGACGAGCGCGGCTTCGGCGCCGCACGCGCGGCACTCCCACGCCTCGGGCGCCTCGGCATCCGCAGCGAACATGAGCTTGGTGTCGTGCCCGCAGGTGCTGCAGGTGTAGGTGTACTCGGTGCGCTCCATGAACACGACGCCCTCTTCGCTCTGTAGGCTCTGGGCGCCGAGACGCATGCCGCGCAGGCTGCGATCTGCCATTGTGTGGTCTCCTCGGCATCTGGGGGACTGATGAGGTCAATCACCCGGTATAACGCAGCGACCTGTGTGGATCATCCGAACGGCGCGTTCGGGACGCGCTTTCCCAGACAACCCCCAGTCATGCGGGGTGGAGCACGCGCAGCGCGACGTCGGCCCGGTCGGTCACGACGCCGTCGACGCCGAGGCCGGCGAGGCGTCGCATGTCCGCCGGATCGTTGACCGTCCACACGTGGACCTCGACGCCCGAGCGGTGGGCGGCTTCGATCAGCCGGGGAGTGAGGATGCGCACGCGCCCCCGACGCTCGGGGATCTGCAGGGCGTCGACGCCGCGGATCGCCCGTGCCGCGAGCCCGCGCGAGCGCGTGGCGAGGGCCGCGAGCAGGCGTGCGATCGTCGCTGTGCCGGCCGAGGTGGCCGGCCCGGGCCCCGGGCCGCCCGCAGCGCGCGCCGCGGCGAGGGCGCGCCTCCGGCGCGAGTCGGAGAAGCTCGTGACCAGCACCCGCTCGGACGCTGCGGCGACGATGCGGCCGGCGGGCTCGGCGGCGGCATCCGCCTTGATGTCAATGTTGAAACGGGTGTCGGGGAAGGCCTCGAGCGCCTGCGCGAGCGTGACGAGGCCTCCCAGCGGGGCCATGAGGTCCTCGAGCTCCCGAAGCGGGACGGCGGCGAGGGGACGGGGATCGCCCGTCACCCGGCTCAGATCGTCGTCGTGGAAGAGCACGACCACGCCGTCGGCGGTGATGTGCGCATCGGACTCGATGTAGTCGACTCCGTGACCGTGCGCTTCCGCGAAGGCGGCGAAGGAGTTCTCGGCCACGCCGTGCGCTGCGGATGCCGGCGTGACGAGTCCGCGGTGAGCGAGCACGCGCGGAGTGTCGGCGCGCGCGAACCACGGGTGCCTCACGGGAGACGCGGTGGGGGTGCGTCGTCGTCGGGGGCGGATGCGGCGGCATCCGCAACCCTGCCCGCAAAGGCGCCGGAGACGCCCTTCAGCGCTTCCGTGAACTCGCTCGGGATGATCCACAGCTTGTTGGCGGCGCCCTGGCTGATCTTCGGCAGGGTCTGCAGGTACTGGTAGGCGAGGAGCTTGTCATCGGGGTTGCCGGCGTGGATGGCTTCGAAGACCGAGTGGATGGCCTCCGCCTCGCCCTGTGCCCGGAGCACGGCGGCCTGCTTGTCTCCCTCGGCGCGGAGGATCTCGGCCTGTCGGCGCCCCTCCGCCTCGAGGATCTGCGATTGCTTCGAGCCCTCGGCCGTGAGGATCGCCGCACGGCGGTCGCGCTCGGCGCGCATCTGCTTCTCCATCGAGTCCTGGATGGAGACCGGCGGATCGATGGCCTTGAGTTCGACGCGACCGACGCGGATGCCCCACTTGCCCGTCGCCTCGTCGAGGACGACGCGCAGCTGCCCGTTGATCTCGTCGCGGCTGGTCAGCGCCTCCTCGAGGTTGAGGCCGCCCACGACGTTGCGAAGCGTGGTCGTCGTCAGCTGCTCGACGGCTCCGAGGTAGTTCGCGATCTCGTACGTCGCGGCGCGCGCGTCGGTGACCTGGAAATACACGACGGTGTCGATCGAGACGACGAGGTTGTCCTCGGTGATCACGGGCTGCGGGGGGAACGAGACGACCTGCTCGCGCATGTCGATGAGCGGTCGGAGCCGGTCGATGAACGGCACAAGGAGATTCAGCCCCGGTGTCAGCGTCTTGTGGTAACGGCCGAGCCGCTCGACGATGCCGGCGCTGGCCTGCGGGATGATGCGGATCGAGCGCGCGAGGACGACGAGGACGAAGATGAGGACCGCGAGGGCCAGCAGCCATCCGATCACGGTGGGGATCAGTTGCTCGATGTCGGTCATGACTGCGCGGTCTCCTCGGTGGGACGGACGAGCGCGGTCGCGCCGTCGATGCGGGTGACGGTCACGGCGACGCCGGGGGTGATCTCGCGGATGTCGGACGTGCGCGCCGTCCATGTGTCGCCGTTCGCGAGGCGCACCTGGCCACCGGTCAGGCCCACGGTGGCGATCACGACGCCCGACATCCCGAGCAGCGCGTCGACGTTGCTGGGGGTGGGGTCCTCGCCGCGGCGGAGGCGGCGCAGGAGCGGCGGGCGCAGAAGGAGCAGGAGCAGCGCCGCGACCGCGGCCCCCACGACCACCTGCAGCCATAACGGCGCACCCGCCAGATCGGCGACGAGGCCGGCCACCCCGCCGAGTCCCAGCATCGCGAATGTGAGCTCGAGGGTCAGGGTCTCGATCGTGAAGAACACGAGGATCAGAACGATCCAGCCGATCCAGGCGAACTGCTCGACGGTCTGGAATAGGTCCACGGCGCGCCTCCCCTTTGAGGCGAACCTAGCACGCGACCACGGCCCCCGGGCCGTCGATTGGTAGGGTCGATCTGCCCGCGGCGACGATCCGCGGCCCTTCGATCCTGGAGTTCCCACACGTGACCGAGACCCCCTCGCCCCTCGCCCCCGGAGCCCTCGACGGCAAGCGCGCCCTCGTGACGGGTTCCTCCCGCGGCATCGGCGCCGACACCGTGCGCTATCTCGCCCAGGCCGGCGCCGACGTCGTCATCAACTACCGCAACAAGGCCCCGCGCGCGCAGAAGCTCGCCGCCGAGGTGGCGCAGGCGGGCAGCCGCGCCCTCGTCGTCGGCGCCGACCTGACCGACGCCGATTCGGTCGGTGCGATGTTCGCCGAGGTCGAGCGCGAGTACGGCGGCCTCGACATCCTGGTGCTCAACGCCTCCGGCGGCATGGAGGCCGGTATGGGCGAGGACTACGCACTCCTGCTGAACCGCGACGCGCAGGTCGGCGCGCTCCGGGCGGCGCTGCCGCTGCTGGGGGAGGGGTCGCGCATCGTGTTCGTCACGAGCCACCAGGCCCACTTCATCCGCACGACCCCGACGATGCCCGAGTACGAGCCCGTCGCCCTGTCCAAGCGGGCGGGCGAGGACGCGCTGCGCGAGCTGATCCCCGAGCTCGAGGAGCGCGGCATCGGATTCGTCGTCGTCTCGGGGGACATGATCGAGGGCACGATCACGGCGACGCTGCTCGAGCGCGCCAACCCCGGCGCGATCGCGACGCGTCGCGAATCCGCCGGCAGGCTCTACAACGTCTCGGAGTTCGCCGCGGAGATCGCCCGCGCGGCCGTGGATCCGATCCCCGCCGACAACACCCGCCTCGTCGGCGACGTCAGCGGTTTCGCCGCGGAGTAGTCCCGACGCCACCACGACGAACGGCCCGGGTGTGATCCCGGGCCGTTCGTCGTCTTCGCGGCGGGACCTGCCCGCAGCGGATCAGAGCGACTTGAAGGTGAAGGCGCGCACGATCTGCACGATGCCGAGCGCCACGAGCGAGATGCCGAGGATCCACCACAGCACGACCGCGCCCCACAGCGGGGCGAAGATCAGGATGATGCCCGCGATGATGCTCAGGACGGCGAAGAAGATCGTGAGGCCCTTCGACGCCGCGCCGCTCAGGGTCGTGAGCGCGACGACGCCCTCGACGATCCACATGATGCCGACGAGCAGGCCGAGGAACACCGCGAGCCACGCGGTGGTGGCGCCGAGGTTCGAGAGGGCGATGATGCCCGCGACCACGAAAAGGATGCCGAGCACGATGTGACCGATGCGCGACCACCCGCCCATGGCCTTCGAGAAGATGCCGAGTCCGGCGTAGACGAGGCCGCCGACGATCGCGTACACGGCGATGATGGCCGCGACCACCATTGCCGTGCGACCCGGCCAGACGAGGATCAGGATGCCGACGATGAGGGCGATGACGCCGCCCAGGCCGAGGGCGGTGCGGATGCCGTTGACGGCAGCCTTTTCGACGGGGATGTCGGTGCTCATGCGAGGGGCCTTTCTGGGAATGTGCTGGGAGTGGCCCCAGGCTATCGCTCGCGGGCGCCCAATGCTGGTCGGCCCCCGCCCGTGTCGGAGGCGACGTCAGCCGAGCAGGTACAGGGCGAGCAGCAGCACGGGCACGCAGCCGACGGTGGTGAGGAAGACCGTGTCGCGGGCGATCGTCTCGCCGACACCGTAGCGCTGGGAGTAGTTGAAGACGTTCTGCGCGGTGGGCAGCGCCGCGAGGACGACGACGACGAGCACGTCGGCGGGGGAGAGGCGGAAGACGAGCGCGGCGACGGCCCACGCGACCCCCGGCATCACGACGAGCTTGAGCGAAGCCGCCAGCAGGATGTCGCGACGCCGCCCCGACGGTGCCAGCACCCGCTGACCGTGAAGCGAGATGCCGTAGCTGATCAGCAGCACCGGCACGCACGCGTCGGCGATCAGCTGGGCGGGTTCGAGCACGAGAGGGGGAAGACGCACGCCGCTCACCGAGACGAGGGTGCCGAGGACCGAGCCGATCACGATGGGGTTGCCCACCGTGCGCAGCAGAAGCGCACGCACTCGGCGCACGCCGCTCGTCGCCGCCTCGAGGATCGCCATCGAGACGGGCGTGAAGGCCAGCAGCTGCATCAGGATGACCGGTGCGGGGAATGCCGCGCTTCCCAGCAGGTACAGCGAGAGCGGGATGCCGATGTTGTTGGAGTTCACCTGGCCCGAGGAGAGGGCGCCGATGAGCGTCTCCGAGACCGAGCGGCGCCAGAGGGCCCGGGCGATGAGCGCATAGACGACCATGACGGCGATCGCGGCGATCGCCGAGACGGGCAGCAGCGCGGAGAAGAGCATCCGGACGTCGGCCTGCGCCAGCACGACGAAGAGCAGGAACGGCGAGAGGACGTAGAAGATGAGCTTCGCCAGCACGGGTCGTGCGTGCTCGCCGAGCAGGTCGATCCGGCCGATGACCCACCCGACGAAGATCGCGAAGCCGATGACCGCGAACCCGGTGAGCGCATCGATCATGCGCTCGGCGGGGTGTGGCTCGTGCGCGGCATCCCCCCAGAGTAGTGAGGGAGGGAAGGAGTCTGTTCCGCGGTCTGCGGCGCGGATACTGTAGGTGCGTCAGCGGGCGATCGGAGGCGTCATGGCCGTGTTCTCACGTGGCTTCGGTGCGCGGAGGCGCGAGAGCGACCCGCGACTTGCTCCGGGGCAATACCTCACGACGGACTTCCCGGTGCTCTCCGCGGGGCCGACCCCGAGGCCCGACCTGGAGGAGTGGTCCTTCCTCCTCCGCACGGAAAAGGAAGAGCGGGCGTGGTCGTGGCGGGAGCTTCTCGCTCTGCCGGCCGAGGACGTGACGACCGACATCCACTGCGTCACACGCTGGTCCAAGCTCGACACCTCGTGGCGCGGCGTGTCGGTCGACACGCTCTTCGCGGACGTGCGGACCGATCGCGCATTCGCGATGGTGCACTCGTACGGCGGCTACACGACCAACCTGCCGCTGGAGGACCTTCTCGGCGGCAAGGCGTGGATCGCGTACGAGTTCGACGGAAGGCCGCTCGCCGCGGAGCACGGCGGGCCCGCCCGCCTCCTCGTGCCTCACCTGTACTTCTGGAAGAGTGCGAAGTGGGTGCAGGGTATCGAGCTGCGCGAACGTGACGACCCCGGCTTCTGGGAGCAGAACGGCTACCACCTACGCGGAGATCCCTGGCGGGAGGAACGCTACTGGTGAGCGGCGGCTGGCGAAGAGCCCGGATCGTCAGCGCGCGCGCCGTCACCCCCACCGCACGTGTGCTCGAAGTGCATGTCGAGGGGTGGCAGGGGAGTGCGCCCGGTCAGCATGTGGACGTGCGGCTCACCGCCGAGGACGGGTATCAGGCGGTGCGGTCCTATTCGCTCGCCGCTGCGGGCGACGGCGAGCGCATCGAGCTCGCGGTGGACGAGGTGGACGACGGGGAGGTGTCGCCCTACCTGGTACGCGACGTGCGGCCGGGTGACGAGCTCGAGGTGCTCGGTCCGCTCGGCGGCTACTTCGTATGGCGCCCGTCGACGCCAGGCCCGGTGCAGCTCATCGCGGGGGGATCGGGGATCGTCCCGCTGCGGGCGATCGCCCGCGCCCGCGTGCACGCGGAATCGGGTCAGCCGTTCCGTCTGCTGTACTCCGCGCGGAGTCCGGTAGACGCGATATATCGTGAGGACGTCGAAGTCATGGGGGAGCGAGGCATCTCCGTGACCTGGGTGTACACGCGCCAGGGACCGATCGGATGGCGCGGCCCTCTCGGCCGCCTCGACCGGGCGGCCGTCGCCGAGCACGTATGGCCTCCGGATCAGGGGGCCACGTTCTACGTCTGCGGCCCGACGGGATTCGTCGAGGTGACAGCGCGAGCGCTCGTGGAACTCGGCCATGATCCGGAGCGAGTGCGTACCGAGAGATTCGGAGGGGCGTGATGGATGCAGGACACCCGCGCACGGATCGTCAGGCGGCGCACGCCGCGCTGGTCGATGGGAACGCCGTGGCCGGCATCCTCGCGGACCTGCTGGCCGGCGACGCGACGGCGCTCGTGGCGACCTGCGGGGAATGCGGCGCGGAAGGCGTGCTGGCGGAGGCCTCGGTGGAGATGGACGCTCAGGCCGCGCTCGTGCGCTGCCGACACTGCACCCACACTCTGTTCACGGTGATCCGGACGGACGCGTTGCCGATTCTGCGCGTCGGAGCGCTGACCGAGCTGCGCCCTCGGGGCCACTCTCGACGATAGTCCGATAATGCCCATTATGTCAGTCCGGTCGGGAGAGCGCCGCGGCGACGATCCTCAGCCCCTCCTCCGGGTCGATCGACGAGGACCGAACCAGGTCCGCATACGCGACGGCCGCTCGCTGAACCTCGCGCCTCTCCGCATCCGCATCGAACGAGACGAAGGTGCCGTTGCGGCCGCGCGTCTCGACGACGCCGGCCGCCTCCAGCTCGCGGTACGCCCGCGCGACGGTTCCCGCCGCGACGCCGGCGTTCTCCGCGAGCTGCCGGACGGTGGGCAGCCGCTCCCCTGCAGTCATCCGCCCGTCACGGACGGCATCCGCGATCTGGGAGCGAAGCTGCTCGAACGGAGGAATCTGTGTCGTCGAGTCGACCGTGAAGGAGAGCGTCACGGGGGTCATTGTATCGCGTATTGTGTCAACAGTCGATGCACGCGGCGTGCGAGCGCCGCTCAGTACTCGTCGTCCACCGACCAGTCATCGCGCTGGTCGGACGAGATGATGCCCGCCGTCGGTGAGTCCGGCCCATAGCGGCGAAGGCGCACCGCGGCCGTGTGCCGCTACGAGCCCGTCACGTCGATCCCGGTGACTACCCCGTTCAGTGGTTCGACATCGAACTCCAGGCGTGCGAACTGGCCGACCGACCTCGCGGCGACGAGCCTCAGACGGTCGGATTCCAGTCGCCGGGGGAACAGCGGCGCGCCCGCGCCGAGCGCCACCGGTGCGATCGAGATCGAGATGCGGTCGAGGGCCCCGGCATCCAGGAACTGTCCTGCCAGATCTCCCCCGCCCACGATCCAGACATCACCGCCGGCGGCCGCCCGGCGGATGGCCGGGAGCGCCTCGACGACGGAGCCCCGGACGAAGCGCACGTCCGCGCCGGCCGGCACGGGGAGCTCGCGGGAGGTGAACACGAAGACCGGGACGTCGCCATAGAACTCGCGCCACTTCTCGGGATGCGCGAGCAGGTCGGTCTTGGCCAGCACCCACTCGTAGGTCGTCGATCCCTCGACCATGACGGTGTGCCCGGACGGCAGGAGATCGGCATCCGGCTCCTCGCCGCCGGCTACCGCGAAGAGCCACGCGAGGGAGCCGTCCCGGTCGGCGATGAAGCCGTCGAACGACGTCGCGGTGTCGTAGTGGAATCGCGTCATGCCGCGAGGTTACGACCATCCTCGGACGCTGTGGATAACCGGTGTCGATGCTCTCTGCGACGCTAGCGTGTCGCCATGGGGAGTCGACGGGCGGTGTGGGTCATGGGGGGCATCCTGTTGCTGGCGGGATGCGCGCCCACGCCGCCCGGCCCCTCCCCCGAGCCCAGCGTGGTGTTCATGACGGATGACGAGGCCTTCGCGGCTGCGGAAGCGACCTACCGCGCCTACGTCGATGCGCTCAACCAGGTGGACCTCAGCGATCCGAACACCTTCGAGGCGGTGTACGCCTGGACGACGGGTGAGGCGAATGCAAACGCGCGGGCAACGTTCTCGCGGATGCACGCGAATGGATGGGCGGTCGAGGGAACGACTTCCTTTGATGCACTTCCACCAGTCGTTCAAACCGGCGATGAGCTGGTCCTGAACATATGTCTCTCGGTCGGCAGCGTCGATGTAACGGACTCGTCTGGGCGCTCGATGGTCCCTCCCGACCGTCGTGACGATCAACCCTTACGAGTGTCGTTTGAACAGGCCTCAAGCGCCACGGGGCTACTCATTCGCGGTAGCGAAGCCTCCAACCATCCCTCATGCGTCGCATAGCAGCGTTCGCAGCGTCGCTATTGACACTTGGCGCAACGATGAGCAGCGTCCCAACCCCGCCATGCGGGGCGGAGAGCGCGTGGACGGCGTGCTCGGCGTCGACTGACGGAACGCAAGTCGACGTCGGGGCCAGTACGAGAAGCCCCGGTACACCGGGCGATTCGGGGAGCGGCCGGGAACCCGGCCCGGGCGGGCCGGGTTCGGGCGGTCAAGCCCCAGCCGCTCCCCCGTGCGCCAGCGCGCTCTGCCGTCCCGGGTACGGCGTGATCGGGCTCCCCGATGTCACGGCGGCCGACCTGGCCTCCTTCGTTCCGGCGGCGCCGTCGCTGACCGGAGAGCCCCTGGGGCTCGGCGTCGCCGGCATGCCGACGAACCTCGTGGCCGCGGCATCCACCCAGCTGCAGTCGGGACCGCTGCTGGGTTACGACGTGACCGTGCGATTCCGCCCGGTGGCGTACCGGTTCGACCACGGCGACGGATCGGGGGCGTCGCACCGGGCCGGCGGCGCGACGTGGGCCTCTCTCGGGCTTCCCGACTACGCCGCGACGGCGACGAGTCACACGTATGCCGCACCCGGCATCTACCGCGCGACGGCGACCGTCGTCTACGAGGCGCACGTGGATTTCGGGTCTGGCGCGTGGCGGTCCGTCGAGGGCAGCGTTACCTCGTCCGCGACGGCCTACGACGTGAGGGTCGTAGAGGTCCGCAGCGCGCTCGTCGCGCGGACGTGCCTCGAGGATCCAGCCGGTCCCGCCTGCTGAGCCGGTGCGGCGCCCGGCCTCACCCTGCGGCGGGGCCGGAGGGGTCGACCGGCGTCCATGCGGCGTACTTGGCCTCGCGGCCGTCTCCCGAAGACGTCCCCGTCAGGCGCCGGCGCAGCCACGGACCGACGTGCTCACGGTAGTAGCGCCAGCCGCGGGGGCCGGAGGCGGCATCCCAGGGCAGCTGCCACCAGTCCTCGGGTGCCGCGAGTCCGAGGGCGTCGAGCACCCGGGCCGCGACGCGGTGGTGACCGCGCGCGTTCATATGGAGCCGGTCGTGAGACCAGAAGGGCGCGGTCGACAGCTCGCCGTCCGGCCAGTTCAGGGCACGGACGACGTCGTCCCGACCCTCGGCTCGGCGCAGCACCGCCCGCGAAAGGGCATCGCCACGCCTCTGGATGAGTCCGCCGAGCGGCAGGTGCGGCGACGGGTTCGCGCCCGAGAGGAGGATGAGCGTGACGCCCTCCTCGTCGCACCGCTGCAGCACCCGGGTGAACGCATCGGCGATGTGCTCGATGTCGGCACGGGGCCGGAGCATGTCGTTGCCCCCGCCGTTGAACGACAGGTGCGTCGGCCGCAGGGCGAGCGCGGGCTCGAGCTGCTCCGCCACGATCGGCCAGATCAGCTTGCCCCGGATGGCGAGGTTGGCGTATTCGACGCGCGAACCCGTCGCGTTGGCCCAGCCCTGCGCCACCAGGTCCGCCCAGCCGCGCTGCCTGCCGTCGGGAAGGTCGTCGCCCACGCCCTCGCTGAATGAATCGCCGATCGCGACGTACCGCACGTGTGCCACTCCCCCAGCCTATGCGTGCCCCGGTCGTCACCCCCGGCGCGGCGAACTGGGGCAGGACACGTGCAGTGGGGCAGGTTACGACCTGCCCCACTGCACACAACCTGCCCCACAGGCGGCGAAGGGCGGGCGGATCGTGCCTACGCCCGCGTCGCCGGCGCCCCGGCGAGCAGCTCGTGCACGCGCGGGGCGACCTGCGTGCCGTAGAGCTCGATACTGCGCATCATCTTGGCGTGGGAGAGCGTGCCCGTCGAGAACTTCATGTCGAAGCGGGTCAGCCCCAGCTGGCTCACGGTCGTCGCGATCTTCCGGGCGACGGTCTCGGGCGAGCCGGCGTACACGGCGCCCTCCGGACCGACGTCCTGCTGGAAGCGCATGCGGTTGTAGGGGGGCCATCCCCGCTCGCGCCCGATCGTGTTGTGCATCGACTCGAAGCCCGGGAAGGCCTCCTCCCACGCCTGCTGGTCGGTGTCGGCGATGTGGCCCGGCGAGTGCACCCCCACGGGCAGGGCGGGCAGGCCCATCGCGTCGAGCGACCGGTGGTACAGGTCGACGAACGGACGGAAGCGCGCCGCGGGCCCTCCGATGATCGCGAGCATGAGCCCCAGGCCGTGGCGGGCGGCGCGCACGACGGACTCCGGACTACCGCCGACGCCGATCCACGCCTTGAGCCCGTTCTCCGTCTTGGGGTACACGTCGGCGTCGACGAGCGCCGCGCGGGTGCGCCCCTGCCAGCTGACCGGCTTCTCGGCCATGAGCTTCGTGAAGAGGTCGAGCTTCTCCTCGAAGAGCGTCTCGTAGTCGGAGAGCTCGTAACCGAACAGCGGGAAGGACTCGATGAACGATCCCCGACCGAGGATGACCTCCGCGCGCCCGTTCGAGATCGCATCCAGCGTCGCGAACCGCTCGAAGAGCCGCACCGGGTCGTCGCTGGAGAGCACCGTCACGGCCGTGCCGAGGTGGATCCGGCTCGTGCGTGCGGCGGCGGCCGCGAGCACGATCTCCGGGCTGGACACCGCGAAGTCCGGGCGATGATGCTCCCCCACCCCGAAGAACGACAGGCCGACCTGATCTGCGAGCTCCGCCTGCTCGACGACGTTTCGAATCGTCTGAGCGTGCGAGAGCAGTTCGCCGTCCTCGCCGCGCGTCACGTCTCCGAAAGTGTCCAGGCCCAGCTGTACGGGTGCGTTCATGATCCGCCTTTCCATTCACAAGCATAGAACGGATGCCGCGGCGAGATCATTCCCGCGGCGGCATCAGCGTGGCCGTGGCCGTGCCGGCCTAGCCGCGCCGCAGGGCGGTCGCCAGCGTGTCGAGCCCGACCCCGCCTACATCCAGCGCCCGCGTGTGGAACTCCTTGATGTCGAAGGCGTCGCCGCGGTCCGCGCGATACTGCTCGCGCACCTGCTCCCAGATGCGCTGCCCCACCTTGTAGGAGGGCGCCTGACCGGGCCAGCCGAGATAACGGTTCACCTCGAACCGCACGAACTCGTCGGGCATGTTGACGTTGCGCCGCATGAACGCCAGGGCGTAGTCGGCATCCCACACCCCTTGGCCGTCGGGGCGCGTCTTGCCGAGGTGCACCCCGATGTCGAGCACGACGCGGGCGGCGCGCATCCGCTGACCGTCGAGCATTCCCAGGCGGTCGGCCGGATCGTCCAGGTAGCCGAGCTCCTGCATGAGGCGCTCCGCGTACAGCGCCCATCCCTCCGCGTGGCCCGACGTCCCCGCGAGCAGGCGGCGCCACGAGTTCAGCTCCGCGCGGTTGTAGACCGCCTGCGCGATCTGCAGGTGGTGGCCGGGAACGCCCTCGTGATAGACCGTGGTCAGCTCGCGCCATGTGTCGAAGCTCTCCACGCCCTCCGGCACCGACCACCACATGCGTCCGGGGCGGGAGAAGTCGTCTGTCGGTCCCGTGTAGTAGATCCCGCCCTCCTTCGTGGGGGCGATCATGCACTCGAGCCGGCGGATCGGCTCGGGGATGTCGAAATGCGTCGCGCCGAGTTCCGCGACGGCCCTGTCGCTCGTCTCCTGCATCCACCGCTGCAGCGCTTCGGTGCCGTGCAGCTTCCGGGACGGGTCCGCCTCCAGGAAGGCGACCGCCTCCTCGACGGACGCGCCCGGAAGGATCTCCTGGGCGACCTCCTCCTGCTCGGCGACCATGCGGGCGAGCTCCTCGATCCCCCACTCATAGGTCTCATCCAGGTCGATGCTCGCGCCGAGGAAGCGGCGGGAGTGGAGGGCGTACAGGTCGCGCCCGACGGCGTCCTGCTCCCCGGCATCCGCCGCCAGTTCGGTGTGGAGGAAGTGGGCCAGCCCGTCGTAGGCGACCCGCGCCGCGCCGCTGCGATCGGCCAGCGCGCGGGCGAGCGATGCCGGCAGCTGCCCCTCGGCGGGCGATGCGCTCCCGACGAACTCCGCGAAGAACCCGGTGTCGGCCGTGTACCGTGCGATCTGAGCCGCGACCTCCGTGACCTGACGCCGCGCGGGCACGACGCCGTTCCGGGCACCCTCACGGAGTGACGCGATGTAGCCGCTGATCGCGTCGGGGAGGGCGGCCAGCCGCGCGGAGATCACCTCCCAGTCCTCGACCGTGTCGGTGGGCATCAGGTCGAACGCGGAGCGGATCTCCTGCGCGGGAGAGGCGATGACGTTGAGGTCCCGCAGGTGTGCGCGGTGCTCGTGGAGCTCGAGGGACAGACGCAGCTCCCCGCCGAGGTCGTCCTTCGTGACCCGGTCGATCTCGTCGACGGCGTCGGCCGCCTCGAGCGCCGTGAGCGTGGCGCGCGCCGCCGCGGCGTATTTCTCCGCACCCTCGGGCGAGAAGTCGTCGAATCGCCCGTTGTGCTCGAATCGTCCGATGTAGGTCGCGAGGATCGGCGAGAGGTCGGCGAGCGTGTCGACCCACGCCTCCGCGATCGTGTCGATCGGCGTGGAGGTCCGTTCAGATGCGGTCATGCGACGAGCCTAGCCAGGCCCGCCCGCCCGAGTGGGAGTCGGTGGGCTCAGTGAGCCGCCTCGTTCCAGTTCGCTCCGCGGCCGATCTGTACGTCCAGCGGCACCGACAGGTGCGCCGCGTCGCCCATCCTCTCGCGCACGATGCGCGCCGCGGCGTCCCACTCCCCCGGCGCGACCTCGACGACGAGCTCGTCGTGGATCTGCATCAGGATGCGCGAGCGCAGACCCTCTTCTCGCAGCGCGTCGTGGATGTGGAACAGCGCGATCTTCATGATGTCGGCGGCGCTGCCCTGGATCGGGGCGTTGAGTGCGGCACGCTCGGCGTTCTCGCGTAGCACCCGGTTCGGACTGCCGAGATCGGGGAACGGACGACGCCGGCCGAAGATCGTCTCGGTGTACCCGTCGATCCGAGCCTGAGCGACGGAGCCGCGCAGGTAGTCGCGTACCGCCCCGAAGCGCGCGAAGTACTCGGTCATGAGCTCCTTCGCCTCGGACTGCTCGATGCGCAGCTGCTTCGACAGGCCGAAGGCCGAGAGGCCGTACACGAGCCCGTAGGACATCGCCTTGACCTTGGTACGCATGGCGGGAGTGACATCGTCGGGTGACACGCCGAACACGCGCGCTCCGACGAAGCGAT
This sequence comes from Microbacterium sp. NPDC078428, assembly GCF_044542535.1. NCBI lineage: Bacteria > Bacillati > Actinomycetota > Actinomycetes > Micrococcales > Microbacteriaceae > Microbacterium > Microbacterium sp. NPDC078428. The sequence goes on from NZ_JBITUP010000003.1 coordinate 215,547, forward strand.
GGAGGTCCTCGCCGGAGTTGAACGCCTCGATGAGCCCCGGATCCTCGGAGAGGTGCGCCATGATGCGCATCTCGATCTGCGAGTAGTCGGCCGTGAGGAGCGCCTCGTATCCCTCCCCAACCTGAAAGGCCTCGCGGATGCGACGGGATTCGTCGGTGCGCACCGGGATGTTCTGCAGGTTCGGCTCCGTGCTCGAGAGCCGGCCGGTCTGGCTCCCCGTCTGCACGTAGGTCGTGTGGATGCGACCGTCCGGGGCGATCGCGACGTCGAGCGACTCGATGATCTGCCGCATCTTCGTCGCCTCGCGGTGCTGCAGCAGCAGGTCGAGGAACGGGTGGGGGTTGCTCTCCTGCAGATCCGCCAGGACCGCGGCATCCGTCGAGTATCCGGTCTTGGTCTTGCGGGTCTTCGGAAGCGCGAGCTCGTCGAACAGCACCTCCTGCAGCTGCTTCGGCGAACCCAGGTTGAACTCGCGGCCGATGATGCCGTACGCCTCGGCGGCGAGCGCCTCGGCCCGGGCACCGAGCTCGGCGGAGAAGCCGGACAGCCTGTCGTGCGACACGCTGACTCCCGCGAGCTCCATGTCGGCCAGCGCAGACAGCGTCGGCATCTCGATGTCGGCGAGCACGCGGCGCACCGGCTCCGGGGACTTCTCGCGCAGCGCGTCCGCGACGCGGAGGATGTACCACGCCTGCTGTCCCGGTGTGGCTCCGTCGGTCTCCGGGACGAGCTGGTTCGGATCGGCGACGGGAAGGCTCTCGCCGAGGTATCGCTCGACGAGATCGGCGAGGGACTTGTCGGGGAAACTCGGACGCAGCAGCCAGCCCGCGAGGAGGGTGTCGTAGACGACACCGTCGACGCGCGCCCCGGACCGACGGATCGCCTTCACCTGCGCCTTCGCGTCGTGCATGAGCTTCGGGGATGCCGAGGCGAGCCAGCCCTCGAACGCCGGCGACGCGCCGGCCCCGCCCGCCCAGGCGATCTCGACGGCTTCCGTCGCCGTCGCGAGTCCCGCGCGGTCGAGGGCCGTGGAGAAGGTGAGCGCGATCCCATCGGGATGGTTCGCGGTCGCGGCGTCGATCCAGTCGGCGAACTCGGCGTCCGAGACCTCTCGAGGGGCGGGCGCGGCCGGCGCGTCGGCCGAAGGCTCCGATCCGCCGGGCTGTTCGGCCCCGACTGCTTCGAAGACGCGGCTGAGGAGCGTGCGGAACTCGAGCCGAGCGAAGATGTCGCGCACGGCCTGCGCGTCGATCGCGCGCGCCTCGAGGTCGGCGGGGGTCACCGGCAGCTCGACGTCGGTGAGCAGGCGGTTCAGGGCGCGGTTGCGGCGGACGGCGTCCAGGTGCTCGCGCAGATTGCCGCCGACGACGCCCTTGATCTCGTCCGCCCGGGTCAGGAGCTCATCGAGCGAACCGAACTGGGTGAGCCACTTCACCGCCGTCTTCTCGCCGACCTTCGGCACGCCCGGCAGGTTGTCGCTCGTCTCGCCCACGAGCGCGGCGATGTCGGGGTACTGCTCGGGCGGGAGCCCGTACTTCTCGATCACCGCGGCCGGGTCGTAGCGCTTCAGCTGCGAGACCCCCTGCACGTTCGGGTACAGCAGGGTGACGTCGTCGGTGACGAGCTGGATCGTGTCGCGGTCGCCGGAGACGACGAGCACGTCGAAGCCGTCGGCCGCGCCCTGCGTGGCGAGCGTCGCGAGGATGTCGTCGGCCTCGATGTCCTCCTGCTGGAGGACGGGGATGTTCATGGCCGCGAGGCACTCCTGCAGGAGCGGGATCTGACCCTTGAACTCCGCGGGCGTCTCGCTGCGGTTCGCCTTGTATTCGGCGTACTCCCGCGTGCGGAACGACGTGCGGGAGGTGTCGAAGGCGACCGCCAGGTGGCTCGGGCGCTCGGCCTTGATGAGGTTGATGAGCATCGCCAGGAAGCCGTAGATGGCGTTCGTGTGCTGGTGGTCCTTCGTCGTGAAATTCTCGACGGGAAGGGCGAAGAAGGCCCGGTAGGCGAGCGAGTGGCCGTCGACGACCATGAGGGTAGGCTTTGCGGAGTCCGGCACCCCGACAGCTTAGTCAGCGCGTCCGACAGTGCCGATGCGGGTTCGTCCCGCCGTGTCACCCCGGCCCGAAGGAGCCCCATGTACGACGCCGCCGCTCATCCCTCCGCCCTCGAATGGGCCCGGTCGCGCGGCATCGGATCGCTGGCCCAGAAGATGGGGTTCGAGTGGGTGGAGTTCACCCCCGAACGCGCGGTCGCGACCATGCCCGTCGAGGGCAACACGCAGCCGGTCGGGCTCATGCACGGCGGCGCGTACGTCGTGCTCGGCGAGTCGCTCGGGTCGATGCACGCCAACCTTCATGCCGGCGCCGGTCGTCTCGCCGTCGGCGTCGACATCAACGCCACGCACACGCGCTCGGCGACCTCGGGACGCGTCACGGGCGTCTGCACGCCCCTGCACCTCGGGCGCAGCATGACGGTGCACGAGATCGTCGTGTCCGACGATGCCGGACGGCGCCTGTCGACCGTGCGCATCACCAACATGATCAAGGACGCCCCCGCACGCTGACGGCCGCGGCATCCGAGGACACCGCGGCCGTCGTCGCGAAGGCATGCCTCCGCGGGAGCGTCAGACCTTCTTGGGGGCGAGCTGTTCGATGATCGCCTTGGCGACATCCTGCATCGTGAGGCGCCGATCCATCGACGCCTTCTGGATCCAGCGGAACGCCTCGGGCTCCGACAGGCCCATCTTCTCGTTGAGGAGGCCCTTCGCACGGTCGACGAGCTTGCGGGTCTCGAAGCGCTCGACCATGTCGGCGACCTCGGCCTCGAGCGTGATGATCTGCTGGTAGCGACTCAGCGCGATCTCGATCGCCGGCAGCAGGTCGTTCGGCGTGAACGGCTTCACGACATAGGCGAGGGCACCCGCCTCGCTCGCGCGCTCGACGAGTTCCTTCTGGCTGAAGGCCGTCAGCAGCACGACGGGGGCGATGTGGTTCTTGTTGAGCTTCTCCGCCGCGCTGATGCCGTCGAGCACGGGCATCTTGACGTCCATGATCACGAGATCGGGACGCAGCTCGGTGGCGAGCTGGACGGCGGTCTCGCCGTCTCCCGCCTCGCCGACGACCTCGAAGCCGTTGTCGCGCAGGATCTCGACGATGTCGAGACGGATGAGCGATTCGTCCTCCGCGACGACGACGCGTCGCGGAGCGGATGCCGCGGGAGCCGCGGTCTGGTCTGGGTCAGTCACCCGCCAATCCTACGATATGGTCGATCCCGAGCGTGCCCGGGCCGGTGTGGCGGAATGGCAGACGCGACCGACTCAAACTCGGTTGCCCGAAAGGGCGTGTGGGTTCGACTCCCACCACCGGCACCCTGCCGAGGCGAGATCGCGCGCCTCGCACTCGCTCCGCACGACGATGGCGGCGGCATCCGCATGGATGCCGCCGCCATCGTCGTAGGCGGTGCAGGGAGAGCTACTCGCGCGTCTGGTAGATCGGGGCCGCGCCGTGCACGGCGTCGCCGACCTTGTGGACGCGGATGTCGTTGGTCGACCCGACGATTCCGGGAGGGGAACCGGAGATCACGACGACCTTGTCACCGACCTTCGCGAGGTCGTTCGAGAGCAGGTAGTCGTCCACCTGGATGAACATCCGGTCGGTGTGCGCCACGTGCTCGACGAGCGTGGACTGGATGCCCCAGGTCAGCGCCATGCGCCGGCGGATCGCCGGCTCGGGCGTGAACGCGAGCATCGGGATGTTCGGACGCAGCCGCGACATGCGGCGGGCCGAGTCGCCCGACTCGGTGAAGATGCAGAGGAACTTGGCCTCCACGAAATCGGCCACCTCGATCGCCGCGAGCGTGATCGCGCCGCCCTGCGTGCGGGGCTTGTTGGTGAGCTTCGCGATGCGGTCCAGGCCGTGCTCCTCGGTCGAGGCCACGATGCGGGCCATCGTCTCGACGACCACGACGGGGTACTCCCCCACGCTCGTCTCGCCCGAGAGCATGACGGCGTCCGCCCCGTCGAGCACGGCGTTGGCGACGTCGGAGGTCTCGGCGCGCGTGGGGACGGGGCTGTTGATCATCGACTCGAGCATCTGCGTCGCGACGATGACCGGCTTGGCCATCCGCCGCGAGAGCTCGACGGCGCGCTTCTGCACGATCGGCACGGCCTCGAGGGGCAGCTCGACACCGAGATCCCCACGAGCGACCATGATGCCGTCGAACGCGTCGACGATCTCTTCGAGGTTGTCGACCGCCTGCGGCTTCTCGATCTTGGCGATGATCGGGACGTGGCGTCCCTCCTCCGCCATGATCACGTGCGCGCGCTGCACGTCCTTCGCGCTGCGCACGAACGAGAGCGCGATGATGTCGGCGCCGATGCGCAGGCCCCAGCGCAGGTCGGCCTCGTCCTTCTCGCTCAAGGCGGGGACGTTGACCGCGACGCCGGGCAGGTTGATGCCCTTGTTGTTGGACACCGTTCCGGCGACGACGACCTCGGTGGTCACGACGGTGCCGTCGGTCTCGAGGACCTTCACGCGCACCTTGCCGTCGTCGATGAGGAGGAAGTCGCCGGGTCGCACGTCCTGGGGCAGACCCTTAAAGGTCGTGGAGCAGATCTCCTTGGTGCCGGGGATGTCCTCGACGGTGATCTTGAAGATGTCGCCGACCGCCAGCTCGTGCGGTCCGTCGGCGAAGCGTCCGAGGCGGATCTTCGGTCCCTGCAGGTCGACGAGAACGGCCACCGGCCGGCCCGCGTCATCCGCAGCCTTGCGCACGTTGGCGAAGTTGTTCTCGTGCACGGTGTAGTCGCCGTGGCTGAGGTTGAACCGTGCGACGTCGACGCCGGCCTCGATGATCGCCCGTACCGACTCATAGGTCGACGTGGCCGGTCCGAGGGTGGCGACGATCTTGGCGCGTCTCATCGTGTTGGAGCTCCAGGGGATCGTTGTTTCGGGGGGGGGTGGTGTGGACGCGAGAGCGCCCGGGTCAGCCTACGCGGGCTGCAGGCCGATCGCGACGTCCGTGGGGCGGACGGGCGAGGGCAGTTCGGTGTGGCCCATGAGGTAGGCGTCGACGCTCGCGGCGGCCGCGCGGCCCTCCGCGATCGCCCAGACGATCAGCGACTGTCCGCGGCCGGCGTCGCCGGCGACGAAGACGCCCGGGATGGACGTCTGGTAGTGGCCGTCGCGCTCGACGTTGCCCCTCGTGGTGAAGGGGGCGCTCAGCTGGGAGGCGAGCGTGTCGCCCTCCGGCCCCGTGAAGCCCATCGCGATGAGCACGAGGTCGGCGGGGATCTCGCGCTCGGTGCCGCTCTTGGGCACCCGCCGGCCGTCGACGAACTCCGTCTCCGCGACGCGCAGCGCGCGGACCTCGCCCGCGGCGTTTCCGAGGAACTCGACCGTGGAGGCGAGATACATCCGCTCGCCGCCCTCCTCGTGCGCCGAGGACACCTCGAAGATCGTCGGCGTCATGGGCCAGGGGTGCGCATCGGTGCGGGATTGCGGGGGCTGGACGCCGATCGCGAGGTTCGTCACGCTCAGCGCGCCGTGGCGGTGCGCGGTTCCGATGCAGTCGGCCCCGGTGTCGCCGCCGCCGATCACGACGACGTGCTTGCCCTCCGCCGTGATCTGATTCGGCACGGTGTCGCCGGCGACCGCGCGGTTCGACTCCACCAGGTACTCCATCGCGAAATGGACGCCTGCCAGGTCTCGACCGGGGATCGGGAGGTCGCGGGGAACGGTCGAGCCCGTGGCCACCACGACGGCGTCGTAGCGCGAGCGCAGGTCATCCCAGGAGATGTCCTTGCCGATCTCCACGCCCGCGCGGAAGCGGGTTCCCTCGTCCTGCATCTGGCGCAGGCGCGACTCGAGCCGCCGCTTCTCCATCTTGAAGTCGGGGATGCCGTAGCGCAGCAGGCCGCCGATGCGGTCGTCCCGCTCGTACACCGCGACCGTGTGGCCGGCGCGCGTGAGCTGCTGGGCGGCGGCGAGTCCCGCGGGCCCCGATCCCACGACGGCGACCGTCTTCCCCGTCAGGCGTCCGGGCGGCTCGGGCTCGACCCATCCGTTCGCGAACGCCTCGTCGATGATCGAGACCTCGATCTGCTTGATCGTGACGGCGGGCTGGTTGATCCCGAGCACGCACGAGCTCTCGCACGGAGCGGGGCAGAGCGTGCCCGTGAACTCCGGGAAGTTGTTCGTCGCGTGCAGCCGCTCGATCGCCGAGCGGCCCTCGCCGCGCCACGTCAGGTCGTTCCACTCGGGGATGAGGTTGCCGAGCGGGCACCCCTTGTGGCAGAACGGGATGCCGCAGTCCATGCAACGGCCGGCCTGCCGACGCAGCACGGCGGAGTCGCCGGGCTCGTAGACCTCTTTCCAGTCCATGATGCGCACGGGCACGGGCCGGCGAGCCGGCAGTTCACGCTCCGTGACCTTGAGGAAGCCCTTGGGGTCAGCCACCGGTCACCTCCAGGATTCGGGTCCAGACGACGTCGCTGTCGGGGTCCAGCCCCTCGGCGACCGCCTTCTGACGGGTTTGCAGGACGGCCGCGTAGTCGCGCGGCAGAACGCGGACGAAGTTCGACGCTTCGGCGTCGAAGTCCGCGAGGAGGTCCGCGGCCAGCGTCGAGCCGGTCTCCGACACGTGCTGCTCGAGCAGGTCGCGGAGGATCTCGACGTCGCCGGAGCCGAGCTCCTTCAGCTCCAGCTCGCCGGAGGCGAGGGCCTCGCGGTTCACCAGCGCCTCGTCGAGCTTGTACACGTAGGCCGTGCCGCCGGACATGCCCGCACCGAGGTTGCGGCCGGTTGCGCCGAGGATGACGGCGAGACCGCCGGTCATGTACTCGAGCGCGTGGTCGCCCACGCCTTCCACGACGGCCGTGGCGCCGGAGTTCCGCACGAAGAAGCGCTCCCCCACCACACCGCGCAGGAACATCGTCCCCTGCGTGGCGCCATAGCCGATCACGTTGCCGGCGATGACGTTCTGCGACGCGTCGAAGGTCGCGCCCCGGGGCGGCCGGATGACGATCTGGCCGCCCGAGAGCCCCTTGCCGACGTAGTCGTTGGAGTCGCCCTCGAGGCGCAGCGTGATGCCCGCGGGCATGAAGGCGCCGAACGACTGGCCGGCGGAACCCCGGAGGTTGACCGTGATCGATCCGGCAGGCAGGCCGTTCTCGCCGTGCGCGAGCGTCACCCGGTGGCCGAGCATCGTTCCCACCGCGCGTTCGGTGTTGCGGATCGGGAGGTCGATGCTCACCTCGCCGCCGTGCGCGATCACGTCCTGCGCGCGCTCGATGAGCTGCACGTCGAAGTGCTCGTCGAGCTCGTGCGCCTGCGCCCGGGCGTGCCGGCGCGGTTCGTCCTCGGCGAAGGCGATTCCGCGCAGGATCGGCGAGAGGTCGAGGCCGCTCGCCTTCCAGTGCGCGATCGCGCCCTCGACATCCAGCATCTCGTGATGCCCGACGGCCTCGTCGATCGAGCGGAAGCCGAGCTCCGCCAGGTACTCCCGCACCTCTTCCGCGATGAACTCCATGAAGTTCACGACGAACTCCGGCTTGCCCGTGAAGCGCTTTCGCAGTTCGGGGTTCTGGGTCGCGACGCCCACGGGGCACGTGTCCAGGTGGCAGACGCGCATCATGATGCAGCCCTCGACGACGAGCGCCGTCGTGGCGAATCCGAACTCCTCGGCGCCCAGAAGCGCCGCGATCACGACGTCTCGGCCGGTCTTCAGCTGACCGTCGACCTGCACCACCACGCGGTCGCGCATGCCGTTGATCATCAGCGTCTGCTGGGTCTCGGCGAGTCCCAGCTCCCACGGCGTGCCGGCGTGCTTGAGCGAGTTCATGGGGCTCGCGCCGGTGCCGCCGTCGTGCCCCGAGACGAGGATGACGTCGGAGAGCGCCTTGGCGACACCCGCAGCCACCGCTCCGATGCCCGACTGGCTCACGAGCTTCGTGTGGATGCGGGCGCTCGGGTTCGACCGTTTGAGGTCGAAGATGAGCTGCTTGAGGTCTTCGATCGAGTAGATGTCGTGGTGCGGCGGCGGGGAGATGAGCCCCACGCCGGCGGTGGCGTGACGGGTGCGCGCGACCCAGGGGTACACCTTCGTCGGGGGCAGCTGTCCGCCCTCGCCGGGCTTGGCGCCCTGCGCGAGCTTGATCTGGATGTCCTCGGCGTGGGTGAGGTACATGCTCGTCACACCGAAGCGACCCGAGGCGACCTGCTTGATCGCGCTGCGGCGCTCGGGGTCGAGGAGCCTGTCGACGTCCTCTCCGCCCTCGCCGGTGTTCGACTTGCCGCCCAGGCGGTTCATGGCGATCGCCAGCGTCTCGTGGGCCTCCTTGGAGATGGAGCCGTAGCTCATCGCCCCGGTCTGGAACCGCTTCACGATCGACGCGACCGACTCCACCTCGTCCAGCGGCACGGGCGGGCGCTCACCCGTGCGCAGGCGGAACATCCCGCGCAGCGTGTTGAGCTCGTTCGCCTGGTCGTCGACGAGCTTGGTGTACTCGCGGAAGATGTCGTACCGCCGCGTCCGGGTCGCGTGCTGCAGGCGGAACACCGTGTCCGGGTTGAACAGGTGGGGGGCGCCGTCGCGGCGCCACTGGTACTCCCCGCCGGTCCAGAGGCGTTCGTGCGCGCGCACCGCGGCATCCTCGGGATACGCGTAGGCGTGTCGCGCGGCGTTCTCGGCGGCGACGACGTCGATGCCGACGCCGCCGAGCTTCGACTCCGTGCCGGTGAAGTAGGTGTCGACGAACTCCTGCGAGAGGCCGACGGCCTCGAACACCTGGGCGCCGGCGTACGAGGACACCGTCGAGATGCCCATCTTCGACATGATCTTCAGCACGCCCTTGCCCAGGGCGTAGATCAGGTTCTTGACGGCCTTCTCCGGAGTCACGCCGCTGATGAAGCCGGCGCGCACGAGGTACTCGACGGTCTCCATGGCCAGATAGGGGTTCACGGCCGATGCGCCGTAGCCGATGAGCGTCGCGACGTGGTGCACCTCGCGCACGTCGCCGGCCTCGACGACGAGGCCCACCTTCATCCGCGTCTCGCGCCGGATCAGGTGGTGGTGCACGGCGGCCACGAGCAGCAGCGACGGGATCGGCGCGAGGTCCTTGTTCGAGTCGCGGTCGGAGAGCACGATGAACTCCGCGCCGTCCTCGATCGCCTGGTCGACCTCGCTGCAGATCTGCGCGATGCGCTTCTCCAGCCCCTTCTTGCCCGCCTCGACGCGGTAGAGACCGCGGATCGTGACGGAGGTGCGACCGGGCAACGCCGTGTCGATGTGCTGGATCTTGGCGAGCTCGTCGTTGTCGATCACCGGGAAGTCGAGCGTGACGTTGCGGGCGTGGTCCGCGCCCCACGACAGCAGGTTCGGCTCGGGCCCGAGCCCCATCCGAAGGCTCGTGACGACCTCTTCGCGGATCGAGTCCAGCGGCGGATTGGTGACCTGCGCGAACTGCTGCACGAAGTAGTCGAAGAGCAGGCGGGGGCGCTCGGCGAGAACGGCGATGGGGGTGTCCGACCCCATGGCTCCCAGAGGCTCCGTGCCCGTCTGTCCCATCGGGGTCAGGAGGATGCGCACCTCCTCCTCGGTGTACCCGAACGTGCGCTGACGCCGGGTGATGGAGGCGATGGGGTGCACGATGTGCTCGCGCTCGGGAAGATCCGCCAGGCGCACGGTGCCCTTGTCGAGCCACTGCTGCCAGGGGTGCAGCGTCGCGAGCTGCTTCTTGATCTCGTCATCCTCGACGATGCGGCCGGCGGCCGTGTCGACGAGGAACATCCGGCCGGGGCGAAGGCGCCCGCGCCGCCTGATCCGCTCGGGCTCGATGTCGAGCACGCCCGTCTCGCTGCCGATGACGATGAGGCCGTCGGTGGTCTCGGTCCAGCGGCCGGGACGCAGGCCGTTGCGGTCCAACGTCGCGCCCACGAGGGTGCCGTCGGTGAAGATGAGGGCCGCAGGCCCGTCCCACGGCTCCATCTGCATGGAGTGGTAGTCGTAGAACGCCCGCAGGTCGGGGTCCATGTCGGCCTGCTTCTCGTAGGCCTCGGGCACCATCATCATGATCGCGTGGGGAAGGCTGCGGCCCGTCAGGGTCAGCAGCTCGAGCACCTCGTCGAAGGATGCCGAGTCGCTCGCTCCGGGCGTGCAGATCGGCAGCAGGGGCTTGACGTCGCCGAGCAGCTCGGATTCGAGCTGGGACTGGCGAGCCCGCATCCAATTGCGGTTTCCCTTGACGGTGTTGATCTCGCCGTTGTGCGCCAGCATGCGCAGCGGCTGCGCGAGCGGCCACGACGGGAAGGTGTTGGTGGAGTACCGCGAGTGCACGACCGCGAGCTCCGACGCGAAGCGCTCGTCCTGCAGGTCGGGGTAGAACGGCTCGAGCTGCAGGGTCGTCACCATGCCCTTGTAGCCGAGCGTGCGCGCGGAGAGCGAGACGAAGTAGGCGTCGAGCTCGTGGCGCGCGCGCTTGCGCAGTCGGTAGACGCGACGGTCGAGGTCGATCCCCGACAGGGCGGGCTGGTCGCCCACCGCGGGGCGCGAGACGAAGAGCTGCTCGAACGCGGGGCGCGCCTCGAAGGCGAGCTTTCCGAGGTGCCGCTCGTCGACGGGCACTTCGCGCCATCCGAGGATGACGAGGTTCTCGCTCTGGGCGATCTTCTCCACGCCGGCCTTCAGGCTCGCGCGTGCGTCGTCGTCCCGCGGCAGGAACGCCATCCCGACCGCGTACTCGCCCTTGGCGGGCAGGTCGAAGTCCACGACGGCGCGCAGGAACTCGTCGGGGATCTGCGTCAGGATGCCGGCGCCGTCGCCCGTGCCGGCATCGGAGCCGATCGCGCCGCGGTGCTCGAGATTGCGGAGCGCGGTCAGCGCCTGGTCGATGATGTCGTGGCCCGGCGTGCCGCGCAGGGTCGCGACCATCGCCAGACCACAGGCGTCCTTTTCGAAATCGGGGTTGTACATCCCCTGCTTCGAGGGGATTGTGCTGCGCTCGCCGAAGAGAGGGCTCGCGGCCATATCAACCGTCCTCACTGGTGGTGCTAGATGGGACGCCGTCGGCCCGGATGCTCATTTGGTGGCGGCTGAGCTTGTGGCTTCTGCTCCGCTGTCGAGTTCATTCGCGGGCGGTTCGCTCACGTCCACGAACTCCGTGATGTCCTCCGATTGTACCGCAGCCGCCGTTCCGGGCCGCTCGCGGCCGGGAACGTAGGGGCTCGGCTCGAGGCCCGGGTGACGGCGCTTCTGGACGATCATGATGGCGAGCCCGAGCAGGACCCCCGCGACCGCGGCCCACACGTTCGTGCGGATGCCGAAGAAGATCTCGCTCGGGTCGATGCGGATCGACTCCCACACGATGCGACCTGCGCTGTACCAGACGAGGTAGAGGCCGAACAGGCGGCCCCACTGCAGGCCCAGGCGCGCGCCGACCCACAGCAGCACGCAGACGCCGGCGACGTTCCAGATCACCTCGTAGAGGAACGTGGGGTGGAAGAGGGTGCCCTCAGGCAGGCCCGCGGGGATCGCGGCGTTGCCTGGATCGATCTCGAGACCCCACGGAAGGTCGGTGGGCAGGCCGAAGAGCTCCTGGTTGAACCAGTTGCCGAAGCGGCCGATCGCCTGGGCGAGCAGGATTCCGGGAGCCAGGGCGTCGGCGAAGGTCCAGAACCGGATGCCCGTCCAGCGGCACCCCAGCCACGCTCCGACCGCGCCGCCCATGAGGGCGCCGTAGATCGCGATGCCGCCCTCCCAGATGAAGAACACCGCCCAGATGTTGGTGCCCTCGCCGAAGTAGAAGCCGGGGTGCGTGACTACGTGGTAGATGCGCGCGCCGATGATCGCGAGGACGACGGCGGGCAGGCCGATGTCCAGGACCACCCACGGCTCCGCACCGCGCCTGGTGAGGCGATGGTTGGTCAGCAGCGTCGCGACGATGATGCCCGTGATGATGCAGAGCGCGTAGAAATGGATGCGCAACGGCCCCAGATCGACATAGCTGATCGAGGGGCTCGGGATGCTCGCGAAGATGTCGAGCGCGGAAGACAGCATGACGGAGATTCTATCGGCAGTGCCTTCCGGCGTCTCGACGCTCGTGCCCGAGCCGAACGAGGACGGGTGAACGCTAGCGCGCGGAGGTAGCCTTCGTCGTGCCCGCGGACAGGGCGCGGGCGACCTCGCCGAGGCCCTCGATCCCGCCGTCGCGGAGCGCGCGGACGAGAGCGGTTCCCACGATGGCGCCGTCGGCGTACTCGAGCACCCCGGCCACCTGGTCGGGCGTCGAGATGCCGATGCCGACGCACGCGTGCGCCGCTCCGCGTGCGCGCAGCCGCGCGACGAGCGTGCGCGCGGCGGCATCCAGTTCTGCCCGCTCCCCCGTGATGCCCATCGTCGAGACGGTGTAGACGAACCCCGTGGAGTTCTTCACCACGAGGTCCAGGCGCTCGTCGGTCGACGACGGCGCCGCCAGGAAGATGCGGTCCAGGCCCGTGCGCGTGCTGGCGTCGATCCACTCCGCCGCGGCATCGGGGGTGATGTCGGGCGTGATGATCCCCGCGCCGCCCGCGTCCAGAAGATCGTCGGCGTAGCGGTCGACGCCGTACTGCCAGATCGGGTTCCAGTAGGACATCACCAGCACGGGGATGTCGACGCGGGAGGTGATCTCCCGGATCGCCGGGAACAGGTCGCGAAGGCGGAACCCGGCCGCCAGCGCCGCCTGCGTCGCCTCCTGGATGACCACGCCGTCCATCACGGGGTCGCTGTAGGGCGGGCCGAGCTCGAGGATGTCCACGCCGCTCGCGGCCAGCTCGACGGCGGCCTCGATGCTCGTCGGCAGGTCCGGGAAGCCGACCGGCAGGTATCCGATCAGCGCGCCGCGGCCCTCCGCGTGTGCGCGCGCGATCGCCTCCTCTACGCGCGAGCTCACAGCTCGATCCCTTCGCCGGAAGCGGCCTCGGAGCCCTCGATCGCTTCGTCGGGGATGACGGGCGTCGGCGCGTCGGCGTCGTAGAGCTCGAAGTAGCGCGCGGCGGTGTCCATGTCCTTGTCGCCGCGGCCGGAGAGGTTGATCGCGATGATCGCGTCGGGTCCCAGCTCCTTCCCGATGCGCAGTGCGCCCGCGAGGGCGTGCGCCGACTCGATGGCGGGGATGATGCCCTCGGTCCGGCTGAGAAGCCGCAGCGCCTGCATCGCCTCGTCGTCGGTCGCGGGGATGTACTCCGCGCGACCGATCGCCGAGAGCCACGCGTGCTGCGGGCCCACGCCCGGGTAGTCCAGACCCGCCGAAATCGAGTGCGACTCCACCGTCTGTCCGTCCTCGTCCTGCAGGACGTAGGTCTTCGCGCCGTGCAGGATGCCGGGGCGTCCGCGCTCGATGGATGCCGCGTGCTTCGGGGTGTCCACGCCGTCGCCGGCGGCCTCCACGCCGTACAGCCGCACGCCCTCGTCGTCGAGGAACGCGTCGAACATGCCGATCGCGTTCGATCCCCCGCCCACGCAGGCCAGCACGGCGTCGGGGAGCCGCCCGGCCTCCTCGAGCAGCTGCCCGCGCGCCTCCTCGCCGATGACCTTCTGGAAGTCGCGCACCATGGCGGGGAAGGGATGCGGGCCGGCGGCGGTGCCGAAGATGTAGTTGGTGGTCTCGACGCTCGCGACCCAGTCGCGGTACGCCTCGTTGATCGCGTCCTTGAGGGTGCGCGAGCCCGTGGTCACCGGGATCACCTCCGCGCCGAGGAGTCGCATGCGCGCGACGTTGAGAGCCTGTCGCTGCGTGTCGACCTCGCCCATGTAGATGGTGCAGTCGAAGCCGAACAGCGCCGCGGCGGTGGCCGTCGCGACACCGTGCTGGCCCGCGCCAGTCTCCGCGATCACGCGCGTCTTGCCGAGCCGCTTGGTGAGGAGGGCCTGGCCGATGACGTTGTTGATCTTGTGCGACCCGGTGTGGTTGAGGTCCTCGCGCTTGAGGAAGACGCGCGCTCCCCCGGCGTGCTCGGCGAACCGCCGCACCTCCGTGAGCGGCGAGGGCCGGCCCGCGTAGGAGCGCAGGAGAGCGTGGAACTCGTCGATGAAGGCGGGGTCGGCCATCGCGTCCTCGTACACCGCGGTGAGCTCGTCGATCGCGGCGATGAGCGACTCGGGCATGTACCGGCCGCCGAAGTCGCCGAAGAACGGACCGGGTGCGTCGCGAAGGCTGTGCGCGGGGGTGGTGACGTGCGTTGTGCCGGTCATGCGGCGACCTCCAGGAATCGGCGCAGCGTCGCGACGGGGTCGCTCGTGACGAGCGCCTCCCCCACGAGCACGGCGTCCGCGCCGGCGTTGCGATAGTGGCGCACGTCCTCCGGGGAGAGGACGGCGGATTCCGCGACCTTGATGGCGTCGGAGGGGAATCGCTCCGACAGCCGCCCGAAGAGGTCTCGGTCGAGCTCGAACGTGCGCAGGTCACGGGCGTTGATCCCGATCAGGCGCGCCCCGACCGCGGCCGCCCGGTCGAGCTCCTCGGCGGAGTGCGCCTCGACGAGGGGCGTCATTCCAAGCTCGAGGATGAGGGCGTGGAGCGTCTCGAGCGTGCGCTGGTCGAGCGCCGCGACGATCAGCAGCACGAGGTCGGCGCCCGCGGCGCGCGCCTCGAAGACCTGGTACGTCGTGGCGATGAAGTCCTTGCGGAGCACCGGGAGCGACACGGCGCCCTTCACGGCCTCGAGGTCGGCGAGGCTTCCCTTGAAGCGGCGTCCTTCGGTCAGCACGCTGATCGCCGATGCGCCGCCGGTCTCGTACAGACGCGCCTGTGCGGCGGGATCGGGGATGTCGGCGAGGTCTCCGCGCGAGGGGCTCGCGCGCTTGACCTCGGCGATGATGCGCACGACGTCCGCCGGTGCCAGCGCGGCGAGGGCATCCAGCGGCGGGGCGGCTGCCAGTGCCGCGCGCTCCACCTCGACGAGGGGCCGCCCGGCCTCGCGCGTCCGGGAGTCCTCGACTGCGCCGGCCGTCAGGTCGGCGAGCACGGTCAGTGTCCCTTCGAGGTGTACTTCGCGCCGCCCACGCCGTAGCCGATCCTCGCCATGATCCAGCCGACGATCGCGCCGACGACGAGCAGGCCCGCCGAGGCCCACACGAGCCACGGCAGGTCGAAGAAGTACGCCGTCGTGCCGATCGCAACGGCCACGAGCATGATGACGACGGCGGTCCAGGCGGCGGGCGAGTGTCCGTGACCGGGCTCGGCGATGTCGTGGCTCATGGGACTCCTTCGATCGGGTGCGGCGACCAGTCTACCGGGCGCCCCCGGGGCAGGCGGAAACGGTCAGCGAGTGGGATCCTCGCCGTGGCTGAGCTCGTCCCACGAGTCGACCGCATCCAGCGGCCCCGCCGAGTGCGGGGCGGCGGCGGCATCCGTGCGATAGCGCCGCCCGGAGGATGTCCACGCCCGTGCCGACACGAGCGCGAGAACACCCGCCCCCGCGAGCACCGCCGCGAAGACGAGGGAGATCCACGGCCACGCCGTGGGGGTCACCGACGAGACGAGCCCGGCGATCCCCTCCGCCCCGGCGATGCCGGTCGCCTCCGTCACCGTCGCCGAGATCGCCGCCTGCCACGAGCCGAGCACGGGGGGCAGCGCCAGCGCGGTGACGGCCGCGGCGATGGCGATGTCGATCGCGCCGAAGATCGTGCCCAGCACGCGGCCGGCCAGCGACGCCGCCGCCCCGACCGCGAGGGTGGCCAGCGCCAGCGGGGCGAGCACGGGGACGGCGGACGAGCCGGCGACCTCGAGCGCCTGATCGGGCGAGTCCCGGAGCACCACGGCGAACCACGTCTGCGTCGACGAGACCAGCAGCAGGGCACCCGCCCCGAGCGTGACGAGGACGGCGAGCAGGCGCGCGCGCCTCACGCGGGCGCCGCCTGCACGGGGTCGAGGTCGTCGGCGTCGAAGCACGTGCGGGTTCCCGTGTGGCAGGCGGGCCCGATCTGCTCGACGCTGATCAGGAGGGCGTCGCCGTCGCAGTCGAGCCGCGCGCCTCGCACGAGCTGGATGTTGCCCGAGGTGTCGCCCTTGCGCCAGTACTCCTGTCGCGAGCGGGACCAGTAGGTCACCCGGCCGGTCGTCAGCGTACGGCGCAGGGCCTCGGCATCCATCCACGCCAGCATGAGCACCTCGCCGGTGTCGTGCTGCTGGATGATGGCGGGGGCGAGACCGTCGGCGGTGAAGACGACGCGGCCGATCTTCTCCTCGATCTCGCTCGTGGACTCCGCAGCGCTCATGCGCGCACCTCGATCCCCTCGGCGGTCATGGCGTTCTTCACGTCGCCCACGGTCAGCTGACCGGAGTGGAACACGCTCGCCGCGAGCACGGCGTCCGCTCCCGCTCGGATGGCGGGCGCGAAGTGCGACGCGGCGCCGGCGCCCCCCGACGCGATGACGGGCACGCTCGAGACCTCGCGCATGAGACGGACGAGCTCGAGGTCGAAGCCCTCCTTCGTGCCGTCGGCGTCGATCGAGTTGACCAGCAGCTCGCCCGCGCCGCGCTCGGTCGCCTCCCGCGCCCACTCGAGGGCGTCTAGGGTCGTCTCGGTGCGGCCGCCGTGGGTGGTCACGACGAAGCCCGAGTCCGTCAGCGCCGACCTCTTCACATCGAGCGAGAGCACAAGCACCTGGGCGCCGAACCGGTCGGCGATCTCGTCGAGCAGCGCGGGCCGAGCGATGGCGGCGGAGTTCACCCCGATCTTGTCGGCCCCGCACGCCAGCAGGCGGGAGACGTCCGCCGTGCTGCGCACCCCTCCCCCGACGGTGAGCGGGATGAAGACCTGCTCGGCGGTGCGGGTCACCACCTCGTACGTCGTGGCGCGCGCATCGACCGTCGCCGTGACGTCCAGGAACGTGATCTCGTCGGCGCCCTGCTCGTAGTACAGCTTCGCGAGCTCGACCGGATCGCCCATGTCGCGGAGGTTCTCGAAGTTCACGCCCTTGACCACGCGCCCGGCATTGACGTCGAGACACGGGATGACGCGGCACACCAGGCTCATCGCGGGCTCACAGCCTCGCAGCGTGGATCGCGGTGACCAGGATCGCGCGCGCGCCGATCGCGTAGAGCTCGTCCATCACGCCGTTCACGCCCTTGCGCGGGACCATCACCCGCACCGCCACCCACTCCGGGTCGCGCAGCGGGGAGATCGTCGGCGACTCGATGCCCGGGGCCACCGCGACCGCACGGTCGACGAGCGCCGCGGGCAGGTCGTAGTCGACGAGCACGTACCGGCGTGCGACCATCACGCCGCGAAGGCGGCGCAGCAGCGTCTCGGTTCCCGCGGCCTCGTGCGGTCCCTGGATGACGACGGCCTCGGACTCGAGGATGACGGGGCCGAAGATCTCCAGGCCCGCCTGCCGCAGCGTCGTGCCGGTCGAGACGACATCGGCCACGGCATCCGCGACGCCGAGGCGCACCGCGGATTCCACCGCGCCGTCGAGCGGGACGAGGTCGACGGCCACGCCGTGGTCGTCGAGGAACCCGTCCACGAGGCCCGGGTACGCCGAGGCGACCCGCAGGCCCTCGAGGTCGGACAGCTGGGTGAAGCGTCCGGGAGGCCCGGCGAAGCGGAAGGTGGAGTCGCCGAATCCGAGCGCCTCGATCTCGCGGGCGCGCCCGCGCACGTCGCGCAGCAGGTCGCGTCCCGTGATGCCGACATCGAGGGCTCCGGAGCCGACGTACGTGGCGATGTCGCGGGGGCGCAGATAGAAGAACTCGACGTCGTTCTGGGGGTCGATGACGTGCAGGTCCTTGCTGTCACGGCGACCGGTGTAACCGGCCTCGCGCAGCATGTCGGCGGCGGTGTCGGCGAGCGAGCCCTTGTTGGGCACGGCAATACGCAGCATGGGGGTGCGGGGCTTTCGGATCGGGGCTGTCGGACCGGGGATCGGTCAGAGATGTCGGTAGACGTCGGCCGGGGTCAGCCCCTTGGCGAGCATGAGAACCTGCAGGTGGTAGAGCAGCTGGGAGATCTCCTCCGCCGCCTCCTCCTGCGACTCGTACTCCGCGGCCATCCACACTTCGGCGGCTTCCTCGACGATCTTCTTGCCGATCGCGTGCACGCCGGCGTCGAGCGCCGCGACCGTTCCCGATCCCGCGGGCCGCTCGGAGGCCTTGTCCGCGAGTTCGGCGAACAGCTCGTCGAAAGTCTTCACCCAGCCAGGGTACCGGCTCGCAGCGGCGCATCCGCCCTAGTGCGCGAGCACGCTCAGCGCGATGACCACCAGCCCCAGGCTCGTCGTGGCGAGGATGCCGAGCAGCCGCCACGGCCACCGCGATCCGTTGCGGGCTGCATTGGCGTAGCCGATCAGCGCCAGCAGCACGACCCCGCTGGCGAGAGCGATCAGGTATGCGGTGTCCTCGTCGAGGATCCCCGCCGCCCCGAGACCGAGCAGCAGCGAGGGGATGAGCATCGCCAGGAGCATCCCGGAGGAGTGCTTCGCCCCGTGCCGGAGTGCTGCGCCGAGGCTCTCCCCCCGACCGTGCCGGGGCGAACGGCTCGCCACCGCGGCGGCGTAGAGATGCGCCAGCCAGAACACGACCGTGGTGCCGACGACGAAGGCGATGACATCGAGGTCGGTCTCCTCGTCGGCGGCGACGGCGATGAGCGCCGTCACGAGCACGACGCCGTACACGCCGTGCTCGCCGCTGTAGGCGTCGATGAGCCCGCGGGCGGGGCGCTTCGCGGCGGCGGCGATCCGCGTGGCGCGGGCGGGGGGCGCGGGATCAGGGCTCTCGCTCATGGCTCGAGGGTAGCGATCAGTGCGCGTGCCGTGCGGCCGAGCGGCGCAGCTCGCTGATCGCGCGGTCCGGGTCGGCGGCGCCGAAGACGGCGGATCCGGCGACGAACGTGTCGGCCCCCGCTTCGGCCGCGATCTCGATCGTCGAGGCCGAGATCCCGCCGTCGACCTGGAGCCACACTGACGAACCGCGCCGGCGGGCCTCGTCGGCGAGCCGGGCGAGCTTGGGCATCGTCTCGGGCATGAACGACTGCCCCCCGAAACCGGGCTCGACCGTCATCACGAGGATCTGATCGAACTCGTCGAGCACGTCGTAGAGGTTCTCGAGAGGCGTCGCGGGTTTGACCGCGACGCCGGCGCGCGCGCCGATCTCCCGCAGGCGGCGCGCCAGGGCCACCGGATCCGCCGCGGCCTCGAGGTGGAACGTCACCGAGGCGGCGCCGAGCTCGGCGTACTCCGGCGCCCATCGCTCGGGGGCGTCGATCATGAGGTGGACGTCGAGGGGCACCGGGCTGGTCTCCTGGATGCGGCCGACCATCTGCGGCCCGAACGTGAGGTTCGGGACGAAGTGATTGTCCATGACGTCGACGTGGACGAAGTCGGCCCCCGCGATGCGCGCGAGCTCGGCCTGCATGTTGACGAAGTCGGCGGCGAGGATGCTGGGGTTGATTCGGGGGGCGGCGGGCGGATCGTGGAGAGGGCGCACTCCCCCATTATCGCGAGCCGATAGGGTCGGCTCCGTGGACCCCATCCGCGCCATGCTCGATTCCGTGCTCGCCGAGGTGCGCCCCGACGACGAAGGCGCCGTCGCCGACTACATCCCCGCGCTGGCCGCCGCAGAGCCCGATCGGCTCGCGTTCGCCGTCGTCGGACCGCGTGGCCGTGTCACGGCCGTCGGCGACTCCGAGCATCTCTTCACGATCCAATCCGTCTCGAAGCCCTTCGTGCTGGCGGCGGCGCTCGAGCGTCTCGGGCGCGACGAGGTGCTGCGCCACGTCGGCGTCGAGCCCAGCGGCGAGCCCTTCAACGCGATCAGCCTCGAGCGGGGCACGGGTCGCCCCGCGAACCCCATGGTCAACGCGGGTGCGATCGCCACCTCGTCGCTCGTGGCCGAGGGCGACGCCGCGGCCCGGTCCGCGCAGGTCCTCGAGGTGCTCTCCCGCTTCGCGGGGCGCCCGCTGGACATCGACGAGGAGGTGTACCGCGGCGAGTCCGACACCGGACATCGCAATCGGGCGCTGGCCCATCTGCTGCGCTCGCACGACGTGATCGACGGCGACGTGGACACCGTCGTGGAGACCTATTTCCGCCAGTGCTCGGTGCGCGTCACCGTGCACGATCTCGCCGTCATGGCGGGAACCCTCGCCTTCGGCGGCGTCAACCCCGTCACCGGAGAACGGGTCGTGCGCGAGGCGGTCGCACGGGATGTCGTGTCCGTCATGGCCAGCTGCGGGATGTACGACTTCTCGGGCGAGTGGCTCCTCTTCTCGGGCGAGTGGCTCCTCCGGGTGGGGATGCCGGCCAAGAGCGGGGTCAGCGGAGACCTTCTCGCCGTCGCGCCCTCGCAGTTCGGCGTCGCGACCTTCAGTCCGCGCCTGGATCCGCACGGGAACAGCGTGCGCGGCATCCGCATCCTCGAGCGCCTCTCGCACGAGTTCGGCATGCACGTGTTCGAACCCCACGAGAGCATCGCCGCCCCCGGCATCCGTGTCGAACGCGACCACGAGGGCATCCTGGTGCACCTCGGCGGCGAGCTGGCGTTCAGCGGTTCCGAGCGCGTGCTCGCCGTGCTGCGCGATCTCACGGAGGGATCGGCGGAGCACCTCCGCATCGACGCACGGGCCCTGGGACGAGCGCATCCCGCCGCGCTCGAGGTGCTGCGCGTGCAGCTGGCACAGGACGGCGACCGGCTGCGGCTGATCGACTGACCCCGGGTCCCGGTTCGAGGACTATGCCACGCGCCGGAAGAGGGCGATGAACATCGCGTCGGTCCCGTGACGGTGCGGCCACAGCTGCGCCGGACCGGGACCCGCGGGGGCGTCCCCCAGGTCGAGGGGCACGCGCGAGATGCCCCCGAGGATGCCTCGGGTGTCGAGCGCCTCGATGGCGCCGCTCGCCCTGCGCACCCCCTCCGTGACGATCGCGGTCGTCTCGGCGAGGTGCGGAGAGCACGTGACGTAGGCGAGGATGCCGCCGGGCGCCAGCGCCCGCACGCCCGCGTCGAAGAGCTCCTCCTGCAGCGCAGAGAGCTCCGCGACATCGGCGGGCTGTTTGCGCCAGCGCGCCTCGGGACGCCGGCGCAGCGCCCCGAGCCCCGTGCAGGGGGCGTCCACGAGCACGCGGTCGTACAGCCCCGCCGCCGCGGCGGCGCGGTCCCGTCCGTCCTCCTCCGATACCGGTACCTCGGTCGGCAGCCCCGCCACCGCGCGGCGCACGAGGCCCGCCCGGGCGGGGACCGGTTCGTTCGCCTCGAGGCTCGCCCCGCCGGCCAGCGCCTCGGCGCCGAGCAGCGCCGTCTTGCCGCCCGGTCCCGCGCACAGATCCAGCCACCGCTCGCCCGCGCGCACGGGCATCGCACGCGAGAGCGCCAGGGCGGCCAGCTGCGAGCCCTCGTCCTGCACGCGGAGGAGGCCGTTCGACGCGGTCATCAGCGGCTCGGGGTCGCCGCCGCCGACGCGGAAACCGACGGGAGAGACCGCGGTGCGCCGCGCCCGCTCGGGCGGGTCCGCAAGCCCCGGCAGAGCCGCCATCGTCACCGTCGGCGAGACGTTGTCGGCGGCGAGGAGCGCTTCCAGCTCGCCTTCACGCCCCTCTGCGGCAAGCGCCCGGCGGAGGGCCCGCACGATCCACGCGGGATGCGCGTGGTCGAGCCCGAGTCGCTCGGCGTTGTTGCGGGCCCTCTCCAGCACCCGGGCCCGCCATGTGCCGGGGTCCTCCCGGGAGATCGCCCGCAGCACGCCGTTGGCGAACCCGGACGCGGCTCGACCGGCGTGCGCGCGGACGAGCTCGACGCCCTCGTTCACGGCGGCGTGCGACGCGACCCTCGTCGAGAGGATCTGGTGCGCGCTCAGCCGCAGCGCGTCGAGCACGGGCGGGTCGATGCGCTCCACGGAACGGGAGGCCGCCACCTCGATGACCGCGTCGTAGTACCCGCGTCGACGCAGGGTCCCGTAGGTCAGCTCCGTCGCGAGGGCCGCATCGGCGGTGTTCAGCGCGGCGCGGGAGATCGCCGCCGGCAGCAGGAGGTTGGCGTACGCGTCGGACTCCGACACGGCACGGATGACGTCGAAGGCGACCCGGCGGGAGGGCTGGACCTTCACGAGTCGGCCCGCAGGACGGGCAACCGCAGGCCCCGCCACCAGTCGCCGGCCGACATCGCGCCCTTGCCGGCGGGCTGGACCTGCTCGACCACGATCGCGTGCGTGCCCGTGCCCACCAGCACCTCGCGCCCGACGGCGGCGAACTCCCCCGGCGGCAGAGACACATCGGCAGTGTGCTCGCGCACGCCCAGGATCTTCAGGCGCTGCCCGTTGACGGTGGTGAACGCGCCCGGCTCGGGCGTCGTGCCCCGCACGCGGGACAGCACGGCCGCGGCATCCTCGCCCCATCGCACGCGCGCGTCGTCGAGCGTCAGCTTCGGCGCGTAGGTGGGGGTGCCCTCCTGCGGCACGGCCTGCGCGCGTCCGTCGGCGATGTCGGCGACGACATCCCGCAACAGCTCCGCCCCGAGGCCCGACAGGTCCTCCAGGACGTCTCCCGCGACGGCCCGGGGACCCACCGCGTATTCGCGCATGCCGAGCACCTCGCCGGCGTCGAGCTCGGCGACGAGCCGGAAGACGCTGACGCCCGTCAGGGAGTCGCCGGCGATCAGGGAGTGCTGCACGGGAGCCGCCCCCCGCCACCGCGGCAGGAGCGAGAAGTGCAGGTTGATCCAGCCGTGTTCGGGAGCGCTCAGCAGCGGTTCGCGCACGAGGCCGCCGTAGGCGACGATGACGCCGAGCTCGGGCCGCAGCGCCGTGATGCGCCGGCCCGCGTCCGCATCGAGCGAGGCGGCCCGCACGACGGGCAGCCCCAGCTCCTCCGCTGTGACGGCGATCGGCGAGGGGGTGAGCGTGCGCCTGCGGCCGAGAGGGGCGTCGGGGCGCGTCACCACGGCGGCGATCTCATGATCGGATGCCGCGAGGACGCGCAGCGAGGGAACGGCG
This sequence comes from Microbacterium sp. NPDC078428, assembly GCF_044542535.1. Classification (NCBI taxonomy): domain Bacteria; kingdom Bacillati; phylum Actinomycetota; class Actinomycetes; order Micrococcales; family Microbacteriaceae; genus Microbacterium; species Microbacterium sp. NPDC078428. The sequence goes on from NZ_JBITUP010000003.1 coordinate 238,508, forward strand.
GGTGCGGGGGTGCCCGCGAAGACGATGCGCATCGTTCCTTTCCTACAGTTCGGGATCGGGCACGTCGACCCGCACTCTGAGTGTATTGCGGGGTGCCGCGCCTCGCGGCGAACGTCGACCCCGGACGGAGGCGGCGACGACGGACGCGCGCAGCGCGCGGGCGACGTCCGCGCCGTGCGCGTAGTCGAACCGCACGATCGCACGGGCCCTCGGCGGGGCTCCCCGCTCACGCTCCCCCGGCGGCACGTCGACGGGGCCGAGGATGGCGTCGGCGGCGAGCGGGACGTGAGCACGCAGGTCCGACAGGGCCTTCTCCACAGCCGTGGGCTCCCCCTCGACCGCCGCGACACGCGCCGTCGGCGGCATCCGCAGGGGCGCTCGCTCCTCGAGCTCCGCGGCGGCGAAGGCGGGCTGCGTCCACGTCGCGAGCGCCCGGGCGATCCGCCCCGCGACGCCGACCAGGTGAACGGGCGCGCCGGGGGCTGCGAGGGCCGCGGCGTTCGACCACCAGCGCAGACAGTCCTCGGCGATGCGCAGCGACTCGGCCATCAGCATCCGCTCGCCGTCCAGCAGGAGCACGGCCCGATACCCGCCCTCCGCCTCGGGTTCCGCGCCGCGCGTCGCGATGACGAGCGCGGGCGCCGCCGCGACGGAGCGGATGGGGTGGGTCCCGTCCGCGACGATGACGCGGGTCCCGGGGAATGCGCGACCGAGCTCGTCGGCCGTGCGGGTGCTGCCGGAGGAGGCGAGCCGCAGTGTCGTGCCGTCGCAGGATGCGCATCGCCAGGCCATCGCGGTGCGCCCGCACCACCGGCAGACGGGCGGGGCGTCCTTGCGCGGCGCGTGGAGCGGGCCGGCGCAGTGGACGCACCGGGCGGGTCGCCGGCAGTCGCCGCAGACCAGCGACGGCGCGTAGCCCGGCCTCGCCACCTGCACCAGCACGGGCCCGCTCTCGAGGGCCTCTCGGGCCGCGGCGAACGCCGCCGAGGGAATGCGCGCGCCGGGACGCTCCCCCTCGCGCGTCGCGCTCAGGATGACGCGGGGGGCGTACTTGCGCTTCGGCGCGGCCTCCCCCACCCAGCCGATCCGCACGAGCCGTTCGACGTCGCTCGTGCGCGTGTGGCCCGCCAGCAGCAACGCGCCCCCGTCGAGGCCCTGGCGCACGAGCGCCGCGTCGCGGGCGTGCACGTAGGGGGCGAGCGGTTCGTCGAGCAGGGGGTCTCCGTCGTCCCACACCGCGACGAGGCCCGGGCGGTGCACGGGCGAATAGACGCTCGAGCGATTCCCGATCACGACGACGGGCCGGCGCTCGAGGATCCTCAGATACCCGCGGTAGCGATCCGCGGCCGGTCGGGCCGCGTCGTCCCGCACCAGGTCCTGCGGCGGAACGAGTCCCTCCAGCGCTCGCTCGATCTGGTCGAGGTCCCGGTGGTCGGGCACGACGACGACGGCGCTGCGTCCCCCCGCGAGGGTGTGCGCCGCGGCGGCCGCGAGCAGCACGGCCCACGCGCCACTCCCCGATTGGGCGTGGGTGCGCGCCGGCCTCGCGGGGGCGTCGAGCGCGACGCGTTTGTCGGCGTCCAGCGCTGCGGTCAGCGCGGGATACGTCTCGAGCACGGCCCGGGCCCATTCGGCGCCCGGTGCGGAGGACGCCGATCCGGCGACGGGTGCGGTGTCGCCCGCGGCCTCGGCATCCGCGGGCGAGCCGGACACCGCCTGCGCCTCGGCATCCCGTCGGGCGACCCACGCCTTCTCGACGCGCACCTGGCGCTTGGGGATCACCAGTCGCAGGATGTCCGAGGCTGATCCGGCGGCACGGTCTGCGACCCGGCGGGCGAGCGTGTACAGCGACGGGGGAAGGACTCGGACGGAGGAGACGACGGCATCGATCTCCGACAGCGGCCGGTCGGGGTCGACCGCCTCGCCCCGCTCCACGACATACGCATCGACGATGCGTCCGGCGGTGCGCAGCGGTACCTTGACGCGGATGCCGGGGACGATCTCCTCGTCCATCGCGTCGGGGATCGCGTAATCGAAGAGGCGATCCAGCTGCGGCAGCGGCGAATCCAGCAGCACGCGAGCGACGGCGCGGCCGCCCACGCTCAGATCCCGGCGGCGGCGCGCAGGTCGTCGACGCGGTCGAGCCGCTCCCAGGTGAACTCGTCCAGCTCGCGGCCGAAGTGACCGTAGGAGGCCGTACGCGCGTAGATGGGCCGCAGCAGATCGAGATCCTCGATGATCGCGGCGGGGCGCAGGTCGAACACCTCGCGGATGGCCGCGGTGATGGCCTCGTCCGACACGGTGCCCGTGCCGAAGGTCTCGACGTAGACTCCGACCGGGCGCGCCTTGCCGATCGCGTAGGCCACCTGCACCTCGAGGCGCTCGGCGAGCCCCGCGGCGACGGCGTTCTTCGCGACCCACCGCATCGCGTAGGCCGCGGAGCGGTCGACCTTCGACGGGTCCTTGCCGCTGAAGGCCCCGCCGCCGTGGCGGGCCGCTCCCCCGTAGGTGTCGATGATGATCTTGCGGCCGGTCAGGCCCGCATCCCCCTTGGGACCGCCGACGAGGAACGGGCCGGCGGGGTTGATGTAGTAGCTGACGTCGCGCAGGTCGAGACCGCTCTCCGCGAGCACCGGGTCGATGACGTCCCGGCGCACCGCGCGGCGGAGGTCTTCCTGGCTGATGTCGGGGTGGTGCTGCGTCGAGAGCACGACGGACTCCACGGTCTTGGGAGTGTGGCCGTCGAAGCCCAGCGTCACCTGGGTCTTGCCGTCGGGGCGGAGGAAGGGAAGCCTGCCGTCGCGCCGCGTGTCGGCCAGCCGCTCCGCCATGCGGTGCGCGATCCAGCTCGCCATCGGCATGTACTGGGGCGTCTCCGCGGTGGCGAAGCCGAACATGATGCCCTGATCGCCCGCGCCCTGCTCGTCGTGCGGATCGACCGAGCGCTGCTCGCGCTGCTCGAACGCCTTGTTGACGCCCGCCGCGATGTCGGACGACTGCGCGCCGATGGAGACGCTGACACCGCACGAGTCGCCGTCGAAGCCCGTCTCGCTCGAGGTGTAACCGATGCGGTTCACGACATCGCGCACGATCGCGGGGATCTCCACATAGGCGGAGGTCGACACCTCTCCCGCGACGTGCACCAGACCCGTCGTGACGAGGGTCTCGACGGCCACTCGACCGTGCGGATCCTCGGTCAGGATCGCATCCAGGATGCTGTCGGAGATCTGGTCGCAGATCTTGTCGGGATGCCCCTCGGTGACGGACTCCGACGTGAACAGCCGCAGAGCACTCACCGGATCAGGCGGAGCGCAGGCGCAGCTTGTCCTCGGCGATCTCGTGCAGCGCGATCGTGAGGGGCTTGTCCTCGACGGACGAGTCGACCAGCGGGCCGACGTTGTCGAAGAGGTTCCCCTCGTGCAGGTCGGAGTAGTAGTCGTTGATCTGCCGGGCGCGGCGCGCCGCGAAGATCACCAGCTGATACTTCGAGATCGGCTCGCCGTTCGCGTCGACCTTGTGGAGAAGGGACTCGATGGGGGGCTCGATGATGCCCTGGTTCGTTCCGGCCATGGCGGAATCCTCTCGATCGGGGGTCCGGACGCGAGTGGTCCGGAAATCTCGGGTGCCCGGCGGCGCGAAGCGCGCCCCTCACGGCATCCGACCAGTCTACGCGACGCGGCACGGGACCCGCCGCTCGACGCTCCTCAGCGCGAGAGCAACTGGCGCCGGGAGCTGATGACGCCGGTGTCGAACCCCGCGAGGTGCAGACCCCCGTGGAAGCGCGCGTGCTCGATCTTGATGCACCGGTCCATGACGACAGCGAGCCCCGCCTCTTCGGCGACGGCCGCGGCATCCTCGTTCCACGAGCCGAGCTGCAGCCAGAGGGCGCTCGCACCCGCATCGACGGCCTCGCGGGCGACCCCGGGCAGGTCGTCGTGCCGGCGGAAGACGTCGACGATGTCGGGCACGACGGGGAGGTCCGCGAGCGACGCGTAGACGGGCCGGCCGAGGATGCTCTTCGCCCGCGGGTTGACGAAGTAGACGTCGTACGGCGACGAGCCGAGCAGGTACGTCGCGACGAAGAAGCTCGCGCGCGCGGGGTTCTCGGATGCGCCGACGATCGCGACGGACTTCGCGCGCCGGAGGATCTCGTACCGCTCCTGCGCGCCGGGCGCCCGCCAGGTCCGCTCCGACGACGCCGGCGCCGGCGCGGCCGGGAGGGCGCACGCGACGACGGGCTGCGGGGGAAGTTCGCACGATGCGCTCAACGCGTCACTCCTGTCGCTGCGGTGAGAGCCTGGTCGAGGTCCCACAGGATGTCCTCGGCGTCCTCCAGGCCCACCGAGATGCGGATGAGATCCGCCGGCACCCCCGCGGTCACGAGCTGCGCCGCACTCAGCTGCTGGTGCGTCGTCGAGGCCGGGTGGATGACGAGGGTGCGGGCGTCCCCGATGTTCGCGAGGTGCGAGGCGAGGCGGAGCGAGTCGATGAGCGCCTCGCCGGTGCGCCGGGCGGCCGCGAGCCTCTGCTCCTCGGCGTCGAAGTCGCCGGTCGGGCGCACCCCGAACGCGAAGACGGAGCCGGGACCGAGCGGCAGGTACTTCTCGGCGCGGGCGCGGTGCGGGTGTGCGGGCAGGCCCGCCCACGTGACGAACGAGACGCGGGGGTCCGAGTCCAGCCATTCGGCGACGATGCGGGCGTTCGCGAGGTGCGCGTCGATCCGCTGCGGAAGGGTCTCCACGCCCTGCAGCAGCAGGAAGGCGGAGTGGGGGGCCAGGGCGGGCCCGATGTCGCGCAGCTGCTCGGAGCGCAGCTTGGTGAGGAACCCGTACTCGCCGAAGTTGTCCCACCAGCTGATGCCGCCGTACGACGCGACGGGCTCGGTCATCTGGGGGAACCTGCCGTTGCCCCAGTCGAACGTGCCCTTCTCCACCACGACGCCGCCGAGGGTCGTCCCGTGACCGCCGAGGAACTTCGTCACCGAGTGGATGACGATGTCGGCGCCGTGCTCGAGCGGACGCGCCAGGTAGGGCGTCGCGAGCGTGGAGTCCACCACGAGCGGGATGCCGGCGGCGTGTGCCACCTCGGCGAGCCCCTCGATATCGGCGATCTCGCCGGAGGGGTTGCCGATCGTCTCGACGTAGAGCACCTTCGTCTCCGGCCGGATCGCGGCGGCGTAGTCGGCCGGGTCGCTCGATGCGACGAACGTCGTGTCGACGCCGAAGCGCCGCAGCGTCACGTCCAGCTGCGTCACCGTGCCGCCGTAGAGCTGCGCCGAGGCCACGACGTGGTCGCCCGCGCCCGTGAGGGCCGCGAACGTGATGAACTCCGCGCTCATCCCGGATGCCGTCGCGACGGCTCCGATGCCGCCCTCGAGCGAGGCCAGACGCTCCTCGAGCGCGGCGACGGTGGGATTGCCGATGCGCGAGTAGATGTTGCCGTACTTCTGCAGCGCGAAGAGGTTCGCGGCATCCGCGGCGTCGTCGAAGACGAACGACGAGGTCTGGTAGATCGGCACCGCGCGGGCACCCGTGGCGGCGTCGGGCGTGCCGCCCGCGTGCAGGGCGCGGGTGCGGAACCCGAACCGGTGGTCTTCGCTCATGTCTTCTCTCTGATGGGGTGCGCGTCGCTCAGGCGTCGGCGAGGACGGCGGCGATCTGCTCGACCGCCCAGGGGTTCTGGAGGGAGGTGGTGTCGCCCAGAGGGTGCGGGTCGCGACCGGCGCGGCGATCCCGTTCAGCCTCCCACAACTGCGCGAGGAGTCGGCGCAGGATCTTCCCCGAACGGGTCTTCGGCAGCTCGGGCACGACGACGAGGTGCCGGGGCTTCGCGATCGGTCCGATCTCGTGCGCGACGTGCGCGCGCAGCGCGTCGGGAGCGACGTTGCCCGCGCCGGAGGCCACCACGAAGGCGGCGACGGCGTGACCCGTGACGGGATCCTCGACCGCCGCCACCCCGGCCTCCCCCACCGACGCATGCGCCACGAGGGCGGATTCGATCTCGATCGTCGACATCCGGTGTCCCGACACGTTCAGCACGTCGTCGAGTCGGCCGAGGATCCAGACGTAGCCGTCGGCATCCACCGTCGCGCCATCGCCGGCGACGTAGAAGCCGCCGTGCTCGCCGCGCCCGGCGTACTGGGCCCAGTACGAGTCGCGATACCGCCGCGGGTCGCCCCACACGGTACGCGCCATCCCGGGCCAGGGCCGCCGCACGACGAGGGTTCCCGAGCGGCCCGGCGCGACCTCCCGACCCTCCTCGTCGACGACGGCCGCGTCGATGCCGGGGAGCGGGACGGAGGCGGAACCGGGCTTCAGGGTCGTCGCCCCGGGCAGCGGCGCGATCATCGCCGCACCGGTCTCGGACTGCCACCAGGTGTCCACGACGGGCAGCTCGCCACGCCCGAACGCGTCCCGGAACCACACCCACGCGGCGGGGTTGATCGCCTCGCCGACCGTGCCGAGAAGGCGCAGCGACGAGAGGTCGTGGCCGGCCGGCAGGGTGTCGCCGAACCACGTCATGAAGGTGCGGATGAGGGTCGGCGCCGTGTAGTACACGGTCACGCCGTAGCGCTCGATGATCTCGAGGTGCCGCTCCCGGTGCGGGGTGTCGGGGGTGCCCTCGTAGATGACCTGCGTCAGGCCGTTGGAGAGCGGGCCGTAGATCTCGTAGGTGTGCGCCGTGACCCACGCCAGGTCGGCGGTGCACCAGTGGACATCGTCCGGCTTGGCGTCGAAGTGCGCCCAGTGGGCCCAGCTCGCATGTGCGAGGTACCCGCCACCGGTGTGGACGAGCCCCTTCGGCCTGCCGGTCGTGCCCGAGGTGTAGATGATGAACAGGGGATGCTCGGCGTCGAAGGCCTGCGGCTCGTGCACGTCGGATGCGGTGTCGACGACGTCGTGCCACCACACGTCGCGCCCGCCCCGCCAGGGCACGTCCTGGCCGGTGCGGCGCACCACGAGGACATGCTCGACGTGAGCGAGCCCCTCGACCGCCTCGTCGGCGGCGGACTTGACCTCCACGGCGGCACCGCGGCGGTACTGGCCGTCGGTGGTCACCAGCAGCTTCGCGCCGGTGTCCTCGACGCGGAACCGCAGCGCCTCGGCGGAGAACCCCCCGAAGACGAGCGAATGCACGGCACCGATGCGCGCGCAGGCCAGCGCGATGACGACGGTCTCCACGAGCACCGGCAGATACACCACGACGCGGTCCCCGGGCTGGATGCCGAGGGCGATCAGCCCGTTCGCGGCCCGCGCGACGCGGCGCTGCAGGTCCGCGTAGGTCACGCTCGTCCGGTCGCCCGGCTCGCCCTCGAAATGGAGCGCCACCTTCTGCCCTCGCCCCGCCTCCACGTGCCGGTCGACGCAGTTGTAGGCGACGTTCAGGCGCCCGCCGACGAACCAGCGTGCGGCGGGCACGGACAGCTCGCCGTCGTCGCCGCGCACGGGCGGCTCCCACTCGTGCGGGGCATCCCACGGCGTCGCCCAGTCGAGCCGGCGGGCAGCGTCCTCCCAGAAGGCGATCGGGTCGGCCGCGGCGTCGGCGTACGCGCCGGCGCCTACGTTCGCCTGCGCCGCGAAGCCCTCGGAAGGCGGGTAGGCGCGCGTCTCGACCAGGCGTGCTTCCTCCGTGGGAGCCGCGCTCCCGGTGACGGCATCGCTCACGTCAGATCCACCGGCGCAGCAGGTACTTCTGCACGACGCTCAGGACGCCGTTGGTCAGCGTTCCGAGAAGCGCCAGCAGCACGATCGCGAGAAGGATGCGGTCCACCCGTCCCGTGGACTGCGAGTCCGTCAGGAGCCAGCCGAGTCCCATGGAGGCCGCGATCAGCTCGGCGGCGACGAGGAAGAGCCAGGACTGCGCCAGCGCGAGCCGCAGCCCCGACATGATCGCGGGCACAACCGAGGGCAGCTGCACCGTGCGGAACAGGGAGAACCCGCGCAGGCTGAACGAGCGGGCCATCTCCACCGAGTGGGGATCGACCTGGCGCAGCGCCAGGCTCACCGTCGTGAAGACGGGGAAGAAAGCCCCGATCGCGATGAGGGCGACCTTCGAGTCCTCGCCGATCCCCATCCAGAGCAGCAGCAGCGGCACGAGCGCGAGGGAGGGGATCGCACGGAACGCCGCGAGGATCGGGCTGAGGAGGATGTCGCCGGCCTTCGTCAGCCCGACGATGGCCGCACCCGCGAGCCCGACGACCGAACCGATCGCGAAGCCGAGCAGTACGCGCTGCACCGAGATCGCGATGTGGATCCAGAGGTCGCCGCTGTCCGCGAGTTGGACGGCCGCCTGAACGACGGTGGCGGGCGGGGGGAGCCGGTAGGGCGGCACGAGTCCGGACGTCGTGACGACCTGCCAGACGCCGAGGATCGCCAGGGGCAGGACGAGTCCGCCGACGACCCTGACGGCGCGTCGTTCCCAGAACGGACGCGGCGCCGAGCCCGGACGCGCGGGGGCGTCCGGGCTCGTGCTCGTGCGGGCGGGCGCGGAGGTCATCGGCCCTCTGTCGCCTTCTCGGCGAACGTCGCGTTCACGATCGTGTCGAGCGCGCGATCGATCTCCGCCTGACCGCCCTGGACGGCGTCGGAGGCGACGAGCACCGGCGCGATGACGCGGAGCACATCCAGCTGCGCCTCGCCGGGGACGCCGCTCACGTCGAGGTTGGAACGCTCCTGGATGACGGTGTTCGCCACCTCGATGTCGATGCCCGCGACCTCGGCGAGCAGGGCCGCGGTCTCCTCCGGGTTCTCCAGCGCCCAGGCGCGGGCGTCCTCGTAGGCGTCGACGACGACCTGCGCGACGTCGGCGTGCTCGGTGATGAACTCCTCGGTTGCGTTGAGGAACCCGTAGGAGTTGAAGTCGACGTTCCGGTAGATCAGCTGCGCGCCCGACTCGACCTCGGCGGCCGCCATGATCGGGTCGAGGCCCGACCACGCATCCACCGACCCCGCGTCGAGGGCCGCCCGGCCGTCGGCGTGCTGCAGGTTCTGCACCTGGATGTCTTCGACCGACAGGCCCTCGGTCTCGAGCGCCTGCAGCAGGAAGAAGTAAGGGTCGGTGCCCGCGGTGGCCGCGACGGACTTGCCGGCCAGGTCGGCGACCGACGTGATGTCGCTGCCCTCCGGAACGACGATCGCCGCCCACTCCGGCTGCGAGTAGATGTCGATCACCTGGATGGGCGAACCGTTCGCGCGAGCGAGCAGCGCCGCCGAGCCGGCGGTGGAGCCGACGTCGATCGATCCGGCGCGGAGGAACTCGTTGGCCTTGTTGGATCCGGCCGACTGCACCCACTCGACGGTGACGCCCTCGCCGAGCGCCTCCTCCAGAAGGCCCTGCTCCTTGATGATGAGGCTCAGCGGGTTGTACGTGGCGAAGTCGATCGACAGCGTGTCGGTGGACCACTCCTGGGCCCCGTCGGCGGCACCGGAGTCGGATGCCGTGGCGTTCTCCCCCGCGACGCAGCCCGTCGCCATCAGCATCATCGCACCCGCGATCGCGATCGTCGGTACGGTGCGGCGGATGATGGCGCTCATCGGGTCTCCTCGGAGCTGTCGTGGGTGTGGTGATGGGTGTCGACGCCGAGCCCTTGCAGGAGCTCGGCGCGCAACTCTGTGAAGGCACGGTCGGCGCGGTCGCGCGGGCGGTGCCCGGGGACGGCGATCGTGCGCGCGATCGAGCCCTCCGCCGTGTCGTCCCCGATCGAGCGCAGCAGGAGCACCCGATCGGCCAGGAAGAGGGCCTCCTCGACGTCATGCGTGACGAGGATGACGGTCGTCGGCTGCGCGGAGTGGACATCCAGCAGCAGATCCTGCATGCGCAGCCGCGTCAGGGCGTCCAGGGCGCCGAACGGCTCGTCGAGCAGCAGCACCTCCGGATTGCGCGCGAGGGCTCGGGCGAGCGAGGCGCGCTGCGCCATGCCGCCGGAGACCTCACGCGGCTTCTGATCGGCGGCGTGGGACAGGCCGACCAGGTCGAGAAGCTCCGCGACGCGGGAACGGCCGGACCGGGCACCGCGCGGCAGGCCGAGCTCGATGTTCTGCGCGAGCGTGCGCCACGGCAGGAGGCGCGGCTCCTGGAAGGCGACGGCCGTACGGGCGTCGGTGTCCGCGACCGGCTCGCCGGAGACGCGGATCGTCCCGGTCGTGGGGACGTCGAGACCGCCGAGCAGTCGCAGCAGCGTGGACTTGCCGCAGCCCGAGGGCCCGACGACGGCGAGGATCTCACCCGCGGGCACCTCGAGGTCGACCCCGCGGAGCACATCGCGTGCGCCCTGCGCCGTGCCGAACGTGCGGGAGACGGCATCCAGCAGCACTCCGTCGCGTCGCGCGGGAGCGGCGCGGAGCGACGGGCGGCTGTCGATGACGGTTGCGGGCACAGACTCATCGTTCCGGACGGCGCCGCGAACCCGAATTCGTGTGTAACTTTACGAAACCCAGGCGCGCCGCCCGGTCAGGGTGCGGAGGGAGCCTGCACGAGGGCGACGACCTCGCGAGCGGCCGTCGCGACATCCGCGTTCACGACCCGGTGGTCGAACTCGCTCTGCGCCGCGAGCTCGCGCTTGGCGGTGCGCAGGCGGCGGGCGCGCTCCTCGGGTCCCTCCGTGCCGCGGCCGACGAGCCGCGTGACCAGCTCATCCCAGCTGGGCGGGAGGAGGAACACGAGCATGGCGGATGGATCCGCCGCGCGCACCTGACGCGCTCCCTGCAGGTCGATCTCCAGCAGCACGCTCCGACCCTCCTCCAGCGCGCGCGCGATGGGCTGCCGGGGTGTTCCGTAGCGGAAACGGTTGTGCACGGTCGCGTGCTCGAGAAGCTCGCCGGCGGCGATCATCCGGTCGAACTCGGCGTCGTCGACGAAGAAGTAGTGCACGCCGTGCTCCTCGCCCGGCCGCGGCGGCCGGGTCGTGGCGGAGACGGAGAGGAGCATCTCGGGATGGTGCTGCTGGATGTGCGCGGCGACCGTGCCCTTGCCCACGGCGGTCGGCCCCGCGAGGACGACGAGGCGACTGCGCCCGGGCCGCGCCGCGGGCTCGGGGAATCGGTCGTCGAGGAACGTCTGCAGGTCCAGCCGCTGGCGCGCTCCCAGCCCTCCGAGCCGCTTCACCGGCGAGATGCGCAGGTCGGCGAGGATCCGGTCGCGCTTGCCCTCGCCGATCGCCGGGATGCACGTGAGGAAGTCGGGCACGCGCATCGCGGCCGCGGCCGAATCCGCGTCGCGCCACGCGCGCCGCAGCATCTCCTGGGGGCTGATGACGCGGGTCGCCACGTCCCGCTTGAGCGCGGCGCGCTCCCGACGAGCGGCGACCGCCTTGCGCGAGGCGGCGGCCCGATCGACCTCGGGCGGGCGCGACGAACCCGTCTTCGGCTCAACCGTCTCAGCCACGTGCGCCTCCCGTGCGTGCTCGTGTCGCCTCGATGGCTGCCTCCAGTGCCTTCGGACCGGCCGAGAGGATGCTTCTGCTCTCGCTCGCGAGGACGGCCGGGGACAACGGCCCGAAGATCTCTTCGAGGTCTTCCGGACGGGCGCCCTGGTGGCCGAACCCGGGTGCGAGGATCGGGGCGACGGGGTCGATCGTATCGGGAAGCCCGGCGGCGCGCCTGTCCACGGTTGCACCGACGACGAACCCCGCTCCGGCCCAGGACCCGGCCGGGGTGTGCGCCGCGTTGAACGCCGTGACCTCCCGAACGATCCTGCCGGCGACGGTGTCGCGCACGCCATCACGGCCGGAGACCGCCGCGCCCTGCACCGCGGCGCCCTCCGGATTGCTCGTCGCGGCCAGCACGAAGACGCCCTTGCCGTGGGCCGCGGCCAGCGCCAGGGTCCCCTCGAGCGCTCCCGCCCCCAGGTACGGGGAGACGGTCAGGGCATCCGCCTCGAGCGGCGATCCCGGGAGCAGCCACGCGGCCGCATACGCGTCCATCGTCGTGCCGATGTCGCCGCGCTTGGCGTCGGCGATCGTGATCAGCCCCCGCTCCCGTGCCGCCGACAGCACCGCCTCCAGGGCGGCGAAGCCGGCGGACCCGAATCGTTCGAAGAAGGACACCTGGGGCTTGACGATCCCCGCCCGCCCGGCCGCGGCATCCACGACGCGCTCGCCGAACCGCCTCACGCCGTCGGCGCTCACGGGCAGGCCCCATGCCTCGAGCAGGTGCGGGTGCGGGTCGATCCCGACGCACAGGTGCCCGTGCGCCGCGATTGCCCCCTGCACCCGATCCCCGAAGGTGGGTGCGCTCACGCTCGTACGGCCCGGTCCGCGGCGTACTCCTGCAGGCTCCTCACGTCGAACCCGTCGCCGATCGCGTCCATCGCGCTGACGGCGGCGCCGAGCACCGCGATCGTGGTGAAGAGTGCCTTGTCGGCGGCGACCGCGGCGGCGCGGATCTCGTAGCCGTCGGCACGCGCCGACCGCCCCGAGGGGGTGTTCACGACGATGTCGATCTCGCCCGCGTTGATCAGGTCGACGATGTTCGGCTCGGACGAGCCGGCCGTCTCGCTGTACTTGGCCACGATGCGCACGTCGATGCCGTTGCGGGCGAGGATCTCCGCCGTGCCCTCCGTCGCCACCAGATCGAAGCCCAGCTGCCGCAGGCGGTGGGCGGGCAGGATGACGGCGCGCTTGTCGCTGTCGGCCACCGAGATGAACACGGTCCCCGACGTCGGCATGCCGCCGTACGCCGCCTCCTGGCTCTTGGCGAACGCCGTCGGGAAGTCGCGGTCTATCCCCATGACCTCGCCCGTCGAGCGCATCTCGGGGCCCAGCACGGAGTCGACGATGTGGCCCTCCTTCGTGCGGAAGCGCTTGAAGGGCAGGACGGCCTCCTTCACCGACACCGGCGAGTCCAGCGGCACGCGCGAGCCGTCGACGGCGGGCAGCAGCCCCTCGTCCTTCAACTCGGCGATGCTCGTGCCGGCCATGATGCGCGACGCGGCCTTGGCGAGCGGGATGCCGAGCGCCTTCGAGACGAACGGCACCGTGCGGCTGGCGCGGGGATTGGCCTCGATGACGTACAGCACGCCCGCGCTGATGGCGAACTGCACGTTCAGCAGGCCCCGCACGCCGACTCCCTCGGCGATCGCCAGCGTCGCCTCGCGGACGCGGTCGATCTCGGTGCGGCCGAGCGAGATGGGCGGAAGCGTGCAGCTCGAGTCGCCCGAGTGGATGCCCGCCTCCTCGATGTGCTCCATGACGCCCCCGATGTACAGCTCGGAGCCGTCGTAGAGGGCATCGACGTCGATCTCGATCGCGTCGTCCAGGAAACGGTCCACCAGCAACGGCTGTCCGGGCCCGATGATCGCCTGATCGGCGATCCGGAAGAAGTAGTCGCGGATGCTGGGGGTGTCGTAGACGATCTCCATCCCGCGGCCGCCCAGCACGAAGCTCGGGCGGACGAGGACGGGGTAGCCGATGTCCTCGGCGATGCGAACGGCGCCCTCGACGTCGGTGGCCGTTCCGTTGCGGGGCGCGACGAGACCCGCGCGGTCGAGCAGGCGCGAGAACAGCTCGCGCTCCTCGGCCAGGTCGATCGCCTCGGGGCTCGTGCCGAGGATGCGGTATCCGGCATCCTGGATGCCCTTGGCAAGGCCCAGCGGCGTCTGGCCGCCCAGCTGGCAGACGACCCCGAGGATCTCGCCCGACGCCGCCTCGGCGTGCAGCACCTCGAGCACGTCCTCGAGCGTGAGCGGCTCGAAGTATAGGCGGTCGGAGGTGTCGTAGTCCGTCGAGACGGTCTCCGGGTTGCAGTTGACCATGACGGTCTCGTATCCCGCGTCGGCGAGGGCGAACGACGCGTGCACGCACGAGTAGTCGAACTCGACGCCCTGCCCGATGCGGTTCGGCCCGGACCCGATGATGACGACCTTCGTGCGCTCCGACGGGGTGACCTCGGTCTCGCTGTCGTAGCTGGAGTAGTGGTAGGGCGTGAGCGCAGGGAACTCCCCCGCGCAGGTGTCGACCGTCTTGTAGACGGGGCGGATGCCGGCGGCATACCGCTGCTCGCGCACCCGCTCCTCGCTCATCCCCCGCAGCTGCGCGAGCTGGGCGTCCGAGAAGCCGTGCTCCTTCGCCAGCCGAAGCGTCGCGGCGTCGAGCTCCGGGGCGGTGCGCACGTGCTCGGCGACCTCGTTGATGAGCGCGATCTGGTCGAGGAACCACGGGTCGATCGCCGTCGCCTCGAACGCCTGCTCGATGCTCGCGCCCTTGCGCATCGCCTGCTGCAGCACGACGATCCGCCCATCCGTGGGCGTCTTGGAGACCTCGAGCAACTCCTCCACCGAGCGGGGCTCCTCGCCCCAGTGGAAGCTCGACCCGCGCTTCTCGAGCGAACGCAGCGCCTTCTGAAGAGCCGTGGCGTAGTTGCGGCCGATCGCCATGGCCTCGCCGACCGACTTCATGGTGGTCGTCAGCGTCGTGTCGGCGGCCGGGAACTTCTCGAACGCGAAGCGGGGAACCTTGACCACGACGTAGTCGAGCGTGGGCTCGAAGCTGGCCGGCGTCACCTTGGTGATGTCGTTCGGGATCTCGTCGAGGCGGTACCCGATCGCGAGCTTGGCGGCGATCTTGGCGATCGGGAACCCCGTGGCCTTCGACGCCAGGGCCGACGAGCGCGAGACGCGGGGGTTCATCTCGATCACGATGATGCGTCCCGAGGCCGGGTCCACCGCGAACTGGATGTTGCAGCCGCCGGTGTCCACACCGACGGCGCGGATGATGTCGATGCCGATATCGCGGAGCTTCTGGTACTCGCGGTCGGTGAGCGTGAGGGCCGGGGCGACCGTGATCGAGTCGCCCGTGTGCACGCCGACGGGATCGACGTTCTCGATCGAGCAGACGACGACCGTGTTGTCGGCCATGTCGCGCATGAGCTCGAGCTCGTACTCCTTCCATCCCAGGATCGACTCCTCGAGCAGCACCTCGTGGGTCGGCGAGTCGTGCAGTCCCGCGCCCGCGATGCGGCGCAGGTCCTTCTCGTCGTACGCGAAGCCCGAGCCGAGACCGCCCATCGTGAAGCTCGGGCGCACCACGAGGGGGTATCCGAGCTCTTCCGCGCCGGCGAGCACCTCGTCCATCGAGCGGCAGATGCGGCTCGCCGCGACATCCGCACCCGCGTCGATGACGAGCTGCTTGAAGATCTGCCGGTCCTCGCCCTTGTTGATGGCTTCGACCTTCGCGCCGATCAGCTCGACGTCGTACTTCTCCAGGATCCCGGCCGCGTCGAGCGCCATCGCGGCGTTGAGGGCCGTCTGCCCGCCAAGCGTCGGCAGGATCGCGTCGGGTCGCTCCTTGGCGATGATCGTCTCGATGACGGCGGGGGTGATCGGCTCGATGTACGTCGCATCCGCGAAGTCCGGGTCGGTCATGATCGTCGCCGGGTTCGAGTTGACGAGGATGACGCGGACGCCTTCCTCGCGCAGAACGCGGCAGGCCTGGGTCCCCGAGTAGTCGAATTCGCAGGCCTGGCCGATGACGATCGGGCCGGAGCCGATGACGAGGACGCTCTTGATGTCGTCGCGCTTGGGCATTACTGGGAGTCCTTCTTGCTGTCGAGGTGGGCCACGACCATGTCGCGGAACCGGTCGAAGAGGTAGTTCGCATCGTGCGGGCCGGCGGCCGCCTCGGGGTGGTACTGCACGCTGAACGCCGGCAGGTCCAGGGCGCGGAGGCCCTCGACGACCTGGTCGTTGAGTCCGACGTGGCTCACCTCGACGCGTCCGTAGCCGTGGGGGCTGTCGAAGGGGCCTTCGAGGGGGGCCTCGACGGCGAAACCGTGATTGTGCGCCGTGATCTCCACGCGTCCGGTCTGCCGATCGAGCACCGGCTGGTTGATCCCGCGGTGACCGAAGGGCAGCTTGTACGTGCCGAGGCCGAGGGCGCGGCCGAGCAGCTGGTTGCCGAAGCAGATGCCGAAGAACGGCAGCCGGTCATCGAGCACCGCGCGCAGCAGGTCGACGTGGTCCGCGGAGGCGGCGGGGTCGCCCGGGCCGTTGGAGTAGAACACCGCCACGGGGTCGATCGCGCGCAGCTGCTCGATCGTGACGTCCTGAGGCAGGACGTGCACCTCGAAGCCACGGTCGGCGAGGTTGTCGACCGTCGCCTGCTTGACGCCGAGGTCGAGGACGGCGAGGGCGCCGATCCGCTCGCCCCGCGCGGGGGTCACCTCGGCGGCGGCGACCGACACCTCGGCCGACAGGCTGCGACCCGCCATCGCGGGCGCCTCGCGGACGAGGCGCACCTGCTCGTCCGGGTCGATGCCCGCGGCATCGCCGGAGAAGATGGCGCCGCGCATGCTGCCCGCCGAGCGGATGTGGCGCGTCACGGCGCGCGTGTCGATACCGCTGATGCCGACGATGCCGTCGGTCTCGAGCGCATCGTCGAGCGATTCGTCGGCGCGCCAGTTGGACACCACGCGCGAGGGGTCGCGCACGATGTAGCCGGCGACCCAGATGCGGCGGGATTCCCGGTCCTCGCCGTTCATGCCCGTGTTGCCGATGTGCGGCGCGGTCTGCAGCACGATCTGCCCGGCGTACGAGGGATCGGTCAGGGTCTCCTGGTATCCGGTCATGCCGGTGGCGAAGACGACCTCGCCGAGGGTCGTGCCGCGGGCCCCGTAGGCGCGTCCGGCATAGCGGGTGCCGTCCTCGAGGACGAGGACGGCGGGGTCTGTGGTGAAACGGGTCATGCGTCAGGTCCAGTCGTTGTGGGCGCCGGCAGGATCTCCTGCACGGCGGCGACGAGGGCATCGGGATCGGTTCCCTGCAGGCGCAGGTAGCTGTCGGCGACAGTCGTGTCGTCGACGCGCCAGGCGAGATAGACCAGGCCGTCGCGCTCGACGACGCGGTCGATGGTCCAGGTGGCGCGGCCCACCTCGAGGAGCAGCGGCGCCCCGAGGAAGACGTCGGGCTCCCCCGTGATCCGCAGGATCACGCCGGTGGCGGTCACGTCCACCCGCACGCGACCGCGGTAGGCCAGGTGACGGATAGCGAGGCGGTCCAGCGGCGCGTCGTGCCGCGTGGTCGCGACGTACAGCCCCGAGAAGGATGCCGTGGCCGCCGCATCGACCGGAACGTCGGTAGGAGCGGAGAGCGCTCGGTCGCGCCGGGATCGTCGCCACCATCCCCACGCCATGAGACCCAGGAGCAGCACGGCGACCGCGACGAGGATCGCGACCGCGGCCTCGCGCGTCACGAGGCCGGCTCCGGCACGATGACGCCGTCGGCCAGCGTCGGCCGGCCACGGTGGATGCTCCACCGGACGCTCCCGGGCAGCTCCGTCCCCAGATAGGGCGAGTTCTCGCTGCGGCCGCGCAGATCCCCCTCGGTGAAGGTCCCCCTCACCGACGGATCGTAGAGGGTGATCTCCGCCGGCTGCCCCGCGGCGATCGGCATCCCGTGGCCGGCGAGGCGACCGATGCGGGCGGGGGTCTCCGACATCACGCGAGCGATGTCGGTCCACGAGAGCAAGCCTGTCTCGACCATGGCCGAGTGCACGACGCGCAGGGCGCTCTCCAGACCCACCATGCCGTTCGCAGCGGCCTGCCACTCGCAGCTCTTGTGCTCGGCCGGGTGCGGGGCGTGGTCGGTGGCGACGATGTCGATCGTGCCGTCCGCGAGGCCCTCGCGCACCGCCTGCACGTCCTCGGCGCGGCGCAGCGGCGGGTTCACCTTGTACCGGGCGTCGTATCCGCGCACCCGTTCGTCGGTGAGCAGGAGATGATGCGGGGTCACCTCGGCGGTGACCGGGATGCCCCGCTTCTTGGCCCACCGGATGATGTCGACGGAGCCCGCGGTGGAGAGGTGGCACACGTGCAGGCGGGAGCCGACGTGCTCGGCCAGCAGCACGTCGCGCGCGATGATCGACTCCTCCGCGACCGCCGGCCACCCGGCCAGCCCCAGCTCCGCCGAGACCGCGCCCTCGTTCATCTGCGCCCCCTCGGTGAGGCGGGGATCCTGCGCGTGCTGCGCGATGACGCCGTCGAAAGCCTTCACATACTCCAGGGCGCGCCGCATGATGAGCGGATCGTGCACGCAGAAGCCGTCGTCGCTGAAGACCCGCACCCGCGCGCGGGAATCCGCCATGGCACCCAGCTCGGCGAGCCGCTCGCCCTTCTGTCCGACGGTCACGGCACCGATCGGCTGAACGGTCGCGTAGCCCGCGGCCTCGCCGAGCGCGAGCTCCTGCTCGACGACGCCCGCCGTGTCGGCGACCGGCGAGGTGTTCGGCATCGCGAAGACGGCCGTGAACCCTCCGGCGGCGGCGGCTCGGGTCCCCGTGAGGATCGTCTCCCCGGCCTCGTAGCCGGGCTCACGCAGGTGCGTGTGCAGGTCAACCAGCCCGGGGAGCGCGACGAGCCCGTCGGCGTCGATGCGCCGGGATCCCGCCCGGCTGAGCCCGGTGCCCACCTCGCTCACGCGCCCGTCCTCGATCAGGATGTCCGCGCGGGACCCGTCGGGCAGCCGAGCCCCCGCGATCAGGAGGGGTCCCGTGTTCGTGTGGCTCATCGCTCCTCCTCCGCTCGCGCGGGATGCCCCGGCATATCGTCTTCCCGCTCGCCCGCCAGCAGCAGGTAGAGCGCGGCCATCCGCACCGAGACGCCGTTCGACACCTGCTCGAGCACCGTCGAACGGGGTGAATCGGCGGCATCGGCGGAGATCTCCAGACCCCGGTTCATGGGCCCGGGGTGCATGACAATGCTATCGGCGGGAAGCGCCCGCAGGCGGTCGCTGCCGAGCCCCCAGCGGCGGGCGTACTCGCGCTCGGTCGGGAAGTACGCCGCGCGCATGCGCTCGAGCTGGATGCGCAGCATCATGACGGCGTCGGGTCGGTTCGCGATCGCCTCGTCGAGGTCGTACACGACGCGCACGGGCCACCCCGACACATCCTGCGGCACCAGGGTGGGCGGGGCCACGAGCGTGACCTCCGCGCCCAGCGTGTGCAGGAGCCAGACGTTGGAGCGGGCCACCCGGGAGTGCAGGATGTCGCCGACGATCGCGACGCGGTATCCCGACAGGTCCCGGCCGCGGCTGTCGCCGCCGTAGCGACGACGTCGCATCGTGAACGCGTCGAGGAGCGCCTGCGTGGGGTGCTCGTGCGTGCCGTCCCCGGCGTTGACGACCCCCGCGGTGATCCACCCGCTCGTGGCGAGCGTGCGCGGGGCGCCGGATGCGCCGTGACGGATGACCACGGCATCCGCCCCCATCGCCTGGAGGGTCTGTGCCGTGTCCTGCAGGCTCTCGCCTTTCGAGACGCTGGACCCCTTGGCGGCGAAGTTGATCACATCGGCGCTCAGCCGCTTGGCCGCCGCCTCGAACGAGATGCGCGTGCGGGTGGAGTCCTCGAAGAAGAGGTTGACGACGGTCTTGCCGCGAAGCGTGGGGAGCTTCTTGACCTGCCGGCTCTGGGTGGCCGACATGTCCTCGGCGACGTCGAGGATCGCGAGGGCGTCCTCGCGGGACAGCGATGCGGTGTCGAGCAGGTGCCTCATTCGTCGGCGCCTTCGTCCTCGATCGTCACGGATTCCGCCCCGTCGACCTCGGTCAGGCGCACGTTGACACGCTCGTCGCGGGCGCTCGGCAGGTTCTTGCCCACGAAGTCGGGGCGGATGGGCAGCTCTCGATGCCCGCGGTCGACGAGGGTCGCCAGACGCACGACCGCGGGACGCCCGATGTCCTGAAGCGCATCGAGGGCCGCCCGGATGCTGCGGCCCGAGTAGAGCACGTCGTCCACGAGGACCACGACCTTGCCGTCCACGCCGCCCTCGGGAATCTGCGTGGGGTGCGGCGCGCGCGTGGGGTGCTGAGACAGGTCGTCGCGGTACATCGTCACGTCGAGGGAACCGACGGGGACATCCACCCCCGAGAACTGCGACACGAGGGCGCCGATGCGGTGGGCGAGCGTCACACCGCGGGTAGGGATCCCCAGGAGGATCAGATCGTCGGGGCCGCGATTGGACTCGAGGATCTCGTGGGAGATCCGAGTCAGGGCCCGGGTGATGTCGGCCTCGTGCAGCACGGTTCTCGTGCTCATCGACGCTCCCTTCTCCGCCTCACGGGACGGGGTTAAAGGTTGCTGAGGTGCGGGTTCACTCTAGCGGATCCGCGGGGCGCGCCCCTCCCACTCAGACCGCGGCGGCGGTGTCGGCACGATCGGCGTCGGCGGCGGCGCGAGCCCGGATCGGGTGCCCCTGCGTCGTGAGGCAGCGCCCGCTGGCGAGGTCCCACTTCCAGTCGTGCAGGCTGCAGGTGAGCACGCCGTCCTCGATCTTGCCGGTCTTGGTCAGGTCGGCGCGCAGGTGGGGGCACCGCCGCTGCACGACCCACTCGTCGAGCCTCGCGTCCTCCGTCTGGTCGGACTGCTCGGCATACCAGTTCTCGACGTACTCGATGCGGTCGCGAGAGAGGCACTTGAGGAACGTCGTGAGGAACTCGTTGAACTTGCCGCTGCGCCCGACCTCGAACTGCATCGACAGGAAGATCGAGTTTGACCAGTCGATCTCTCGGTCGCGGATGTTCGTCGAGACGAGGTCGGCCGGGATGGTGTACCAGTACACGCACTCCTCGCCGGCGTAGTGCCGGACCTTCGCCTTCGGGAAGTCCACGACCATGTCGAGGTCGCCGATGCGGAAGCGGACGTTGCCGCCCACACCGTTGCGGATGGTCCGCGCCCTGCGAAGCAGCGGCTCCCACCACTCCTTGATCTCGGCGAGCATCTGCTCGGGCGGCATCGCCGCGGCGCGCGATGCCTCCTCGGCACGGATCTCGTCCTGACGCGAGTGGGCCTGCTCGGCGAGATACGCCCACTTGTCGCCGAAGATGCGGGCGATCTCCTCGTCGGTGAAGAGCGTCTGCGAGACGCGGACATCGCCGTTGCTCACCTCGACCTCCGTCCCCGGAACGAAGAGATGCCCCTTCTGCTCGGGGCGCTCGATCGCCATGTGCTCGAGAAACTCGCGCTGGTCGGTGAAGATCGAGTCGTTCTGCTCGCCGAGCCCGTTGTAGCGGAACAGCTCCTCGCGGAGGAACATCGGCGGGCCCGCCATCGGGAACACATGGGGGGCGTCGACCTTGTCGATGTAGTACATCGCCCGCTTGTTCTGGGCGTCGCGCTTGAGACGCGCGAAGTTCTGCTTCGCGTCCTGCGGCAGGTCGTAGACCATCGGCCACCAGATGGCTCCAGAGACCTGCGTGAAGTACGCGTCGGGCTTGCTGAACGACAGCAGCTTGTCGAGATCGAGCGGATGCGAATCGTTCTGGTTCAGGATGCTCGCCGTCCCGTCGTCGACGCTCAGCGAGGAATCGCCGATCGGGCCGTCGCTCGGCGCGCGCAGGGGCGTCACCATCAGAGTCATGTCACCGAAGGTCAGGGGCACCCCGGCCTGCGTGTAGACGATGTTGTCGTACCCCAGGCGCCGCAGATCGGTCTCGAGGTCGTCCGTGGGGTAGTCCGGGAGCAACACGCGGATGTCGGTCGAGACGTAACGCCGCAGCAGCGCGGGATCGAAATGATCACGGTGGCGGTGCGAGATGTACAGGAAGTCGGCCGCGCCGAAGCGCTCCCAGTCGAGTCCGCGGTTGTCGGGGAAGGGGAACCACGAGCCGAAGAAGCTGGGGCCGATCACCGGGTCGCAGAGGATGGATCCTCCCGCCGTCTCGATGAACATTCCGGCATGTCCGAGTCCCGTGATCTTCATGCTGCTCCCGTCGGGTCGTCTCGTGAACTCATCGATTGTACGGCCGCCCCCCGGCAGCGCCCTGAGCGACGGACCGGGCAAAACACCCGGACGTCACGATTCCAGCAGCGCGCGGATGTCGTCGGCCGAGAACGCGCGGGCGAAGAGTTCCTCGTCGTCCATGACGGCGGTGAAGAGGCGCGCCTTGCGCGCCTGCAGCGCCGCGACCTTCTCCTCGATCGTGTCGGAGGCGATCATGCGGTACACGATCACGGAGCGATCCTGCCCGATCCGGTGGGCCCGGTCGATCGCCTGCGACTCGGCCGCGGGGTTCCACCACGGGTCGGCGACGAACACGTACTCGGCCTCGGTCAGGGTGAGACCGAAGCCTCCCGCCTTGAGGCTGATGAGGAAGACCGGCGCGGCGCCGGATCGGAACCGCTGCACGACCTCGTCGCGGTCTCGCGTGGACCCGTCGAGCTGGGTGTGCGCCACGCCCGCCGCGTCGAGGCGCCGGGAGACGCGCGCGAGGAAGCTCGTGAACTGGCTGAACACGAGCGCGCGGTGGCCCTCGGACGCGATCTCCGCAAGCTGCTCGACGAGCGCGTCGAGCTTGGCGGACCCGATCTCCGCGTGGGCGTCGTCGACGAGGCCCGCATCGACGCTCAGCAATCGCAGCAGCGTCAGCGAGCGGAAGACGATGAACCTGTTGCGGTCGAGGTCATCGAGCAGTCCGAGCACCTTCTTCCTCTCGCGCTGCAGCACGGCGTCGTAGATCTCGCGGTGCTCGGCGCTGAGCTCGACGTGCTGGACCTGCTCCTGCAGCGGAGGCAGCTCGGGCGCCACGAGCTGTTTGGTGCGCCTCATGACGAGGGGGCGGATGCGTCGGCGCAGCCGCGCCAGCCGCTCGGCGCGGAACGCCCCGCCCTCGGAGTTCTCCGGCACCCTCCCCTGCTCGATGGGACCGATGTAGTCCTCCCGGAAGCGGCGCGCCGAGGCGAACAGGCCCGGGGCCGTCAACGACAGCAGCGCCCACAGATCGGCGAGCGAGTTCTCGAGCGGCGTGCCGGTGAGGGCGTACACGGCATCCGCCCGCAGCTCCCCCACCGTGCGGTGCGCCTTCGTCTGAGCGTTCTTGACGAACTGCGCCTCGTCGACGATGACGCCCGCCCAGCCGATCGGGGCGAATTCGGAGGCGGAGAGACGGAGAACCGCATAGGAGGTCACGACGATATCGGCGTCGCCGGCGAGCTGCTCGACCGTCTGCGGGCGACGTCCGCGCGTCTCGGTGATCGTCTGCACCCGAAGACCGGGGACGAACCTCGCCGCCTCGTCGCGCCACACCGAGGTGACCGACGTGGGGGCGATCACGAGGAAGGGTCGCCGCTCCCCCGACTCCACCGCGTGCGCGACGAGAGCCAGCGTCTGGAGGGTCTTTCCAAGCCCCATGTCGTCAGCGAGTATCCCTCCCAGGCGGTGCCGCCAGAGGAACGCGAGCCAGTCGAAGCCCGATCGCTGATACGGCCGGAGCGTCGCACTCAGCGCGCGGGGAATCGGCGTCGACGGGATGCGGCTCACGTCGCGCAGTCCCGCCACGGCCGACCGCCACGTCAGCGCGGCCGCGGACTCGTCGGCGAGATCCTCGAACTCCGCCCAGAGAGCGCTCTGGTGGCGATGCAGACGTGGGCCCGTCTCCCACTCGGCCACGTCCGCGGCCTCGCCGATGAGGTCCTTCAGGCGCTGGAGCGCGGGATGCGCGAGGGAGAAGTAGCCGCCGTCCGCGAGGAGCATCTTCCGGCGCCCTTGCGCGAGGGCGGTGAACAGCGGAGCGAAGGGGATGCGCCGACCGTCGATCGAGACGATCACGCCGAGGTCGAACCAGTCGGGGTCGGCGCTCTCGACCGTGGAGACGGAGATGTGAGGGTCCCCCGCCAGCTCGCGGTAAGTGCGGCGTCTCCCCGCGGTCTCGATGCGGACGCCGATCCTCTCGAGCGCCGGGATGGCGCGCGTGACCATCTCCGCGGCGCGCACCCCCTGCGCGGTGCGCGTCGGGGCGAACGCGTCGCCGAGCGCGCGATGCCATTCCTCGGAGATCCGCCGCACCCAACGGGCCTCCGTCTCACGGTCGCGCTCGACGGGTGCGTCCCGACGGGCGGAGCCCTCCGCATCGGACACGCGACCCGCCCCGGGGTAGTCCCAGACCAGCGCCACGTCGACGCGGTCCTCCGGACGGTGCGCCACCTCCAGAACCGGGGCGGGCTCCGGCATCCGCACCGGCGTGATCCCGCCCGAGAACTCGACGTCGCCGCGTCGCCCCAGCCGCGGACCCGCCTGCGCGAGGAAGTCCTCCCGCTCGGCCGCCGGCACCCGGATGTCGCCGCGTGCAGACAGGAGCGTCTGCAGCGGGTCATCGAGGGCGAGTTCCGCGATGGCGACGTGGATGCGGGTTCCGTTCGTCGCAACGGCGTAGACCCCCGTCGCGCCGATCGGGCGCACTCCCCGCGCCTCGACCTCCGCCCCGTCGATCACGACGCACGCCGACACATCCAGCGCGCCGTCGCTGCGCGGAGAGATCCTGATGCTCGACGACGCGCTCTCCGCCAGGGCGACCGCGATGCTCCGGTGCAGGCCGACGAGGGGGATCTCGAGCGCCGATGCGGCCCGGAGGTGCTGCCACAGCAGCCCCGACCCGACGCCGTCGAGCACGATCCCCTCGGACACGGCGGCGAACGCCCCGATCGCGAAGACATCGCGGGCGATGCTGTACAGCTCCGCGAACCAGCGGGCCTGCGCAGGAATGAACACCCCGCCGGGGCGCCGCACCACCTCCCACGTCGCGTCGCCCTTGATCCATGTTCCCGTGTGCGGGCTGCGCCGCATCGGGTGCACGCGCAGGCGCAGGTCGTCGTGAGCGAGCCGTAGTGTGCGCGCCGTGGCGGCCTCGGACTGCCGGGGTAGCCACGGCGACGATCCCGGGATCGCCCGCCGCAGATCCACGCCCAGCGCCAGGGGCACCTCGCCGCCCGATGCCGGCGCAGGGGTCACGAGATCGCGCCACGTCGGCGGCGTCGAGGGCGGACGCGGAGTGTGACCCATCCCGGTCATGCTCTCAGACGCCTCGGACACGCGACGCGCCCGTGCGGCACTCGCGTCTGCCGGGCGCTCAGCCCGCCCGGGCGACGCGGGCCAGCACGCCGTGCACGAACGAGCCCGAATCGTCGGTGGAGAACTCCTTGGCGAGCTCGACCGCCTCGTCGATCGCCACCGCCGCGGGGATGTCGTCGTTGTGGAGCAGCTCCCAGACGCCTATCCGCAGCACCGCCCGGTCGACCGCCGGCATCCGCTCGATCTTCCAGTCCCGGCTGTGGGTGGCGATGACCTCGTCGATGTCGTCGCGGTGATCGATGACGCCGTCGACGATCTCACGCGCGTACAGCCACGACGCCTCGCGCGCCGGCTCGCCGGCCGCGCGCTTGGCCTCGGCCGCGAGGATGATCGAGACCTGCTCTCCGCGCACATCGGCCTGGAAGAGGATGTCGAGGGCGCGCTTGCGCGCCTTCGTGCGAGCGCTCATGACGTGGAAGCCCCCGGCTCAGCTGACACGACCGAGGTAATCCCCGGTGCGCGTGTCGACCTTGACCTTCGTGCCGGTCTCGAGGAAGAGCGGTACCTGGATCTCGTAGCCCGTCTCCACCGTCGCGGGCTTGGTGCCGGCCGAGGAGCGGTCGCCCTGCAGGCCCGGCTCGGTGTACGTCACCTCGAGCACGACGGAGGCGGGCAGGTCGATGTAGAGCGGGTTGCCGTTGTTGAGCGCGATCGTGACCTGCTGGTTCTCCAGCAGGAAGTTCTTCGCGTCGCCCACCGTCGCCGCGGCGACGGTCAGCTGGTCGAAGTCGGCCGTGTCCATGAAGACGAAGCCGTCGCCGTCGTTGTAGAGGTACGTGAAGTCGCGGCGGTCGACGTTCTCGATCTCCACCTTCGAGCCGGCATTGAAGGTCTTGTCGACGACCTTGCCCGTCATGACGTTCTTCAGCTTGGTGCGCACGAAGGCGCCACCCTTGCCGGGCTTGACGTGCTGGAACTCCACGACGCTCCAGAGCTGCCCGTCGATGTTGAGGACGACGCCGTTCTTGATGTCTGCGGTGGAAGCCATGGGTGTGTGAGGTCCTTCGAGATGCCGGGGCCTGCGCCCGGGAGGAGTGCGGCCCAGCCGGGCCCGACGGTCGATTCTACGTGATGACCGTCCGACGGGTGCGTATCAGTGCCCGCCGTCGGCCTCGATGACGTCGATGAGGCGCTCGATCGCGACGCCGTACCCGGCCACCCCCAGACCGATGACGTGGACGACCGCTATGTCCTCGACATACGAATGATGCCGGAAGCTCTCCCGCGCCTTCACATCCGAGACGTGGACCTCGGCCACTGGAAGAGCGACGCCCACGAGGGCGTCGCGGAGCACGACCGAGGTGTGGGTGAGCCCCCCCGGATTGATCACGATGCCTGCGCAGTCGTGCCGCGCGGCGTGGATCGCGTCGATCAGCACGCCCTCGTGGTTGCTCTGCACGGCGCGGACGTCGAAGCCCCGCGCGCGCGCCGCGCGCATCGCGAGCTCCTCGGCGTCCTCGAGCGTGTCGGAGCCGTAGACGGCCGGCTCCCGGGTCCCGAGCAGGTTCAGGTTCGGTCCGTTGACCAGCAGCAGCCGGCGGTCGGTCATGACGCGACCTCCTGGTAGGCGGCGAACAGCAGCGACTCGTCGGGGGCCTGCAGGACCGTGGGGCGGCCGATGTCGTCGAGGACGATGAAGCGCAGCATCCCGCCGCGGCTCTTCTTGTCGCGCTGCATCGTTGCCAGCAGCTGCGGCCACGCCCCCGCGCGATAGTCGGTGGGAAGGCCCAGGCTCTCCAGGATGTCGCGGTGACGCGCGGCGCCGGCATCCGAGAGCCGCCCGGCCAGGCGCGACAGCTCGGCCGCGTAGACCATCCCGATGGAGACGGCCGCGCCGTGACGCCACCGATAGCGTTCCGCGTGCTCGATCGCATGCCCGAGCGTGTGCCCGTAGTTGAGCGTCTCGCGCAGCCCCGCCTCGCGCAGGTCCTCGGCCACGACCCGCGCCTTCATCCCGATCGCGAGTTCGATGCACCGCCGGAAGGCGGGCGTCGTCGGGTCGACCGCCGCCGCGGCATCCGACTCGACGATCTCGAGGATCTCGGGCTCCGCGATGAAGCCCGCCTTGATCACCTCGGCGAAGCCGGCGACGATCTCGTTGTGCGGAAGGGTCTCGAGGAGGTCGAGGTCGCAGACGACGGCGCGCGGCGGCCAGAAGGCGCCGACGAGGTTCTTGCCCTCTGCGGTGTTGATGCCGGTCTTGCCGCCGACGGCCGCGTCGACCATCCCGAGCACGGTGGTGGGGACCTGCACGATCTGCACGCCGCGCAGCCACGTCGCCGCGACGAATCCGGCCAGGTCGGTCACGGCTCCCCCGCCGAACCCGATGACGGCGTCGGTGCGGGTGAAGTCCGCCTGACCCATGACCTGCCAGCAGAACGCGGCGACCTCGACGCGCTTGCCCGCCTCCGCGTCGGGGACCTCGGCGAGCAGAACCTCGCGTCCCGCGTCCGCCATGAGCTGCTCGCGCAGGGCGGACGCCTTGCGGCCGAGGGTCGGAGGGTGGACGATGAGGACCTTCCGCGTCGACGCCGCAAGCAGATCGCCGACCCGCGCGAGCGTGCCGCGGCCGATGAGGATGTCGTAGCCGTCGTCGCCGGCCACGGTGATGGTCGTGATGCTCACAGCGTCTCCTGATTGCCGGACTGAGCCGGGGACGAGGGCGGAAGGGGCGCCTGGGCCCAGGTCACGATCGCCTCCACGACCCGCGAGAGCGGGCCGGAGGACGTGTCGAAGGTCGCGTCCGCGACCTCCTCGTACAGGGGTCGCCGCTCGGCGAGGATGCGCTCCCATCGCACCAGGGGGTCCTCCCCGTCCAGGAGCGGCCGGCCCGCTCCCCCGAGGCGCGATGCGACGACGTGAGGGTCGACGGTGAGCAGCGCCACCCGGTGCGCGGCGAGGTCCGACCGGGTGCGCGCATCGAGCACCGCCCCGCCGCCGAGGGACACGACGCCGCCGCCCGCCAGCGCACGGCTCACCGCATCGCGCTCCAGCGCCCGGAAGTGGGCCTCGCCGTGGGTGGCGAACAGCTGCGGCAGGGGTCCGTTCTCCCGCACCACCAGGGCGTCGGTGTCGGTGAAGGACCAGCCCAGCGCCCGAGCGACGCGCTTGCCGACGCTCGTCTTGCCCGAGCCCATCGGCCCGACCAGGACGAGGGCTCCGCCGTCAGGAGAGCTCATGCGCGAGCAGGTCGGCCTCTGATGCCGGCGCCGACCGCAGCGTCGCCGGAATCTCGGCGAGGTAGGACTCGAGGTTGCGTCGCGTCTCGCGGACGCTGTCGCCGCCGAACTTCTCCAGCACCGCCTCGGCGAGTACGATCGCCACCATCGCCTCGGCCACGACGCCCGCCGCAGGCACGGCGCAGACATCGGAGCGCTGGTGGTGCGCGGATGCCGTCTCCCCGGATGCCACGTCGACGGTGCGCAGCGCGTGCGGGACGGTGGCGATCGGCTTCATGCCCGCGCGAACGCGCAGCACCGTGCCCGTGGACATGCCGCCTTCGGTGCCGCCGGCGCGGTCGGAGCCGCGCGTGATGCCGGCGTCGGCCGCGAAGAGCTCGTCGTGCGCGACCGACCCGCGGCGGCGGGTGGTCTCGAAGCCGTCGCCGATCTCGACGCCCTTGATCGCCTGGATGCTCATGAGCGCCTGCGCCAGCTTGCCGTCGAGGCGACGATCCCAGTGCACATGGGAGCCGAGCCCGGGCGGCAGGCCGTAGGCGAGCACCTCGACGATCCCGCCGAGGGTGTCGCCGTCCTTGCGTGCCTCGTCCACCTCGGCGACCATCCGCGAGGACGTCTCGGCGTCGAAGCAGCGCAGCGGATCGGCGTCGAGGGCGTCGACGTCGTCGGGCGTCGGCAGGCGCGCGTCATCCGGGACGCGAACGGGACCGATCGACAGGGTGTGGCTCACGAGCCGGATGCCGAGCTCCGCGAGGAAGCCCCGGGCGAGCGCGCCGAGGGCGACACGGGCGGCCGTCTCGCGGGCGCTCGCGCGCTCGAGGATCGGGCGTGCCTCGTCGAAGCCGTACTTCTGCATGCCGACGAGATCGGCGTGCCCCGGGCGCGGACGGGTGAGGGCGGCACCGCGGCCGCGCGAGCGCTCGGTCAGCTCGACGGGCTCGGGGCTCATCACCTCGACCCACTTCGGCCACTCGGTGTTGCCGATGCGCAGCGCGATGGGGCTGCCGAGCGACAGCCCGTGACGCACGCCGCCGGAGATGGTGAGCTCGTCCTCCTCGAACTTCATGCGGGAGCCGCGGCCGTAGCCGAGCTTCCGGCGGGCGAGGTCGGCGCGGATGGCGTCGAGCGACACGGGGACGCCCGCGGGCAGTCCCTCCATGACGGCGACGAGTTCGGGGCCGTGGGATTCACCGGCCGTGAGCACGCGAAGCATATGTCTAGTCTCCCATGAGCGCCGCACGCATCGCGGCGAGGACGTCGTCCTCCGCGGCGAGCGGCTCGTCCACATCGCCGTTGACGAAGAATCGCACCTGCAGGAGGGCCTGGTGCAGCAGCATCCCGAGGCCCGAGACAGCCGCGCCGCCGCGGAGCCGCTGGCGCTCCGCGAGGGCGGACGGCCACGGGCTGTAGGCGACATCCAGCAGCACCGGGGCATCCGTCAGCGCGGCGTCCGCGTCCTTCTCCGCCAGCGCCGCGCCGCCCGGCAGCGTGCCGATGACCACGTCCGCGAGCGTCGCCGGATCCTCGCCGAGCGGGCGCGCACGCACATCCATCCCGAGGCGGGAGCCGAGGACGACCAGTCCCCGGGCCGCGTCCGGACGCCGGGCGAGCACATCCACGCGCGACGCGCCCAGCTCGCTGAGCGCGACCAGAGCGGAGGATGCCGTGGCCCCGGCCCCGATGACGCGCGCCGTCTCCACCGCCGGCACCCCGGCGTCGCCGAGAGCTCGCACGAGACCGCCCACGTCCGTGTTGACGCCCCGCGGGCCCCCGGGTCCGAGCAGGAGCGTGTTGACGGCCCCGGTGAGCTCGGCACGGCGATCCCGCTCGACCGCGATGCGGAACGCGCCCTCCTTCAGCGGCATCGTCAGCGACAGGCCCCGCCACGCGTCATCCAGCGAGGCGACGGACTCGTCGAAGCGCTCCGCGCCGACCTCACGCCGCTCGTAGCGCCAGTCCAGTCCGAGCGCGGCGTAGGCTGCGAGGTGCAGCTGCGGGGACCTGCTGTGCGCGATCGGGCTCCCCCACACCGCGAGGCGGGTGCGGGGTCCGGTGACCGTCACGTCAGCACCCGGAGTCGGGATTGTCGCGGCACCACTGCTGCCACTGCGTGACGGCCTGCTGATGCTGCGCGTTCGTCTCGGTGAAGACCGTCTCGCCGGTGTCGAGATTGACCGTGACGAAATACAACCACGGGCCGTCGGCGGGATTCATCGCGGCATCGATCGCGGTGTCGCCGGGATTGGCGATGGGACCGATCGGGAGCCCGGTGTTCACGTACGTGTTCCAGGGGTTGTCGTCCTCGAGCGCCTCGGCGGTCGAGGAGACGGTGCCGTCGTGCATCTCGCCGTAGCCGTACTGCGCCGTCGAGTCCATCTGCAGCAGCCCGTTGGTCTCCTGGTTGTCGGGCGAGAGCCTGTTGTAGATGACGCGCGAGACGCGATAGAAGTCGTCCTCGAAGCGCGCCTCGCGCTCGATGATCGACGCGATCGTGAGGATGCGCTCGCGCTCCTCCACCGGCACGCCCGCCGAGTCGAGCGACTGGATCGTGCGGTCCACGAGCGTCTGGATGACCTCGGGTGCGGTCACGCCCGGCGAGAACTGATACGTCGCCGGAAACAGCCAGCCCTCGAGGGTGTCCGCGGGCACGCCGTACGGCGCGGGGTCGGAGACGGCCGCCTGCAGCTCCTCGATCGGCAGGCCGATGCCGTCGGCCAGGAGGGGAAGCGTCTGCTCTACCGTGAGGCCCTCGCGCAGCTGCGCCGAGTTCTCCATACGGTTGTCCGGATTCTGCAGCGCCTCGAGCGCCGCGGCCGAGGTCATCTGCTGCTGAAGCTGGAACACGCCCGGATAGAAGGTGGGCACCGCGTCGAGCGTGAGGATGTGCGAGTAGAAGGCCTCGGGCGTCATCGTCACGCCGGCCTCGTAGAGCGTGTCGGAGATCGTCGCACCCGTGTCGCCGTCGACGATGGTCACGAGCGCTTCGCCCGTGGCCATCCCGGGCTCGTAGTCGATGGGCTCCTGCCATCCGAAGACGGCGCGGATCTGGTCCTCGTAGGCGGCCCAGGCCCATGCGCCCGTGCCGACGATCCCCCCGACGACCAGGACCACGACGCCGAGAGCGATCCAGCCCCCCACGCGGCGATTCCGCTTCTTCTCCGCGCGGGTGGGCGTCGCCTGCGTCTCGTCGGCGAACAGCGCGTCGAGCGTCATCGTCGAGCCGCCGCCCGCCGCCGCATGCCCCGCCGCGGCCGGCGCGAGTGCCGGCTCCCGCGTGATGCGCGGAGCGTCCGCGCGCGGGGCGGCGACGGGCTCGGGAGCGCCCTCGTCGGCGCCCGGGCCCGGACTCGAGGCGGCGGCGCGCTGCCTGGCCTCCCGACGCGACAGGGGCGGCTCGGGCTCGGGTTCGCGCTCTCCGGCGTCGCGCTGACGCGGGTCCGGCAGGTTCCCGAAAAGCTCGGCGAACCGATCCTCGTCAGGACCTTCAGGGGGCGTGTTGTGGGACATCAGGAGGGGGGCTCCTCAGGATGGACGGGCTCGCCCGCAGGGCGTCCCGTCCTCTTCTCGATATCGAGGGCGTGCTGCAGGAGCACGACCGCGGCGACCTGGTCGACAATGCTACGCGACGAGCGCTGGGACCGGCCCGAACGCCGGAGGGCGTCGTGCGCCGTCACGGTGCTCAGCCGCTCGTCGACCAGGCGCACGGGCAGACCGGATGCCGCGACGATCTCCGCCGCGAACGCCCGCGCATCGGACGTCGAGGACGTCTCACCTCCCGACAGGCTCACCGGCAGGCCGACCACGATCTCGACGGCGCCGTACTCGTCGGCCAGTGCGGCGATGCGCGCGACGGCTCCGGGGTCGGTGCGCGTCACGGTCTCCACGGGAGTCGCGAGCAGACCGTCGCGGTCGCAGCGGGCCACACCCACGCGCGCCTTCCCGACGTCGACGCCGAGCCTCACCCCGGGGCGGAATCCGCTCACGCGATCGCGGCGCCGATGCCGGCGCGGACCGCCTCGAGCGCCTCGGGGAGCGCCGCGGCATCCGCCCCGCCACCCTGCGCGATGTCGTCCCGCCCGCCGCCGCCGCCGCCGAGAGCCGCGGCCGCGGCCTTCGCCAGGACGCCGGCCTTGATGCCCCGGCCACGCGCGTCGTCGTTCGTGGCGACGATCACGACCGGACGATCGCCGACCCTGGCACCCAGCGCCACGACGGCGGGAGCCGCCGACAGCCTGTCGCGCACGCCGACGACGAGCTGACGCAGATCGTCCTGGGATGCGACGGCCGACACGTCCGCCGCGACGACCCGCACCGCACCGATGCTCTCGGCGGCCTCCGCGAGAGCGGGCACCCGCTCCAGCAGGGCGCGCGACTCGAACGCCGCGATCTTCTTCTCGGCCGCCTTCAGGCTCGCCGACAGCTCTGCGATCCGGTCGGGGAGCTGGTCGCGGGGCGTCTTCAGCGATGTCGTCAGCTGGGACACGATGGCACGCTCGGCGGCGAGCTCACGGAACGCGTCGAGACCGACGAGGGATTCGATGCGACGGTTCGACGCGCCGACCGACGACTCGCCGACCAGCGAGATGAGCCCGATCTCGGCGCTGGATCCGACGTGGGTGCCGGCGCACAGTTCGCGCGACCACGGACCGCCGATGTCGACCATCCGCACGACGTCGCCGTACTTCTCGCCGAACAGCGCCATGGCACCGGCGGCCTTCGCCTCGTCGAGCGAGAGCACGCGCGTCTCGACCGCGAGGTTGTCGCGGACGGCGTTGTTCGCGATCTCCTCGATCTCGGAGCGCGTCTGGGCCGACAGCGCCTGGCCCCACGTGAAGTCGAACCGCAGATAGCCGGCCCGGTTCAGCGAACCGGCCTGCGTCGCGCTCGACCCGAGCGTGTCCCGCAGCGCGGCGTGCACGAGGTGCGTCGCGGAGTGCGCCTGGCGCGCCGCACGGCGGTTCGCGGCGTCGACGACCGATGTCGCCGCGACGCCCACGGCCACCTCGCCCGCGGTGACCTCGACGGTGTGGCTGACGAGGCCCGGCACCGGCTTCTGGACGTCGAGCACGTCAAGCTCGTACCCCGGACCCACGATGATCCCCTTGTCGGCGACCTGCCCGCCGGACTCGGCGTACAGCGCGGTCTCCGCGAGGATGACCTCGGCCACCTGCCCGACGCCCGCCCGGTCGACGGAGACGCCGTCGACGAGGAGGCCGAGCACCCGGGACTCGGTCTCGAGGTCGGTGTATCCCGTGAAGACGGTCTCGCCCAGGGCACGGAAGTCGCGGTAGACGCTGTGGTCCGCGAGGGCGCGCTTGCGACTCTTCGCGTCGGTCTTGGCGCGCGTGCGCTGCTCCAGCATGAGCGCGTCGAACGCCGCACGATCCACGCTCAGGCCCGCCTCGGCGGCCACCTCGAGCGTGAGGTCGATCGGGAAGCCGTACGTGTCGTGGAGAAGGAACGCCTCCGTCCCCGACACCTGTGTGCCCCCGGCATCCTTCGTCTGCGTCACCGCGAGATCGAGGATGCTCGAGCCCGAGGCGAGGGTGCGCAGGAACGTCTCCTCCTCGGCGTACGCGTACGCGGACAGGCGCGGGTAGTCGGTCTCGAGCTCGGGGTACGCGGACTTCATCGCGTCCCGCGAGGCGGAGAACAGTTCGGGGAACGTCGGGCCGTCGACCCCGAGCAGACGCATGGCGCGCACCGAGCGGCGCATCAGGCGGCGGAGGATGTAACCGCGACCCTCGTTGGAGGGGGTGACGCCGTCGGAGAGCAGCATCAGCGACGAACGGACGTGGTCGGCGATGACGCGGAAGCGCACGTCGTCCTCGTGCTCTGCGCCGTAGCGGCGGCCGGAGAGCTCGACGGCGCGATCGAGCACGGGACGCACCTGGTCGATCTCGTACATGTTCTCGACGCCCTGCTTGATGAAGGCGACGCGCTCGAGCCCCATGCCCGTGTCGATGTTCTTCATCGGGAGCTCGCCGACGATGTCGAAGTCGACCTTGCTGCGCACGTTCGTGATGAGATCCTGCATGAACACGAGGTTCCAGATCTCGGTGAACCGGTTGTCGTCGACGGCGGGTCCGCCATCGCGACCGTAGGCGGGACCGCGGTCGAAGTAGATCTCCGAGCAGGGACCCGCGGGGCCCGGCTGGCCCGTGGACCAGTAGTTGTCGTCCTTGCCCAGGCGCTGGATGCGCTCGGCGGGGACCCCGGCGACCTTCTGCCACAGCAGCGCCGCCTCGTCGTCGTCCTCGTAGACGGTCACCCACAGGTCGCGCTCGGCGAACCCCAGCCCGCCGTCGGACTCCGACGACGTCAGCAGCTCCCACGCGTAGCCGATCGCGCCTTCCTTGAAGTAGTCGCCGAACGACCAGTTCCCGAGCATCTGAAAGAAGGTGCCGTGGCGAGCCGTGTGACCGACCTCTTCGATGTCGTTCGTGCGGATGCACTTCTGCACATCGGCCGCCCGCGAGAAGGGGGCGGGGACGACGCCCGTGAGATAGGGGATGAACGGGACCATCCCGGCGACCGTGAACAGCAGCGAGGGATCATCGGTCACGAGCGACGCCGACGGAACGATGGTGTGGTCGTTCTTCTCGAAGTAGTCGAGGTAGCGCTTCGCGATGTCGGCGGTCTTCATGCGGAGTGGGGTGTCCTTGCCAGCGTGATCACCGCCGGTCCGCGGCGGTGAGAAGGGTGGATGTCTCGAGCGGGCGCTGCTACTCGGCGGAGCGGGCCGAGTCGGCCGCCGCGTCGGCGGCACGGGCCACCGCGTCCTTGGCGTCGTCCACGATCTGACCCAGGCGCGATTCCTGGTCCCGGTAGGCCTCGCCGATGCGGTCGGTGAACTCCCCGATCCGCGCGTCGATCTCGGCGAGGGCGTCGTGACCGGCCGGGTTCTTGTCCACCAGGTGCGCGATCACGAACCCGCCGACGATGCCGAACGTGAACCACAGGAGGTTCTTCATGTCATCACTTCCTCGCCGATAGACGTCGCGGACGCGGCGTCTGACCCATCGTAGCCACCGACGCCGAAGGGCGCCGGATCCGTGGAGACCCGGCGCCCTTCGTGCGCTTCGCAGCGGTGGGCGTCGCTTAGCGCGCCGCGTAGTACTCCACGACGAGCTGCACGTCACAGGTCACGGGGACCTCCGCGCGCTTCGGGCGACGCACGAGCGTGGCCCGGAGGGTCGACAGGTCGACCTCGATGTAGCCGGGAACCGGGGGCAGCACTTCGGCGTGACCGCCGGCAGCCGCCACCTGGAACGGCTCGAGGCTCTCGCTCTTGGGCTTGACGTGGATCTGCTGTCCCGGCTTGACCCGGAACGAGGGGCGATCCACGAGCTGACCGTCGACGAGGATGTGACGGTGCACGACGAGCTGGCGGGCCTGCGCGGTCGTGCGGGCGAAGCCGGCGCGCACGACGAGCGCGTCGAGACGCATCTCGAGCAGCTCGACGAGGTTCTCACCCGTCAGGCCCTCGGTGCGACGAGCCTCGTTGAAGGCGATGCGCAGCTGCTTCTCGCGGATGCCGTACTGCTCGCGCAGACGCTGCTTCTCGCGCAGACGGACGGCGTAGTCGCTGTCGGCCTTGCGCTTGGTGCGGCCGTGCTCGCCGGGAGCGTAGGGACGCTTCTCGAGGTAGCGGGCGGCCTTGGGGGTCAGTGCGACGCCGAGGGCGCGCGAGAGGCGCACCTTGCGGCGGTCCTGGGACTTCGTGGTCACGAAGCTGTCCTTCCGGTGACGTGGCCGCGTCTTTCGCAGCTCACGGACGTATCCCGCCATCCGCCGGCCGGCACGCACGTCGCAGCGCGCCGGTGGAGTGAAAGAATGAGGGGGATGCCCGGAAACGTGGGTTCCGAACCCTCCGATACTACCAGAGCCGCCCGGCGCGCGACGGAGCCGTCATCGCGCGTCGCCGAGGATGCGGCGGATCTTCTCCAGGCGCGCTGAGATGTCGCGCTCGGCACCGTGCGATGTCGGGGAGTAGTAGCGCGTCCCCTCGAGCGGCTCGGGGAGATACTTCTGCGCCGCGACGCCGACCTCGCTGTCGTGCGGATACACGTACCCCTTCCCGTGCCCGAGACGCTTCGCCCCCGCATAGTGGGCGTCGCGCAGGTGCACGGGGACCTGTCCGATCCTGCCCGCGCGCACATCCGCGAGGGCCCGGTCGATCGCGACGTACGCCGCGTTGGACTTGGCGGCGGTGGCCAGATAGGCCGTGGCCTCCGCGAGCGGGATGCGCCCCTCCGGCATCCCGATGAAGGCGACCGCGTCCGCCGCGGCGACCGCTATCTGCAGGGCCTGCGGGTCGGCGAGCCCGATGTCCTCGGACGCGGAGATGACCAGTCGCCGCGCGATGAAGCGGGGGTCCTCCCCCGCCTCGATCATGCGCGCGAGATAGTGCAGCGAGGCATCGACGTCCGAGCCGCGGATGGACTTGATGAACGCGCTGATGACGTCGTAGTGCTCGTCGCCCTGGCGGTCGTACCGCAGCAGCGCCCGGTCCACCGCCCGCGCGACGGCGTCGGCACCGACGACGGGCGCGGCCGACGCATCCTCGTCCGCCGTCGCATCCTCATCGGCCTCGGTCTCGTCGTCGGTGTCCGCCTCGGCGTCGATGCGGTCGCCGTCGGCCTCCGTGGCGCCGATGGTCATGACCGCGGCGGCCTCGAGGGCCGTCAGCGCGCGGCGAGCATCGCCCGACGCGAGCCGCACGAGGGCCGAGCGCGCCTCGTCATCCAGCCGGACCGCCCCCGCGAGCCCCCGCGGGTCGTCCACGGCGCGATCGATCAGCAGCGCGAGGTCGGCGTCGGAGAGCGGCTTGAGGGTCAGCAGGAGGGAACGCGAGAGCAGCGGGGAGATCACCGAGAAGGAGGGGTTCTCGGTGGTCGCGGCGATGAGCACCACCCAACCGTTCTCGACGCCGGGGAGCAGGGCGTCCTGCTGCGCCTTCGTGAAGCGGTGGATCTCGTCGAGGAAGAGGATCGTCTGCGCGCCGTACATGTCGCGCTGCGTGAGGGCGTCCTGCATGACCTCGCGCACGTCCTTGACCCCCGCCGTGACGGCGGAGAGCTCGACGAAGCGCCGCCCCGAGGAGCGGGCGATCGCCTGCGCGAGCGTCGTCTTCCCCGTACCGGGCGGCCCCCACAGGATGACGGAGACGGCGCCCGTCGACGCACGATCCGGATCGGCGAGGGCGACCAGCGGCGACCCCGGTCGCAGCAGGTGCTGCTGGCCCGCGACCTCGTCCAGACCCGCGGGCCGCATGCGCACGGCCAGCGGCGTCGATCCCGCGAAGAGCGCACTGGAGCCGGCCATCCCCTCAGGCTAACCGGGGTAGCCGACATCCCGAGCGCGGCTAGGCTCGTGGCCGATCTGTCCACGGCCCGCCACGAGGGAGAATGCCATGGCACGAGGGAAGAGCGAACGCCAGCGCGCCCAGGAACAGGCGCGCGCCCGGGAACGGGCCTACGAGGCTCGACGGACCCTCCACGACGGCATCGTGGCCCGCCGTCGCCGCGACACCGTCGTGGCCGCGGTCGCCGGCGGTCTCGTCATCGCCGCCGCGATCGCCTCCCAGGTCGCCTTCGCCACCATCGGCCCCGGCGCCCCCGCCCCGGGTGACACCAGCTCCCCCGGCCCGTCCCTGTCCGGCGCGCCTGCCCCCGAGCCGAGCACGACCCCTTGAGCCGTGGTCCGGTCGTACTAGGCTGGTCCGGACCCACTCCCCCGGCACCGCACAAGGAGAACCGTGTCCTCCGAGACTGCTTCCGCGCCCGAGCAGGCGTGGGGCCGCGTCGATGACGACGGCACCGTCTACGTCCGCGAGGGCGACAACTGGCGCGAAGTCGGCCAGTACCCCGACGGCACGCCGGACGAGGCCCTCGCCTATTACGAGCGCAAGTTCACCGACCTGGCCGACAAGGTCACGCTCCTGGAACAGCGCCACCGCGGTGGCGGCGCTTCGGCGGGCGACCTCGCATCCGCGGCCGTCCACCTGCGCGCCGACATCGAGGGCGCCGCTGCCGTCGGCGACCTCGGCGGCCTGATCGCGCGCGTCGAGGCGCTCTCCGCCGCGCTCTCCGAGGCGTCGGCGGCGGAGACCGCCGCGGCGAAGGAGGCGGTCGCGCGAGCCGTCGTCGAGCGGACGACGCTCGTCGAGCGCGCCGAGGCGCTCGCTGCCCGGGACCCCAAGACGGTCCAATGGAAGCAGGCCACGCAGGAGATGAGCGATCTCTTCGCTTCCTGGCAGTCCCATCAGCAGACGGGGCCGCGGCTGCCCAAGAGCACCGCGCAGGAATTGTGGAAGCGCTTCCGCGACGCGCGAGCGATCGTCGACAAGCACCGCCGGGAGTTCTTCGCCGAGCTCGACGAGGCGCACAAGGGCGCACGCGAGCGCAAGACCCGCCTCGTCGAGCGCGCCGAGGCGCTGCGCGACAAGGGCGAGGACGGCATCCCCTCCTATCGCGCCCTGCTGGACGAGTGGAAGGCCTCCGGGCGCGCCGGCAAGAAGGCGGACGACGCGCTGTGGGCCCGGTTCAAGGCCGCCGGAGACGCCCTCTACGGCGCCCGCGCCGAACGGGATGCCGCGGAGATCGCCGAGTCGCAGCCGAAGATCGAAGCCAAGGAGGCCCTCATCGCCGAGGCGCAGTCCGTGGCCGACGAGAAGGATCTGTCCGCCGCGCGCTCGCTGCTCACCGGCATCCAGCGTCGCTGGGATGAAATCGGCCGCGTCGCCCCTCGCGAGCGTGACCGCGCCCTCGACGACGCCCTCCGCAAGGTGGAGTCCGCGCTGCGTGGGCGCGAGGACGCGGACTGGAAGCGCAACAACCCCGAGACCAAGGCGCGTGCGGGAGACATGGCACGCCAGCTGGCCGACGCGATCGAGAAGCTGGAGCGGGAGATCGCGCAGGCGCATCAGCGCGGCGACGCCAAGGCCGCCACGCGCCTCGAGGACGAACTGTCCACGCGCCGAGCCTGGCTCGACGTCGTCGGCGGCTGACACCCTCCGCCCACCGCGCACCCCGAGGGCGCTCTTCCCCGCCGACTTCTCCACAGGATCGAAGCGGGACCGCCGATCGGCCCGGGCCATGGGGTTGACTGCCGCCATGACCGGGCCGTTCCTGTACTTCCCTCACGACCGCCTGTCGCCCGCCGAACTCTCGGCGGCGCGTCTGGACGGGCACGTCGTGGAGCTCGGGGAAGGGTACATCCCGGCGGACGCCGTCGAGACGGCGGAGATGCGGGCGGCGTCCCTCAGCGTGCTGTGCGACGAGCGGTTCGCGGCCTGCCTGTGGAGCGCGGCCTGGGTGTACGGCGCGCTCGCGACCGCACCCGCACGTCACAGCCTCGTGCGCGCCGTCGAGCACCGGGTCGGCAACCTCATCGGGCGCCGTGCGATCTTCCACGACTGGCCGGTGCGGGCCGACCAGGTGATCCGGCTCGGCGGGGTGCTCGTGGTGCGGCGCGACAAGACGATGGCCGACCTGGCGCGCCGGCTCGCGCATCCCGTCGACGCCGTTCGCGCCCGTGCCGCGGTCGAGGCGATGGCCGAGGCGTTCGGCGTCGCCGAGGGCATCCGGTGGATGCGCGATCAGCAACGCCTACCGGGTCGCGCCGACGCCGTCGCGGAGCTGCTGCGGATCGGCGAGCGGTACGGTCAGGACGACGTCACACGGTAGACGTCGTACACCGCGTCGATGCGGCGCACAGCGTTCAGCACGCGGTCGAGGTGCACCGTGTCGCCCATCTCGAAGACGAACTTGCTGAGGGCGAGCCGCTCGTCCGTGGTCGACACGGACGCCGACAGGATGTTGACGTGGTGCTCGCTCAGCACGCGCGTCACATCCGACAGCAGCCCCGACCGATCCAGCGCCTCCACCTGGATCTGCACCAGGAACACGCCCTTCGGGGTCGGCGCCCACGACACGTCGATCATCCGCTCGGGGTCGTTCTCGAGCGCGGCGACGTTCGGGCAGTCGGTACGGTGCACCGATACCCCGCTGCCGCGCGTGACGAAGCCCACGATGTCGTCGCCCGGCACCGGGGTGCAGCACTTGGCGAGCTTGAC
The DNA here is from genome assembly GCF_044542535.1 of Microbacterium sp. NPDC078428. Classification (NCBI taxonomy): domain Bacteria; kingdom Bacillati; phylum Actinomycetota; class Actinomycetes; order Micrococcales; family Microbacteriaceae; genus Microbacterium; species Microbacterium sp. NPDC078428. Next base: position 278,593 of record NZ_JBITUP010000003.1, read on the forward strand.
GAGGATGTCGGGGGCCCCGCGCACGAGCACGCCGGAATCGGTCGTGCGCGGCGCGCGCACACGCGTGGCGTTCGGCAGATCGATGGGTCCGGTGGAGGTGTCCTCGCCGGTGCCGACGAGCGCGGTGACCTTCTCGATGATCGACTGCGTCGAGACGTGTCCCTCGCCGACCGCGGCGTAGAGGGCGGTGACGTCCTCGTACCGCAGCTGATGGGCGACCTCGGCGAACGAGTCCTGGCTCATCAGTCGCTGCAGCGGCAGGTTCTGTCGCCGCATGGCGCGGGCGATGGACTCCTTGCCCTGCTCGACCGCCTCCTCGCGCCGCTCCTTCGTGAACCAGGCGCGGATCTTGTTGCGCGCGCGGGTGCTCTTGACGAAGCCGAGCCAGTCCTGGCTGGGTCCGGCATCCGGGTTCTTCGACGTGAAGACCTCGACGACATCGCCGGACGCGAGCGGGGAGTCCAGCGGCACGAGCCGGCCGCCCACCTTTGCGCCCATCGTGCGGTGTCCGACCTCGGTGTGCACGGCGTAGGCGAAATCGACCGGGGTCGCCCCGGCGGGCAGGCCGATGACCCGCCCCTTGGGCGTGAAGACATAGACCTCCTTCGCCCCGATCTCGTACCGGAGGGAGTCGAGGAACTCGCCGGGATCGGCCGTCTCGGCCTGCCAGTCCGAGATGTGCGCGAGCCACGCCATGTCGGTGTCGAGGGCCTTCGCGGTCTTGCCGCCCGTGACCCGCTCCTTGTACTTCCAGTGCGCGGCGACACCGAACTCCGCCTGCTGATGCATCTCGTGGGTGCGGATCTGGATCTCGACCGTGCGGCCACCCGGACCGATGACGGTCGTGTGCAGCGACTGGTAGAGGTTGAACTTGGGGGTGGCGATGTAGTCCTTGAATCGACCGGGCAGCGGCGTCCAGCGGGCGTGGATCGATCCCAGCACGGCGTAGCAGTCGCGCACGCTCGAGACGAGCACACGGATGCCGATGAGGTCGTAGATGTCGTCGAACTCGCGACCGCGCACCACCATCTTCTGGTACACGGAGTACAGCTGCTTGGGGCGGCCCATGATGCGCCCCCGGATGCGCAGCTCGCGCAGATCCTCCTCGACGGAGGAGATGACGCTCTGCACGTACTGTTCCCGCTGGGGCGTGCGCTGCTTGACGAGGCTGTCGATCTCGGCGTAGAGCTTGGGGTGTAAGACGGCGAACGAGAGGTCCTCGAGTTCGGACTTGATCGTCTGGATGCCGAGACGGTGCGCCAGCGGCGCGTAGATCTCGAGGGTCTCGGTCGCCTTCTTCGCCGCCTTCTCGGGCGGCACGAACCCCCATGTGCGGGCGTTGTGAAGACGGTCCGCGAGCTTGATCACGAGCACCCGGATGTCCTTGGACATCGCGACGATCATCTTGCGGACGGTCTCCGCCTGCGCGGCGTCGCCGTACTTGACCTTGTCGAGCTTCGTGACGCCGTCGACGAGCATGGCGACCTCGTCGCCGAACTCCGCCGACAGCTGGTCGAGGCTGTACGCGGTGTCCTCGACGGTGTCGTGCAGCAGGGCTGCGGCGATCGCCTTCGGCCCCAGCCCCAGGTCGGCGAGGATCTGCGCGACCGCGACGGGGTGGGTGATGTACGGCTCGCCGCTCTGGCGCTTCTGTCCCTCGTGGGCCCGTGCCGCGACGGCGTACGCGCGTTCGATGACCGCGATGTCCCCGCGCGGGTGGTTCGTCCGGACCGTGCGGATGAGATCCTCGAGGCCCTCACGACGGGGGGCGCGGGAGAAGATGCGGGGCACGAGCCGGCGCAGCGACGAGCTCTGTACCACGGGAGGAGCCGTCTCCGTCATCCGCTCTCCTCCTCCGCCGGTGATACGCGGAACCTGGTCATCCCGCCGGATGTGCCCATCCTACGCGCGCGACGAGGACCCACCGGCCGCGGTCAGACCGAGACGTCGGCGGACTGGGCGCGCGCCTCACGGAGACGGTCGTCCCGGCGCTTGAGCTCGGTCTCGCCCTCGCGGAACAGCGAGTACAGCGGGGCCGCGACGAACAGCGTCGAGTACGCCGCGACGACGATGCCGACGGTGATCGACAGGGAGATGTCGGAGAGGGTCTCGGCCCCCAGCCAGAACGCGCCGATGAACAGGATCGCCGCCACCGGCAGCACCGCCACGACCGACGTGTTGATCGATCGGATGAGGGTCTGGTTCACGGCGAGCTCGACGGACTCCCCGAAGGTGCGACCCGATCTCAGGCCGTCCTCGGAGGTGTTCTCCCTGATCTTGTCGAACACGACCGTGGTGTCGTAGAGCGAGTACCCGAGGATCGTGAGGAAGCCGATCACCGCGGCCGGCGAGATCTCGAACCCCGCGAGGGCGTAGATGCCCACCGTGACGACCAGCACGTCGATGAGGCCGATGATGGCGGCAGCCGACATCTTCCAAGTGCGGAAGTAGATCGCCATGATGAGGAACGTCAGCGCGAGGAAGATCGACAGACCCCACAGGGATTGCCGCGTGACATCCTGGCCCCATGTCGGCCCGATGAACGAGGTCGTGACCTCCTCGGTGCCCACTCCGTAGGCGTCGGCGAGCGATGAGGCGACCTCTCGCGTCTCCACCTCCGACATCTGATCGGTCTGCACGCGGATCGCGGTGCCGCCGACCGTGGTGACCTTCGTGGTGGCCCCGGGGACCACCTCGCGCACGGCGTCCGTGGCCACGAGCTGGTCGGGCTGCTCCAGCCCGGAGACCGTGAACTGCGACCCGCCCGTGAACTCGATGGAGAACTGCGGGGGGCGCACGAGAAGGATGAGCACCGACGCGAAGACGAGCGCGATGGCGGTGATGAACCACACGCGACGCCGGCGCACGAAGGGCACCGACACCTTCCCGGTGTAGAGATCGTTGCCGAACTGGTTCATGGAGGGCATCAGTCCCGGCCGTCCTTTCCGGCACCGCCGGCGCGCGACGCCGCCTGCAACTCGGCCTGCTTGCGCTCCGCGATCGTCTGACGGCGCTCCGCCTCACCGCGGGAGCGGGCCGTCCTGGCCGCGCGTCCGCGCGACGCCGCAGCCACGGGCGTCTGGAATTCCGCCCGGCTGCGGTACACCGCGCCCAGCGCGTGCGGATCGAGTCCGGACAGCGGGTGACCCTGCCCGAAGAACCGGGTGCGGGCCAGCAGCTGCATGACGGGGTGGGTGAAGATGATGAAGATCAGCACGTCGATGACGGTCGTCAGGCCGAGCGTGAACGCGAAGCCCTTCACGGTCGCGTCGGCGAGGATGTAGAGCACGACCGCCGCAAGGATGTTGATCGACTTCGAGATGTAGATCGTGCGCTTCGCACGCGCCCAGCCGTCCTCGACGGCGCCCGTGATGCTCTTGCCGTCCCGGAGTTCGTCGCGGATCCGCTCGAAGTAGACGATGAAGGAATCGGCCGTGAACCCGATCGTCACGATGAGGCCCGCGACACCGGCGAGCGAGAGCCGGAAGCCCATCCGCCACGACAGGATGCACAGGGCGATGTAGGTGAGGATCGCCATCACCGCCAGCGAGGCGATGATGACGAAACCGAGCGCGCGGTAGGAGACCAGCGAGTAGATCGCCACGAGCGCCAGACCGATGAGGCCCGCGACGAGACCGATCTGCAGCTGCTGCGACCCGAGTGTCGCCGAGATCGTGTCGGAGCTGACCACCTCGAAACTCAGCGGCAGCGCCCCGTACTTCAGCTGATCGGCGAGCACCTGGGCGCTCTCCTGCGTGAAGGAGCCCGAGATCTCCGGGCGTCCGTCGAGGATGAGGCCGTTCATCGACGGCGCCGACAGCACGTCGCCGTCGAGGACGAAGGCGAACTGGTTCAGCGGCGCCGTCTGGCCGTACAGGCGCTGCGACACCTCGCCGAAGATGTCCGTTCCCTCACCGTTGAAGGTGATGTTGACCGTCCACTGGTTCGTCGTCGTGTTCAGACCCGAGGTGGCGTCGTCGATCGCGGACCCGTCGATCTCGACAGGGCCGAGGATGAACTTCGTCGTGCCGTCGGCGTCGCACGTGATGACCGGCTGATCGGCCGGCGCCTGCGAGGCGTCGTTGGCGGGATCCGCGCAGTCGTATGCGAGGAACTGCGCCTCGAGCGCCGGCGTGATCCAGTTCAGGTCGCTGGGCCCCGTGGGCTCCGCCGAGGGGGTCGCGGCGAGCGAGGGATCGGGCGACGGGTATGGCGTGGAGTTGCCGTCCTCGCCCACGAACTCCGTCGCGGGGCTGCCGACGAAGAGCACCGGACGCAGCTGCAGCTGCGCACTGGCCTGGATCCGCTGGCGCGTCTCGTCATCGGCCTGCCCCGGGATCTGGACGACGATGTTGCGTCCACCCTCGGTCGCGACGTCGGCTTCGCTGACGCCCGACGCGTCGACGCGCTGGCGGATGATCGAGACCGCCTGCTCGAGCTGTTCGGTCGACGGCGCGGCGCCGCCCTCGCTCTGCGCCTCGAGGATGATCTGCGTGCCGCCCTGAAGATCCAGGGCGAGCTCGGGCGCCCACGTGCTCTGCTGGAAGACATGCACGCCGAGGGCGTTGATGCCGAACAGCACGGCGATCAGGGCGAGAAGACCCGTCAGCGCACGCCAGGCATGGCGGACGGGTGGGGAGGTGGCCACGGGTCAGTGTTCTCCGATGAAACGAGCGCGGCGGATCAGGCTTCGGGCTTGCGCTTGCCGTCGACCTCGGGATCGATGGACTCGATCGCGGGGGCATCGGCGCGGTCGAACTCGGCGTCCTCGTGCTCCTCCGCGTCGACGAGCTCGTCGTCGGCGTCGGCTTCGTCGCCCTCGATCGGGGTCACGACTCGGATGATCGCCTGGCTGTGCACCCTGATGGCCGTTCCGGGCGCGATCTCGATGAGAGCGGGCTTGTCGAGATCCTCCGGGTCGAACTCGAGGATCGTGCCGTAGAGACCGCCCTGCAGGAGCACCTCGGCTCCGGGGACGGTCTGGCGGTTCTTCGCCTCCTGCTCGGCCTTCATCTTCTGCATGCGCTTGCGCGAATTCCAGAACATGAAGCCCAGGAGGGCGACGAGGACGACGATGAGCAGGATGTCCATGCGGGGGAACGCCTTTCCAGGCGCGCGAGATACGCGCGCGATCGGGGCCGAGAAGCCTTCAGCGATTATAGGTCATCGAATCTGAGCGCATTCTCGGCATGGGGGGCTCCCAGGTGCGCGTAGGCAGCGGGCGTGGCGATCCTGCCGCGGGGGGTGCGCCCGAGGAAGCCGATCCGCACGAGGTAGGGCTCGACCACGCTCTCCACCGTCTCCGCCTCCTCGCCGACCGCTACCGCGAGCGTCGACAGGCCGACCGGTCCTCCCCCGAAGCGTCGGACGAGAGCATCGAGCACCGCGCGGTCGAGGCGGTCCAGGCCGATCTCGTCGACGTCGTAGAGCTCGAGAGCGGCGCTCACGGCGTCGAGGTCGGCCGGGCGGTCGTGCACGAGCACGAAGTCCCGCACGCGTCGCAGGAGCCGGTTCGCGATGCGGGGGGTCCCCCGCGAACGACGGGCGATCTCCCCCCGCGCCACGGGCGGCAGGGCGACGCCGAGCATGTCGGCCGAGCGCGAGATGACGCGCTCGAGGTCGGCGGGGTCGTAGTACTCGAGGTGCCCCGTGAACCCGAATCGGTCGCGGAGGGGGTTCGGGAGCAGGCCCGCGCGGGTCGTCGCGCCCACCAGGGTGAAGGGAGCGAGGTCGAGCGGGATGCTCGTCGCCCCCGCGCCCTTGCCGACCATGATGTCGATGCGGAAGTCCTCCATCGCGAGGTACAGCATCTCCTCCGCCGAGCGCGCCATCCGGTGCACCTCGTCGATGAAGAGTACCTCCCCCGGGGTCAGGCTCGACAGCAGCGCCGCGAGATCGCCCGCGTGCTGGATGGCCGGGCCGCTCGACAGGCGCAGGGGGCGCCCGCTCTCATGGGCCACGATCATCGCCAGGGTGGTCTTGCCGAGCCCGGGCGGGCCGGACAGCAGGATGTGGTCGGCGGGCCGCTGCTGCATCCCCGCGGCATCCAGCAACAGCTGCAGCTGACTGCGGACCTTGGGCTGGCCGACGAAGTCCGCGAGCGATGTCGGTCGCAGCGCGCCCTCGATCGCGAGCTCGGACTCCTGGGCGTCGGGCGAGACCTCGGGGCGGTCGTCGTGCTCAGCCACGAGTGCCTCCCTGGCGCGCGGGGCCGAGCGCGGCGAGCGTCAGCCGCAGGAGCGCCTGCGTGTGCGCGCGTGTCGCGTCGTCGGCGGACTCTGCGGTCGTCGTGACGGTCTCCGCCGCCACCTTCTCCGGGTAGCCGAGCCCGACGAGGGCCTGCGTGACCTGAGCGAGGACGTCCGCGGCAGCATCCCTCGTGGGGGCGGCCGCGGCGGCACGGGCCGGCGGCGCGAGCTTTCCGGCGAGCTGCACGACGATGAGCTTGGCGGTCTTGGGGCCGATCCCCGACACCTTGCGGAAGGGGGCGTCGTCGTCGTCGCCGACGGCGGCCGCGATCTGGTCGACGCTCAGGTGCGACAGCACCCCGAGCGCGGACTTCGGACCCACGCCGGTGACCTGCAGCAGCTGCACGAACACCTCGAGCTCCTCGCGCGTGGCGAAGCCGAACAGCGCAAGGGCGTCTTCACGCACGACGAGGTGCGTGTGGAGCGCGAGGGTCTCGCCGGACCGGGCGCCGCGGGCGAGATCGACGGGGACGGCGACGTGGAAGCCGACGCCGCCGACCTCGACGATGACCGCATCGACGGCGGCGTGCAGCACGGTGCCGCGCAGGGAGGAGATCATCCCCGAAGCCTACGGGAGCGATCGTAGGTATGTTCGAGCGACACGCTCAGCGGACGCTGCGGGCGAGGCGCTCGGCATCCGCCCACGCCTTCTGCGCGGGCGTCGCGGCACCGGCCGGCGACGCCGCCGACGGGGCACCGCCGCGCCAGGCGTGGCACAGCGCCAGGGCGAGGGCGTCCGCGGCATCCGCGGGGCGCGGCAGGGCGTCCAGCCGCAGCACGCGCGCCACCATCGTCTGCACCTGGCGCTTGTCGGCCGCCCCGTACCCGGTGATGGCCGCCTTCACCTCGGTCGGGGTGTGTGTCTCGGCGGGCAGCCCGCGCTCGGCTGCCAGCAGCAGCGCCACCCCGCTCGCCTGCGCCGTGCCCATGACCGTGCGGGTGTTGTGCTGCGCGAACACGCGCTCCACCGCGACGACGTGCGGGCGGTGCTCGTCGAGCACTTCGCGCAGCCCCGCGGCGATCGCGGCGAGCCGAACGGATGCCGGGGCATCCGGCGACGAGCGGATCACCCCGACGTGCACGAGCGTCGCCGTGCGGTTCGGCGCGACATCCACGACGCCGACGCCGCACCGGGTCAGGCCCGGGTCGATGCCCAGGACGCGCAGGGGGGTGGCCACTCCCCTACGCTACGTCGCCCCGCGGCCGCGTCCGCGAACGGCGCGCCCGGGGTCAGTCCTCGTCGCCGTCGCTTTCGAGCTCCGCCTGCACCTCGGCGGTGAGGTCGAAGTTGCTGAACACGTTCTGCACGTCGTCGCTGTCCTCGAGCGCGTCGATGAGGCGGAAGACCTTGCGGGCGGTGTCGGCGTCCACCTCGACCTTCAGGCTCGGCACGAACTCGACGTCGGCGGACTCGTAGTCGAGGCCCGCGTCCTGCAGCGCGGTGCGCACGGCCACGAGGTGGGACGCGTCCGTGACGACCTCGAATCCCTGCGAGTGGGGCTCGACCTCCTCGGCTCCCGCCTCGAGCGCCGCGAGCATGACGTCGTCCTCGGAGGTGCCCTCGCCCGAGACGACGATGACGCCCTTGCGAGAGAAGTTGTAGGACACCGAGCCGGGGTCGGCGAGGGTGCCGCCGTTGCGCGTGAGCGCCGTGCGCACCTCCGCGGCCGCGCGGTTCTTGTTGTCGGTGAGGCACTCGATGAGCAGCGCGACGCCGTTCGGGCCGTAGCCCTCGTACATGATCGTCTGGTACTCGACCGACTCGCCGGAGATGCCCGCGCCGCGCTTGATGGCGCGATCGATGTTGTCGTTGGGGACCGAGGTCTTCTTGGCCTTCTGCACGGCGTCGTACAGAGTCGGATTGCCCGACAGGTCGGCGCCGCCCAGCTTGGCCGCGACCTCGATGTTCTTGATGAGCTTGGCGAACGACTTCGCGCGGCGCGCGTCGATGACGGCCTTCTTGTGCTTCGTCGTCGCCCACTTGGAATGCCCGGACATGTAACTCCTGTGTGTGTCGTTCGGCCGGAAAGTCTCGGTAGATTCTAGGCCCGCGGCCGCGTGGGGCACCCTCGCGGCGTTTCTTCTCCCCAGGCGGGCATCATCCCCGCCGCGCCTCCGAGCCGCGGTGGGCGGCGGGTCAGTCGAGGATGCGCCGGAGCGTGCGGAGGTTCCGGTTCGTCGTGCGTGCGCGGTACGTCGCGCGGGCGACGACCTTCGCGAAGGGCGTGTCGGTGGAGCGCCCCTTCTCGGGATGCCAGTACACGACGCCCTGCCCGGCGCGCACGGGATCCACATCCGGGTCGAGGGATGCCGCAGCACCCGTCAGCTCGTCCCGTGTCCCTTCGTCCGCGCAGAAGAGGACCCATGGCTGACGCGTCCCGTCGGTCTCGTCGAACGGGAACTCGCGCACGACGCGGTCGACGTGCGCGAGCGGAGCGACGAGCACCGTCGCGTCGTAGCCGAAGCGCTCGGAGAGGGCCGGCTCGAGGAGACCGCGGAGGGCGGCCGCGTCGAGATCGCTCGCGACCCTCGCATTGCCGCTGGCCAGGTACGTTCTCGCTGCGGCGAACCCGAGGCCGGCGAGCAGGTCGCGCAGCTCGGCGGAGCGCACCGTGACGCCGCCGACGTTCACGCCGCGAAGCAGCACCACCCACTCGGTCATGCCGCCAGGCTAGCCCTCACGCGCGCGTGCGCACCGACTCCAGGAACAGGGCGTGGAAGCGGGTCTCGCCGGCGGTCTCGGGGTGGAAGCTCGTGCCCATGACCGGTCCGCGGCGCACGGCGACGATGCGGTCGTCGGCGAGGGTTGCGAGCACCTCGACATCCGGCCCGCTCTCCTCCACGACGGGGGCGCGGATGAACGCGGCCCGCACGGCGGGAGCCCCCAACACGGGGACATCCAGGTCGGTCTCGAACGACTCCACCTGTCCGCCGAAGGCGTTGCGCCGCACGGTGATGTCGAGTCCCCCGAAGCTCTCCTGGCCCGGGATGCCGTCGAGGATGCGATCGGCGAGCAGGATCAGGCCCGCGCAGGTGCCGAACACCGGCATCCCCCCGGCGATTGCGTCGCGGATCGGATCCCGCATGCCGAACGCCCGCGACAGTTTGTCGATGACGCTCGACTCGCCGCCAGGGAGCACGAGGCCGTCCACTCCCGCGAGTTCCGCGGGCCGGCGCACGAGCACGACGTCCGCACCGAGGTCGGCGAGCACACGCGCATGCTCGCGCACGTCACCCTGGAGGGCGAGTACCCCCACGCGCGGGGACGACGCCACGGCCTACCAGCCGCGCTCGGCGAGCCGGTGCGGCGCCGGCAGGTCGGCCACGTTGATGCCGACCATCGCCTCGCCGAGCCCGCGCGAGACGTCGGCGATGACCTTCGGGTCGTCGAAGAAGGTCGTCGCCTTCACGACGGCGGCCGCGCGCTGCGCCGGGTTGCCCGACTTGAAGATCCCCGAGCCGACGAACACACCGTCGGCGCCGAGCTGCATCATCATCGCGGCATCCGCGGGAGTGGCGACACCGCCCGCGGTGAAGAGCACGACGGGCAGCGTGCCCGTCTCGGCGACCTCGGCGACGAGCTCGTAGGGCGCCTGCAGATCCTTCGCGGCGACGTACAGCTCGTCCTTGGTCATGGATCGCAGGCGGTTGATCTCCGCCGTGATCGTGCGGATGTGCTTCGTCGCCTCCGAGACGTCGCCGGTGCCGGCCTCGCCCTTCGAGCGGATCATCGCGGCCCCCTCGGTGATCCGCCGCAGCGCCTCCCCGAGATTCGTGGCGCCGCAGACGAAGGGGACCGTGAAGCCCCACTTGTCGATGTGGTTCACGTAGTCGGCGGGCGAGAGCACCTCGGACTCGTCGATGTAGTCCACGCCCAGCTCCTGCAGCACCTGCGCCTCGACGAAGTGGCCGATGCGCGCCTTCGCCATGACGGGGATCGACACCGCCTCGATGATGCTCTCGATCATGTCGGGATCGCTCATGCGCGACACGCCGCCCTGGGCGCGGATGTCGGCGGGGACGCGCTCCAGCGCCATGACGGCGACGGCCCCGGCATCCTCGGCGATCTTCGCCTGGTCGGCCGTGACGACGTCCATGATGACGCCGCCCTTGAGCATCTCGGCGAGGCCGCGCTTGACGCGGGATGAGCCCGTGGTGGAGGAGGTCATGGCCGGGGGTCCTTTCGCTGAATCACCGGGCTCGGAGTACTTCCCGGTTTGGCATAGGCCAAAAGTAGCACGGGCTTGGTACCGTCGGAGGGAGAGGGGGCGCACACATGACGTCACGGATCACCGGGACCTCCGCGGTCGAGATCGCCGACAGCGTGAGAGGCCTTCTGGAGCGCGCTCGACTCGCCCCGGGCGAACCCCTGCCGCCCGTGCGCGCGCTGGCCGACGAGCTGGGCGTCAACCGCAACACCGTCGTGGCCGCGTACCGACAGCTCGCGGCCGCCGGACTGATCGTCACGAGAGGCCGTGCGGGCACGCGGGTCGCAGACCGCTCCCCCGTCGCCCAGGAGGGCTTCTCGGCACCGAGCTCGCTGCACGACGTCGGCACCGGCAATCCGGATCCCCGGCTCATCCCCGACCCCTCGATCGCGCTCGCCGCCGCGGCCGGGCGCCCCGTGCTCTACGGAGAGCCGGTCATCGACGAGGGCCTCGAGAGCTGGGCCGGCGACTGGATGCGCGCGGACGTGGGCGACCGCCCCCTGCGGCTGACGGTCACCAGCGGCGCGGTCGACGCGGTCGAACGTCTGCTCGCGCAGGCGCTGGCCCGCGACGACGCCGTCGCCCTCGAGGACCCGTGCTTCCTCGCGAGCATCCAGACCGTGCGCCTCGGCGGCTACCGCGCCGTGCCGGTGCCGGTGGATGCCGAGGGCATGACGGTCGACGGACTCCGCGCCGCTCTCGCCCAGGGCGTGCGCGCCGTCGTCTGCACCCCGCGGGCGCAGAACCCGACGGGAGCGAGCGTCTCCGCCGAGCGGGCCGCGCAGCTGCGCGCCGTGCTCGCCGAGTACCCGTACGTGCTCGTGATCGAGGACGATCACTTCTCCCTCCTCTCGCAGCGGCCCTATCACTCCCTCGTCGGGCCCGATCACCGCCGGTGGGCGCTGGTGCGCTCGGTGTCGAAGTTCCTCGGCCCCGACATGTGCCTGGCCCTCGTCGCGTCCGACCCGCACACGGCGGAGAGGCTCGCGCTGCGCCTGAGCCCCGGGACGACGTGGGTGAGCCACCTGCTGCAGCGGATCGTCGGGCATCTCGTCACCGACGACGGCGCCCGATCGCGCATCCGCGCCGCGGCCCGGCACTACACCGATCGCAACGCCTCGTTCGTGCGGCGGCTCGCGCGGCACAGGATCACCGCCACCCTGGGCGACGGCCTCAACCTCTGGGTCCGCCTCCCCGTCGACGCCGCGGCGGTGTCGCCGCACCTGCGCCGCCGAGGGTGGCTCGTGCGCACGGGAGACGAGTTCGTACTCGCCGACGGGGCCGCGGCATCCCATGTCCGACTGACGGTGCACGGCCTCTCGGACGACGACGCGGACCGCCTCGCGGCCGACCTCTCCGACGCGAGCGACGAGGCCCTCGGCGCGGCGGGTGCGCCGACGAGGGTGGGATGATCGTTCGGTGAAGGTGCTCTCCATCCAGTCCGCCGTGGCGTACGGCCACGTCGGCAACTCCGCCGCCGTGTTCCCCCTCCAGCGCATCGGAGTGGAGGTGCTGCCGGTGTACACGGTCAACTTCTCCAACCACACCGGCTACGGCCAGTGGCGCGGCCCGCTCATCTCCCCCGACGACGTCCGCGACGTCATCACGGGCATCGAGGAACGCGGCGTGCTGCCGCAGATCGACGTCGTGCTCTCGGGATACCAGGGCGGCGAGGGCATCGCGGATGTCGTCCTCGACGCGGTCGCCCGGGTCAAGGCGGCCAACCCAGACGCCGTCTACGCGTGCGACCCCGTCATGGGAAACGCCGTCTCGGGCTGCTTCGTCGCGCCCGCCATCCCCGTGCTCCTGCGCGATCGCGTCGTGCCGGCAGCCGACATCATCACGCCGAACCAGTTCGAGCTGGGGTTCCTCACGGGCACGAAGCCCGCCGACCTCGACTCGACCCTCGAGGCCGTCGACGCCGCGCGCGTCATGGGCCCCCGCACGGTGCTCGTGACCAGCGTGGAACGACCCGACCGCCCGGAGGGCACGATCGAGATGCTCGCCGTGACCGACGACGGCGCGTGGATCGCGCAGACCCCGCGCATCCCCATGAAGGCGAACGGCTCGGGCGATGTCACCGCGGCGCTGTTCACGGCTCACCTGACGCGCACGGGGGATGCCGCGGACGCGCTGGCCCGCACGACGTCGAGCGTCTTCGACCTGCTCGAGCGCACCCACGATTCCGGCGCCCGCGAGCTGGCGCTGGTGGAGTCGCAGGAGTCGTACGCGAGCCCCCGGATGCAGTTCGCCGTCACGCGGGTGCGCTGACTCCGGCCCGAGGCAGGCGAACGCCCGAGGACAGGAGGATCCTGGGCGAATTCTCCTGTTCCGGGGCGAACTCCTGCGCCCGTCTGCGCGAGCCGTCGCCGCGCCGGCCGGCCCCCGGCGTCGCGCCGCGGGTCAGGATGCCGCGGGCCAGGCCCCGGCGACCGCGCTGCGCACCTCGCCGAGCAGCTGCGGCAGCGCCTTGGTCTTCGCGATGATCGGGAAGAAGTTCGCATCGGTCGCCCAGCGGGGCACGATGTGCTGGTGCAGGTGGCCCGCGATGCCGGCGCCGGCCACCTGGCCCTGATTCATGCCGAGGTTGAAGCCGTGGCACCGCGACACCTCCCGCAGCACGCGCATGCCGGTCTGCGTGAGGGCGCCGATCTCGGCGACCTCTTCGGGCGTCGCGTCGTCGTACATCGGGATGTGGCGATAGGGGCACACCAGGAGGTGCCCCGAGTTGTACGGGAAGAGGTTCAGCAGCACGTACGCCGTGCGCCCGCGGGCGACGATGAGGGCGTCCTCGTCGCTCATGCCCGGCGCGGCGCAGAAGGGGCAGTCGTCGTTCAGCGCATCGGGGCCTGCCTGGATGTAGGCCATCCGGTGGGGCGTCCACAGGCGCTGGAACTCGTCGGGCACGCCCGCGAGGTGCGCGGCATCCACGAGTCCGTCGCCGGGCTCGATCACACGAGGTCCTCGGCCGTGGACACCTGGATGTGGGACGCGATCGCCCGCTCGATCGTTGAAATCGCCTCGTCGATCGGCACGCCGTTCGTCTGCGACCCGTCGCGGAAGCGGAACGACACGGTGCCCGCCGAGCGGTCGGCCTCCCCCGCGATGAGCTGCACCGGGACCTTCATCGTCGTGTGGGTGCGGATCTTCTTCTGCATCCGGTCATCGGATCGGTCGAGCTCGGCGCGCACTCCCGCCTGACGGAGCCGCGTGATCACGTCGTCGAGGTAGTCGGCGTACTCCTCCGCCACGGGGATGCCGACCACCTGTACGGGCGCCAGCCACAGCGGGAACGCCCCCGCGTAGTGCTCGAGCAGGATCGCGAAGAACCGCTCGATGGAGCCGAACAGGGCTCGGTGGATCATGATGGGACGCTTCTTCTGGCCATCGCGGTCGGTGTACTCGAGGCCGAAGCGCTCGGGGAGGTTCGGGTCGACCTGCACCGTGGACAGCTGCCAGGTGCGCCCGATCGCGTCCTTGGTCTTCAGGTCGATCTTGGGGCCGTAGAACGCCGCCTCGCCCGGCACCTCGGTGAGCTTGAGCCCGCTCGCGACCGCCACGTTGCGCAGCGCGTTCGTGGAGTACTCCCAGAACTCCTCCGAGCCGATCCACTTGGACTTCTCGTCGTCGCGCATCGACAGCTCGAGCTCGAAGTCGTCGAGGCCGAACTCGCGCAGCATCGAGATGACGAACTCCAGCACGCGGGTCGCCTCGGACTCCAGCTGCTCAGGGGTCACGAACAGGTGCGAATCGTCCTGCGTGAAGCCGCGCACGCGGGTGAGCCCGTGAAGCGCGCCCGAGAGCTCGTTGCGGTAGACGGTGCCGTTCTCCGCCAGCCGCATCGGCAGGTCGCGATAGCTGCGACCGCGCTCCTTGAAGATCAGGATGTGCATCGGGCAGTTCATGGGCTTGAGGTAGTAGTCCGTGCCGTGCTTGGTGACGCGGCCCTCGGCATCCACCTCCTCGTCCATCCGGATCGGCGGGAACATGCCCTCGCGGTAGGTCACGAGGTGGTTCGACTGGAGGAAGAGGTCCTCCTTCGAGATGTGCGGCGTGTACACGTAGGTGTAGCCGCCCTCGACGTGGCGGCGACGCGCGTGCTGCTCCATCTCGCCGCGGATGATCCCGCCCTTGGGGTGCCACACCGACAGCCCGGAGCCGATCTCGTCGGGGAAGGAGAAGAGGTCCAGTTCCTTGCCGAGCTTGCGGTGATCCCGCTTCGCAGCTTCCTCAAGGCGCTCCTGATAGGCGCGCAGCTCGTCCTTCGTGGGCCACGCGGTTCCGTAGATGCGCTGCAGCTGCGGGTTCTTCTCGCTGCCACGCCAGTACGCACCCGCGATGCGGGTGAGCGCCCAGCCGTTGCCGACCATGCGCGTGCTCGGCACGTGGGGACCGCGGCACAGGTCCTTCCAGACGGTCGTGCCCTCGCGGTCGACGTTGTCGTAGATCGTCAGCTCGCCGCCTCCGACCTCGACGGAGGCGCCCTCCGCGGCATCCTTCGATCCGCCCTTGAGCCCGATGAGCTCGAGCTTGAAGGGCTCGTCGGCGAGTTCGGCGCGGGCCTCGTCGTCCGAGACGACGCGGCGGACGAAGCGCTGCCCCTCGCGGACGATGCGCTCCATCTCCTTCTTGATGGCCTTCAGATCCTCGGGGGTGAAGGGCTCATCGACGCCGAAGTCGTAGTAGAAGCCGTCGGTGATCGGGGGGCCGATGCCGAGGTTCGCCTGCGGGCTGATGCGCTGCACCGCCTGCGCGAGCACGTGGGCGGTGGAGTGGCGCAGGATCGACAGGCCGTCGGGGCTGTCGATCGTGACGGCCTCCACCTCGTCGGCCGCGGTCACCGTCGTCGCCAGGTCCTTCAGCTCGCCGTTGACGCGGAGCGCGACGACGGAGCGGTCGGGGAACAGGGCGAAACCGTCGGCGGGGAACGACACGTCCTCCGCGGGGCGCAGATCAGTCAAGGGAACTCTCCTGGGGTGGCAGGGTTCTAGGCTATCGCGGGCCCGGAGGGGCGATGATGGATGCCGTGCGTCTGGCGATCATCGGCGGGATGCTGTGGGCCGCCGGCGCCGCGGCGCTCGTTTTCGGCGTGCTCCCTCCCGGCGACGCGCTCGCGATCGGGGAGCGGGTGTGGCCGATCCTGCTGTTCGTCGTCGCCATGACGGTCGTGGCGGAGCTGGCGGCCGCGGCGGGGCTCTTCGGCGTGTGCGCCGCATGGCTCGCCCGCGTCTCGCGGGGCCACGGCTGGCTCCTGTGGGGGCTGGTGTTCGCCCTCGCCGCGGTCACGACGGCGTTCCTCTCGCTCGACACGACCGCCGTGCTGCTGACGCCCGTCGTCATCGCCGTCGCACGGGCGAACGGGCTCCCGCCGCTCCCCTTCGCGCTCACGACCGTCTGGGTGGCGAACACGGGCTCGCTCCTGCTCCCGGTCTCCAACCTCACCAACCTGCTGGCGCGCGAGCGTCTCGGCGGAATCGATCCGTGGCAGTTCGCCGCGCTCCTGGGGCCGTCGGCCGCCGCCGCGCTCGTCGTGCCGGCGGTCATCCTCGCCCTCGTCTTCCGGCGCTCGATCGGCACGCGCTACACGCCCGCGGCCCCGCCGCGCGTGCAGGACCGACCTCTGCTGATCGCCTCCGCCCTCGTCGTCGGCGCGCTGCTGCCGCTCCTGCTCGCGGGCATCGAGCCCTGGATCCCGACGCTCGGGGCCGCGGCCGTCCTCTCGGCCTGCTTCGCGGTGCGAGCGCGACGCTCGTTGCGCCCCTCGCTCGTCCCCTGGCAGCTGGTCGTGTTCGCCGGCGGGCTGTTCCTCGTGGTCGGCGCCGTCGAGGCCTGGGGCGCGGCCGCCTTCACGACCGCCGTCGCGGGGGGCGGCGACGACCTCGCCGACCTGTGGCGCCTCGCGGGCGCGGGTGCGGCATCCGCGAACCTGCTGAACAATCTGCCCGCCTACCTGGCCCTCGAGGCCACGGCCGACACCCCCGTGCGGATGGCGGCGCTGCTCATCGGGGTGAACGCGGGGCCGCTCATCACGCCGTGGGCGTCGCTCGCGACCCTGCTCTGGCATCAGCGGTTGGTGGCCGACGGCGTGCACATCGCGTGGTCTCGGTTCGCGCTGCTCGGCGCGGTGGCGGCGCCGCTGACGATCGCCGCCGCCGTCGTGCCCCTCACGTGGCGCTGAGCCGAGCCGCGAAGCCCCTCTTCTAGCTGCCGGATGCCGGGGGGTCGCGCGGGTTGATGCGCTCCACGATCAGGGGGTCGACCGGAGTGTAGGGCAGCGAAGGCAGTTCGCGCTCGGGCACCGAGAACGCTGCGGCAAGCACTTCGCGGGAGAACGCCGACGCCGTCGCGCGGTACCCGATGTCGCCGGGCGTCGGCCGGTCGAAGAAGATGAGGAAATCGATCCCCTCGTCCGTCAACGCCTCGATGTGGTGGGGGTAGGCGCGCGGGATGAAGTACGCCTGCCCCGGCGCCAGCTCGTACTCGTCGAGCACACCGTCGGGACGGAGCACGCGCATCCGCCCGCGCCCCCGCCACACGTAGCCGAGCTCGGCCGTGATGGGGTGCCAGTGCGGCTCACGCATGCCCTGGCCGCCGATGCGCAGGTGGTACATCGACAGATCCTGGAGCGCCGCCCAGTACTGCTTGCGCGCCAGCTTGGCCGACCCGTAGGCGTGGGAAAGGGGCGCGACCTGTCCCTCCGCATCGAACAGCCGGGCGTTGGGCAGCCGCGCGCCGTCCGGGATGCGCGCGGGCCCCTCGCGACGCACGATCGGGCTCTCGCCCGCGCGCGAACCTCTCGAACGCCGCCGCCGGCTGATCGAACGTGTTGCCCAGTACCGCATCCGTCATGGCGTTGACGCCTGCGGCGAAGGAGAAGTGCTCCGGCGCACCCGACCGCAGGGCGGCGACGATCTCGGAGGCCTCCTCCGCGATGTTCTCGATGTGGAAGACGCTGCCCGACTCGACATGGAACATCTGCCCCGCCTCCACGACGAAGCTCGCGAAGTCGTCCGCGTTGCCCAGCAGCGACACAAGCACCCGGCCCCGGGTGACGTACGCCAGCTGGTTCGCGTTCACGTTCCACTGCGGCTCGCGGATCGCGCCGGGCTCCAGCACGGTGTGCCGGATGGACATGCGCCGCAGGATCGGAAACGATGCGGCGGTGAGCTCACGGATCTGACCGAGCTCGCTGGCGAAGACGGGTTCCGCCCCAGCGAGCGAGGCGACGTGCGGTGAGGTCATGCCCACAACGTAGCGGCCGGAGGCGCGCCGCTGACGGACGATCAGCCTCCCGAGGTCACCAGATGATTCCGCCGCCCACCGATATCCCGCCCCACGTCAGCGCGATGAAGATCGCCGCGAAGACGACGGGTCCGATGCCCTTCCCGCTGCGGGCGAGGCCCTTCAGAAGGCCGATGACGGCGAAGACGGCGGCGATGATCGACAGACCGCCCCCCAGGAAGAATCCGATGAACAGCGGAATGGGCATGAGCACGAGGCCGGCGAGGCCGAGCCAGAACGCGGCCCAGGCGGCCGGGTTGGAGGTGCGTTGGTCGGTGTAGGACATTCCCTCAGTATGTCGTTTCGCGCCCAGCCGCCGCCGACTCGAATCACCTCGAGCGCGCTCGACGGATGCAGGAGTCGGCAGAGCGGCTGCGAGACACGTGCAGCGTTCCATGCGCGGGTTATAGGCAGGAAAGTGTGGATGGGTAACTGATCCTGCCGCGTGTTCACGTGGTGAATCGGGGATCGTTATGGTCTGCGAGGCTTACTCGTGGACCTTCCGTCGAACACGACCACCTGTCTGGTATGCGGCTCACGGTTGGTGAAGAACGGCCGCACGACAGCGGGAACACAGCGTTGGCGTTGCCCGCAGTGCGGCGCTTCCTCGACGCGGCGTCGTCCCGATGTCGCCCGTCGGGAGCAGTTGCGCAGGTTCCTGACCTGGCTCGTCGGGAAGCACACGCAGGCCGAGATTGACGGCGGGACGGGGCGCTCGTTCCGCGATCAGACAGCCTGGTGCTGGGATCTGGAGCCCCGCATGCCCGTCACCGGAGAGGTCCACGAAGCCGTCCTCGTCGACGGGATCTGGATCGGCACCTGGTGTCTGCTGATCGCTCTGTCGGACACCGGGCATGTGATCGCCTGGCAAAGGGCCGCCCGTGAATCCACCGCCGCCTGGACCGCCCTGTTCGGGCAGGTCCCACCTCCGGACGTCGTCGTCACCGACGGCGGCTCCGGCATCCGCTCTGCCCTCGCGAACACCTGGCCCGACACCGCCGTGCAGCGCTGCATCTTCCATCTGCAGATGAACGTCACCAGCGAGCTGACACGACAACCACGTCTGAAGGCCGGGCGCGCGCTGCGGGCCCTGGCGATGAACCTCAGCAACGTCGCCGACGTTGACTCCGCGATCCGATGGCGGCTCGCGTTAGAGGGCTGGTGGCAGCGCTTCGGGCATCTCACAAAGGAACGCACCGTCTACCGAGACGGACAATTCGGTTTCACTCACGACCGGCTCCGCAAGGCCTGGAGCATCCTTCACCGCGCCGCCGAAGCCGGTCACGTGTTCACATTCCTCGAGCACGGCAACCCCCGCACCACGAGCCCCCTCGGGGGCGGCATCAACGCGCAAATCCGGCACCTGCTGCGCCATCACCGCGGAATGACCCTCGAGCACCGCCGCCGCGCTGTCGAATGGTTCCTCCTCCTGCACGAAGTCCCCCCTTGAGCACGCGCACCGCAACACCCAACCCCGCAACCGCCGCGAACAGTCCACACATTCTTGCCGCTAACCCCCATGCGCACGCTCCCGCGAAACGCAAAAACCCCCGCATTACCGGGGGTTTTCTCGTGCGCGATACTGGGATCGAACCAGTGACCTCTTCCGTGTCAGGGAAGCGCGCTACCGCTGCGCCAATCGCGCCCAAAAGGCTGTTCAGTTACAAGTGGAGGTGGCGACGGGATTCGAACCCGTGTAAACGGCTTTGCAGGCCGGTGCCTAGCCGCTCGGCCACGCCACCGTGTGTGGTTCGACCCACGTGACGTGATCCCTCCGAAAAGGGATCCCCGCACTCGAGCGGATGACGAGACTCGAACTCGCGACCCTCACCTTGGCAAGGTGATGCGCTACCAACTGCGCTACATCCGCGTGCTCCCCGTTTCATCGGGGCGCTTTGAAGACTTTAGCCGATCCCGGGGCACCCGCCAAACCAGCGCCGGTCCGCGCGTGTCGAGAGCTCGCGGTTCGTCGGCGGGTCCGGCATCCGGTAACATCTGTATCCGGCCTTCGGGCCATGGGCGATTGGCGCAGTTGGTAGCGCGCTTCCTTCACACGGAAGAGGTCATCAGTTCGAGTCTGGTATCGCCCACCCAATAGTCGATGTCCAAACTTGCGACGTCCGCAGGTTTGACGTCTTTCCCCGCGCGCACGCTGGTTTGATAGGCCAGCGCTGCCGCGTGGAAATTCGGGTCGAGCAGCGCATCGAACGGCTCACCCGGGTCAGCCGTCACAATGTCGGTGTTCTCGATCTCATAGACGTGAATGCGCTCGAAGAACGCTTGGTTGCAGATGCGTCGGAGTGAGCCGTCAATGCTCATGTAGATCGCGTGCATGTCACCCGCCAGAGCGAGGCAGTCTTCGAGATGCGCCTTGGCCTGGTCATACTCGATCTGCCCCGCGTCGATCTGCGCGTCGAGAAACAGCAGCCGTCTGGCGATGCGGTCTTGTTCTTCTTTGAGGAGATCGAGCGGGACCGCTCCGGCGTGGTGGGCGTGGAGCAGGCTGCGGCGTTCATCGCGGAGCTTGTCACGCTCGACCGCGAGGGTGTGCCGTGCTGCTTTGTTCGCTACATGGAGGTCATCGAACTGGCGCACGAGCATCTGCCTGAGCGCGGTGATGATGTGCTCGGGAATCTGCACACGCCGGTAGTAGTCCTCTACCTGTCGTTCGATGTGCTCGATCGGCATCGCCTGACGGACACAGTTCGTGCGCTTGGAGTAACGACCAGCGCAGATGAAGTACGGGTAGACGATGCCCTTGCCGTTCTTCGCGTGGGTGACTATAAGTCGGGAGCCGCAGTCGCCGCAGTACGCGGAGCCTTTCAGGTAGTGCTCGTGGGTTTGGGTCTTCTCCCCGGACACCTGGTGCGCGGTGAGGACGTTCTGCACCCTGTACCAGAGTTCCGCGCTCACGAGCGGTTCGTGGAGGCCGTCGTAGCGGGCGCCACGGAAGATCACGTCACCCTTGTAGTACGGGTTGGAGAGCATCTGCTGGATCGTGGACAGCCCCGGCGCTTTCGCTGGCCGCTTCGGCGTCGGAACACTCGTGAGGCCGCGGTCGATCAGTTCGCTGTGCAGCATCGAGGTCGAGTTGGGTGCGCGGCCGACGGTGCCGCCGGTGGCGGCTTTCGGTGTCGAAGTAGCCGACGAACTCACGCCGCCAGGTCCGCAATGTCCGTCCGAGGCGCGCGACTTCCGGGATCGGACAGCTCGAGAACGAGGCGAGGACCCGTTCGGCGAGTGCGCGGCCCTCGCGATGACTGGCCTGGTGGTAGCAGGCGCGCAACTGCTGCGCGCAGTGCCAGGCGACCTCGACCGTGACGTGGCGTTCGTCGGCTGCCATGCCCGCTCGAGCCGTGCCCGCTGCCGGTCAGTGAGGTGTTCCTCGCCGGCGCGCAACAGGTTGCGGATCCCGTAGAGCGGGTCGCCCATGCGGCCGCGGCGCCCGTGCATCTGCTGCTGCACGCGACGTCGCACGTCATCGACGACCTTGGTGCCAATCTTCACGATGTGGAACGCGTCGAGGACCGCGCGGGCGTCTTCGAGCTGGTCATCGATGGCGTTCTTGTAGCCGCGGAACGGGTCGAGCGTCGCGATCTCCTCCCGGTCGCGGAACGCCGGGCAGCGATCGTGCAGCCACGACCGGTACGCCTCACCGGACCGGCCAGGGACGAGATCGAGCAGCCTCGCCCGCGTGCGGCCGTGGACGTCGCGGGTGAGGTCGACCATCCCGGTGAGCTCCTTCGGCCCGCGCCGGCCGGAGCCGATCGGCCTCGTGGAGACGTGGTGCCAGATGTGCTCCACCGGGCACGCCGGCTCTAGGCAGCGCCAGCCGCGCTTGCGCCAGAGCAGCCGGACCGGTCGACCCCCTCGCCGGCGCATCCACCAGCGGCACCGGCGCACGGCCGTGACCGATCGCGAGCACGCCGCAACCCGGGCAGCCGATCGGGCCCGGCGGCGACTCGACCGTCACGGTCAGCGCGTCGCGCCCGCGGCGCTCGACCGCGATCACCCGCAGCCCGTCGAGACCGACCAGCAGGTCGCAGCGGTCGCAGTAGTTGCCGTCGGCACGGCAGCACGTCGTAGGCTCGGTCATCGTCGAGGTTCTCGCGATCAGATGAGGTAGAAGTCCTCTGATCCTCGGGGACCTCGACCCATCTCCCGAGCAGCCCCGGCTACCGGCGCGTCACCCGATACCCACACTCAACGGCGAAGAGCCGGTTATGCCCCTGACGTCAGCGTCGCGGCCTCGGCGAGGGCGGCGGCGAGATACGGTGCTGAAGCGCTGTTTCTCGACGCAGCGACCTCTGCTGGCGTTCCGGACGCGACCACTGTGCCGCCGTTGTCACCGGCTCCCGGCCCGAGATCGATGACGTAGTCGGCTGCGCCGACCACTCGCATGTCAAGTTCCACCATGACGACCGTGTTGCCCGCATCGACGAGAGTCTGAAGGTGGGTAACTAGACGGTCTGCGTCGGCACAGTGCAATCCGGAGGTCGGCTCATCGAGCACGTACAGAGTGTCGCCGCGCTGCGCTCGTTGCAGTTCGGTGGCCAGCTTCACACGCTGCGCCTCCCCACCGGAGAGCTCTGTGGCCGGCTGTCCCAAGCGCAGATAACCGAGCCCGACATCGACCAGCGAGGTGAGGGAGCGCATCACGTCGTACTCGCCGGCGAAGAACTCTTGAGCCTCTTCGACGCTCATCGCGAGGATTTCCGCGATGTTGCGCCCTCGCCAGGTGATCTCCAGGGTGCTCGATTGATAGCGGGTGCCATGGCAGTCGGGACACACGGTGTAGACCGAGGGCAGGAAGAGCAGCTCGACCATCACGGAGCCTTCACCCTCACAGGTCGGGCAACGGCCGCCTGCGACATTGAAGGAGAACCGACCGGGCTTGTATCCGCGTGTCCGAGCTTCCGGCGTCTCGGCGAACCGGCGCCGCACATGATCGAAGAGTCCTGTGTAGGTCGCGACGTTGGAGCGGGGCGTGCGGCCGATGGGTTTCTGGTCGATGCTCACCACACGCCGGACGGTCGTGAGATCGCCCTCGACCGACCCTCCGAGTTCATCGGACTCGTCAGTGAGGAGCAGGGCGTCGGCCTCAGCGCTTTCCTCCTCGACGCGAGGGGCGTCTCCTTGCCTGGCGCCGATGAGGGCAGGCAGGACTTGACTGACAAGGCTGGACTTCCCCGACCCTGACACGCCAGTGACAGCCGTGAGCGTTCCGAGCGGTAGCGCCACAGATACGTCCCGCAGGTTGTTGCGGGTGACGTGCTCCAGCTGCAACCAGTCGTGGGCGGCACGGGGCTGGTGCGGTGGAAGGCCGCTGCCCCCGAAGATGTATCCGCGCGTCACCGACTCGTCGACCTCCGCGAGCCCGTCCGTGGGTCCGCTGTAGATCACGCGCCCGCCGTGTTCCCCGGCTCCGGGGCCGATGTCGACCAGCCAGTCCGCGTGCCGCATGACGTCGACGGAATGCTCCACGACGAAGAGGCTGTTGCCGCGCTGCTTCAGCCCGTCGAGGATACCCAGCAGCGCGGTGACGTCGTGCGGATGGAGACCGGCTGACGGTTCGTCGAGGACGTAGACAACACCGAACAGTTCCGACGTGAGCTGCGTGGCGAGTCGAAGTCGTTGTAGCTCCCCTCCGGACAGTGTCGGCGTAGTGCGACCTAGCGAGAGGTAACCGAGTCCGAGATCGATGATGGGGCGCAGGCGGTCCAGCAATTCTGAGCCCAGGCGGGCTGCCGCGGCGCGCTTCTCGACAGACTGATTCGGTGTGCGACGGACATCCGGCGCAGCGGAGTGCGCGGAGCCGCCAGCAGCAACGCGCTGCTCGACGGCTTCACGTCTAGTCGCGACGTCTACCACGGCGCCGGAGGTCTCGCCCTCGCGGTCAGACTCGGCGACGACGGACTCGAGGAGCTCAGCCAATTCACGCAGTGGCAAGGCTGAGAAGTCCGCGATATCGAGTCCTTCGAACGTCACCGTCAGTGCTTCGGGTTTGAGCCGCTTCCCATGGCACACCGGGCAGACCGCCGCGCTCATGAACTGGGCTACGCGGCGCTTCATCGACGCGCTCTTCGTGTTCGCGAAAGTGTCGAGCACGTACCGCCGCGCGCCGACGAAGGTGCCCGAGTAGCTCGGTTCGATTCCTGCTCGGATTGCCCGGCGCGCCTCGGCGAGTGTGAGTCGAGAGTGGACGGGAACGAAGGGGGTCTCGTCGGTATAGAGGATCCAGTCCCGATCCTTCTTCGACAGATCCTTCCACGGTACGTCGACGTCGTAGCCGAGCGCGACCAGCACGTCCCGCAACTGGTGGCCGTGCCAGGCGGTCGGCCACGATGCGATGGCGCGCTCCCGGATGGTGAGTGAGGGATCGGGCACCATCCGCTCCTCGGTCACCGCGTACACTCTGCCGATGCCGTGGCACTCGGGGCACGCGCCCTGCACGGTGTTCGCGGAGAAGTCCTCGGCGTAGAGCATCGGCTGACCATCTGGGTATTCACCGGCTCGCGAATAGAGCATCCGAACCACACTCGACAGCGTGGTGATGCTGCCTACAGAGGAGCGCGCGCTGCGCCCTCCGCGCTGCTGCTGCAAGGCGACTGCGGGCGGCATCCCGGTGATGGAGTCGACGTCGGGGACACCCGCCTGGTCGATCAGTCGCCGCGCGTACGGGGCAACTGACTCCAAGTAGCGCCGCTGCGACTCCGCGTACAACGTGCCGAAAGCCAAGGAGGACTTCCCGGATCCGGACACGCCCGTGAACACAACCATCGCGTCACGCGGAACCGTGAGATCGACGTCCTTGAGGTTGTGTTCGCGGGCACCACGCACCCGGACATCGGGCTGGACGTGGGTGGACACTGAGGAAAGGTGATCCATTTCGGAACTGTACCAAGCGGGTCTCGTGGTAAGCAGGTCGCCAGGTCGAAGCGGTGCTCAGTCCTGCTGACTTCAACGAGGCAGTGCTCCTCTGCTCAGAGGCCTCTCCTGATCGTTGTCATCGGCGTCTCGCCGCGGAGTATCTCGCGTCCGCCTGGGGTGACACAGGGATCGTGCATCTCTTGTAACAGGTGGTGGCGTCGTCCTCACCGGTCGGATGCGGACGGGTGAGGCTCCGGCTTCAGTCTCGTCGGGAGCGAGAGCGAGCACACGGGGCGGCAGCGCGCGACGTAGCCACGGAAGCAGTACGAGCGCCCCCTCAGGCCCCAATGCGAGTAGCACCCACGGCAACCAACCCGACCACGCGAAAGCCGACATCAGAAGAGGCGCGTGAGGCTGGCGACGCTGAATGAGTACTGGAACGCAGCGAGGTAGCGTCCAGCCTGTTCCGGTGGGGCGACCTCACTCGCGGCCGCGTTCATCCTCGTGCTGAGCACGACCGTGCCGACTCCGAAGATCAGCGCCGATCCGAACAGGGCCACCGCAAGCCACGCTGAAGGAACCGCGTAGACGGCCGCCATTGAGGCGATCCACGCCAAGAGCAGCACTGCTCCGAGTCGCACAGCGAATGCCCGAGAACGTGAGCTCGTCAGCGCCACCGCGACTCCTGTGAGGGTGCTCGACAGCACGGCCAGGCCGGCGTTTGCGAGGCTCGGCAACCAGGCCGGCGCGCCGAGTTGTTCGACAGCGATCACCGGAAAGGCAACCGGGAAGAACTCCATCACCAGGGTGATGAGAAAGCCCAGAAGGATGGGTGAGCCAGGCCTCGTGTTTGAGAATCGCTTGCGAAGGCCCACCGCGAAACCCCCGGATTTCCGGGGGTTCTTCCGTTCCCGGGCCAGCGGTTCACAACTCGTCGAGCAGCGCCACACCGAACTCGGCCGCGACGAGCCGCAGTTCTGCGAGATAGCGCTGGGCCTGCTCGGTGAGCGGGATCGCAGAGTGGCCGATCCAGCCGATCTCGATGCGCTCGTCGACGTCGAGCGGGACGGCGGCGATCTCCGGGTCGAGGTCGTCGCTGATGATGCCCGTCGAGATCGTGTAGCCGTCGAGCCCGATCATGAGGTTGAAGATCGTCGCGCGGTCGGAGACGCGGATCTCCTGCTTGCCCGACAGGGTGGAGAGGATCTCCTCGGCGAAGTAGAACGAGTTGTTTGCCCCCTGGTCGAAGGTGAGGCGCGGCAGGTCGGCAAGATCGGCAAGGGTGACGCGATCCCGAGAGGCGAGGGGGTTCTTGCGGGAGATGAAGATGTGCGGCGCGGCGAAGAAGAGCGGGCGGAAGGCGAGCCCGGAGTCCCGGAGGAGTTTGTCGATGACGTTCCGGTTGAAGTCGTTGCGATAGAGGATGCCGAGCTCGCTGCGCAGCGTCCGGACGTCCTCGATGATGTCCCACGTGCGCGTCTCCCGCAGCGAGAACTCGTACTCGGCCGCGTCGCTGCCCTTCACCATCCGGACGAACGCCTCAACCACGAAGGAGTAGTGCTGTGCCGACACCCCCAGCAGGCGACGCGACGGCGGCCGGCCAAGGTAGCGCTGCTCGAGCAGCTCTACCTGTTCGGTGACCTGCCTCGCGTATCCGAGGAACTCCGCCCCGTCGGCGGTGAGCGTCACGCCGCGGGCGGAGCGGACGAGGAGGGAGCGGCCCACCCGGCTCTCGAGGTCCTTCATCGCCGCGGACATCGTCGGCTGGGAGACGTAGAGCAGGTCGGCCGCGGCACTGATCGACCCCTCCGCGGCGACCTCAATGAAGTAATGGAGCTGCTGCAGCGTGATGGAGCCCGATCCCCGAACCATAGGTAGAGCCTATAGGGATGCATAGTTTCCTCAACTTTGTCGATGGATGCCCCACGCCTGCACCATGGCTCTAGCGACTTCCGCAAGGCCGAGCCCGGCCGATCACCCACCGGATTGGCCTCTCATGACGAACGACTTCACCTTCAGCATCACCACCACCCGCTTCGACGAGGCCTACTCGCCGTCGGACAGCTCGCGGATCACGACGAACTTCGCCAATCTCGCGCGAGGCGAGCACCGTCAGCAGAATCTCCGCAACGCCCTGACGATGATCGACCGCCGATTCAACGACCTCGCGCACTGGGACAACCCGGACAGGGACCGGTACACCGTCGAACTCGAGATCGTCTCTGCAGAGCTGCAGCTCTCACCAGACGGCGACGACCGAAGTTTCCCGCTGCTCGAGATGCTGGACGTCCGGATCGTCGACCTGAAGACCGGCGAACGCATCCCCGGGATCGTGGGGAACAACTTCTCGTCGTACGTCCGCGATTTCGACTTCAGCGTGCTGCTGCCCTCCGTCAACGAGGGCGCGACCGGGTTCACCGTTCCCGACGACTTCGGCGATCTGCACGGCAAGCTCTTCCAGCACTTCCTCGCCTCCGCCGCGTACCGGGAACGATTCCCGGCGCCGCCCGTGATCTGCATCAGCGTCTCGACGAGCAGGACCTATCGACAGACCGCGAACCACCACCCGATCCTCGGAGTCGAATATCAGCAGGACAAGCCGTCCCTGACCGACGACTATTTCGCGAGAATGGGGCTCACGGCCCGGTACTTCATGCCGACCGGGAGCGTCGCGCCGCTCGCGTTCTACTCCCGCGACGACCTGCTCAACCACTACTCCAGCCTGCAGCTGATCGGCACGGTCAGCACGATGGAGACGTTCCAGAAGATCTATCGGCCCGAGATCTACAACGCGAACTCGGCCGCTGCCGGCGTCTACCGGCCGAGCCTGGATCGGCAGGACTACTCCCGGACGCAGATCGCCTACGACCGGGTCGAGCGCAGTCAGCTCGCGGCAAAGCAGGGCAAGTACACGGAGGAGCATTTCGTGAAGCCCCACAGGAAGCTGCTGCAGCAGTGGGCCGCCGGCTACCCCACTCCGGTCGGATGACGAGCGGAGAATCATCGACCATGAACACGCTTCTTCCCACCGCGATCGTCGGCAGCCTGCCGAAGCCGGCATGGCTCGCGCAGCCGGAAACCCTCTGGTCTCCCTGGAAGCTGGCCGGCGACGAACTGATCGAGGGAAAGCAGGATGCGCTTCGAATCGCCGTCCAGGAACAGGGCCGGCGCGGCATCCACATCGTCAGCGACGGTGAGCAGACCCGCCAGCACTTCGTCACGACGTTCATCGAGCATCTCACCGGGGTCGACTTCGAGCGGCGCGAGACCGTTCGAATCCGCAACCGGTACGACGCGAGCGTGCCGACCGTCGTCGGCGCCGTGAGCCGCGAAAGACCCGTCTTCGTCGACGACGCGCGCTTCCTCCGCCGGCAGACCGACCGGCCGATCAAGTGGGCGCTGCCTGGCCCGATGACCATGATCGACACGCTCTACGACCGCCACTACAAGAGCCGCGAGAAGCTGGCGTGGGAGTTCGCGACGATCCTCAATCAGGAGGCGAGGGAGCTCGAGGCGGCCGGCGTCGACATCATCCAGTTCGACGAACCCGCGTTCAACGTGTTCTTCGACGAGGTCCGGGATTGGGGGGTGGCGACGCTGGAGAGGGCGACCGAGGGACTGCGCGCCGAGACCGCCGTGCACATCTGCTACGGGTACGGGATCAAAGCGAACAACGACTGGAAGGCGACGCTCGGGGCGCAGTGGCGGCAGTACGAGGAGACGTTCCCGCTCCTGCAGAGGTCGACGATCGACATGGTCTCCCTGGAGTGCCACCACTCGCACGTCCCGATGGAGCTCGTCGAGCTCATCCGTGGCAAGAAGGTCATGCTCGGGGCCATCGATGTGGCGAGCGAGATGATCGAGAGCCCGGAGGACGTCGCCGACACCCTCCGGAGCGCGTTGAGGTTCGTCGATGCGGACAAGCTCGTCCCGAGCACGAACTGCGGAATGGCCCCGCTGCCCCGGGACGTGGCCCTCGGCAAGCTGAGCGCGCTCAGCGCGGGCGCGGCCATCGTCCGGGAAGAGCTCGCGGGCGCGACGCCCTAGGAGACGTCGCTGCGCCAGCCGTAGCGACGACGCAGGATCTCCGCCACCCGCGCGAATCGCTCGCGGTCCAGGGCCGCCGCCTCGCGACGCATGCCCGCGGGGTGCACGACGTAGACCTGATCGAGATCGACCCACGAGGGCCGTCCCCGCGCATCCCAGGGGCCGGCGCCGAGCGCGACCGCGTCGGCATCGCCCTCGCGCGGCTTGCTCGTCAGCTTGACCGCGTAGACACGGCCGCCCGGGGCGGGACCGAGCACCAGCACGGGGCGGTCCTTCCCCCGGCCGTCCTGCTCGACGTAGGGCACCCACGTCCAGACGATCTCTCCCCCGTCGGGGTCGCCATCGCGATCGGGCGCGTAGCTGATCGTCAGCGCCGACGCCGCCGGCGGCGCGATCTCGCGGGTCTGCATCGCGTCCGCGCGCGAACCCGCATCGGGTTGCCGGACGGGGTCGGCAATCCGACCGGAACGGGTCAGCGCGCCGAGCAGCGAGCGCAGGATGCCGCGGGGTCCTCTCACGCGATCACCCTAGCCGTGCCCCGTCTCGCCCCCGAACACGCAAGGAGGGGCGCCGCGCGATGCGCGACGCCCCTCCTTGCGTTCAGTGAGTCGAGATCACTCGCGCTCGGCGAGGGCGTAGCCCTCTTCGCCGTGCACGACGGTGTCGACACCGGCCAGCTCGTCCTCGTTCTTGATCCGGAAGCCGATGGTCTTCTCGATCGCGAACCCGATGATCCAGGCCAGCACGAAGGAGTAGACCAGGACACCCACCGCGGCGATGACCTGCAGCACGAGCTGCTCCACGCCGCCGCCCAGGAAGAGGCCGGTCTCGGTGGCGAAGAAGCCGAGGTAGATCGTTCCGATGAGACCACCGACGAGGTGGATGCCGACGACGTCGAGCGAGTCGTCGTAGCCGAGCTTCCACTTCAGCTCGATCGCGAGGGCGCAGACGGCACCGGTGACGATACCGAGCAGCAGGGCCCAGCCGGGCGTGAGGTTGGCACAGGCGGGGGTGATCGCGACCAGACCGGCGACGGCACCGGACGCCGCGCCGACCGACGTGGCCTTGCCGTCCTTGAGCTTCTCGACGATCAGCCAGCCGATGACGGCCGCAGCGGTCGAACCGAGGGTGTTGATCGTGATGAGGCCGACCAGCGAGTCCTCCGTGCCCAGCAGGCCGAAGGTGCCCTCCGCACCGCCGTTGAAGCCGAACCAGCCGAACCACAGGAGCGCGGCGCCCAGAAGGACGAGCGGCACGTTGTGGGGCTTGTGGATGCCCTTCTGGAAGCCGACGCGCTTTCCGAGCACGAGCGCGAGCGCGAGTGCCGCCGCACCGGCGTTGATGTGCACCGCGGTGCCTCCGGCGTAGTCGATGACGTTGGTGGCGAAGCCGAAGGTCTCGCCGAGGCTGTAGACCCAGCCGCCGCCCCAGACCCACGCCGCGACGGGGAAGTAGACGAGCGTGACCCACACGCCGGCGAAGATCATCCACGCGCCGAACTTGGCGCGGTCGGCGATGGCGCCGGAGATCAGGGCGACCGTGATGATCGCGAAGGTGGCGCCGAACGCGGCGCCCACCAGGCCGTTGTCATCCAGCGACGACAGACCGAAGTCCACGAAGGGGTTGCCGGCGAACGCCCAGGGGCTCTCGACGGCGCTCATGTTGAATCCGTAGAGGATCCACAGGACGCTGACGAGCCCGAGCGCGCCGAAGCTCATCATCATCATGCTGACGACGCTCTTGGCCTTCACCAGACCGCCGTAGAAGAAAGCGACGCCGGGCGTCATGAGAAGCACGAGCGCCGTTGCCGTGACGGACCACGCGAGATTTCCGCTATCCATGAAGTTCCTCATCCATGTGTTGGTGTTACGAGACGCGCGGGCATTCGGGTAGGTGAGGGCCCGCGACGCGTCCCAGTCTGGCGAGGGTTGGTTACGGTCGGTGTGGGACCCATGTTTCGCTCGTGTTACACGAGGTGCCGCCCGGTAAACATCGCGTTTCGGCGCACCCGGAACGGGCCGGGAAATCCGCTTGCGATCGCCGAATCAGGCTGCGGTGGAGGCGATCAGGCGTGATGTCGCGCGCAGATACTTCTTCCGGTAGCCCCCCGCGAGCATCTCCTCGGAGAACACCTGGTCCAGCGACAGGCCCGTCGCCCGGATGGGCACCTGCGCGTCGTACACGCGGTCGACGAACGCGACGAATCGCAGGGCCGCCGACTGATCGGTGAGCTGGGTGACATCCCGCAGGCCCACGACGTCCACGCCCTCGATCATGCGGACGTACCGCGAGGGGTGCACGCGGGCGAGGTGGGCGATGAGGTCGTCGAAGGCGTCGTCGGAGGCGACACCGGATGCCGCGGCATCCGCGATCGCCGACGCGTAGGCGTCATCGGTCTGCACCTCGGCGTGCCCGTCGAGGGAGCGCTGCCGGTAGTCCACGCCGTCGATCCGCAGGGTCTGGAAGTGGGCCGACATGGCGTGGATCTCGCGCAGGAAGTCCTGCGCGGCGAACCTCCCCTCCCCCAGCGCGTTCGGCGGGGTGTTGCTCGTGGCGGCCAGCTTGGTGCCCGACGCGACCAGCTCGCCGAGCAGGCGCGTCATCACCATCGTGTCGCCGGGATCGTCCAGCTCGAACTCGTCGATGCAGAGCAGGTCGGCGCCGCGGAACTGCTCGACGGCGCTCTTGTACCCGAGCGCACCGACGAGCGCCGTGTACTCGATGAACGAGCCGAAGTACTTCCTGCGCGCGGGCATCGCGTGGTAGATCGCGGCGAGCAGGTGGGTCTTGCCCACCCCGAATCCGCCGTCGAGGTAGATTCCCGGCTTGGTGTCCGGACCCTTCTTCGCACGGGAGAAGAATCCGCCCTTCTTCGCGGGCGCGCCCCCGCCGGAGAACGCCAGGAGCGTCTCCTTCGCCTCCTGCTGCGACGGATAGGCCGGATCGGCGCGATACGTGTCGAACGTTGCCTCGGCGAACTGCGGCGGCGGCACCAGATGAGCGATCATCTCGGCCCCCGTCACCTGCGGCTGCAGATCGGTGAGGTGGACGGTGCCGGTGGATGTGGTGGGGGCCATGCCGTCCTTCTCGTCACATGACGATGGCGGACGTGCGTGCGCCCGCCTCGCGATCTAGGGTTTCTCCGACGGCATCAACCCTACGCCGTTCCGCTCAGGCCCCTCCGCGCACAGCGATCGGGCGAGACCCTCGGAGGCATCCATGACCGTCGACACCGACGCATCCGACCCGAAGTTCGCCGGCTACGCCCATCCCGAGCGCCTCGTCACGGGCGAGTGGCTGCAGCAGCGCCTCGGCACCCCGGGCCTCGTGGTGGTCGAATCCGACGAGGACGTGCTGCTCTACGAGACGGGACACATCCCCGGCGCCGTCAAGGTCGACTGGCACACCGAGCTGAACGACCCCGTCGTCCGGGATTACGTCGACGGGGAGGGCTTCGCCGCGCTCATGTCCCGCAAGGGCATCTCGCGCGAGGACACCATCGTCATCTACGGCGACAAGAACAACTGGTGGGCGGCGTACGCGCTGTGGGTGTTCTCGCTCTTCGGCCACGAGGACGTGCGCCTGCTGGACGGCGGACGGGACCTGTGGATCGCCGAGGGCCGCCCGATGACGACGGAGCACTCCGCCGTCGAGACCACCGACTACCCGGTCGTCGAGCGCGACGACTCGGTGCTGCGCGCCTACAAGGACGACGTGCTCGCGCACCTGGGCAAGCCCCTCGTGGATGTCCGTTCCCCCGAGGAGTACTCGGGCGAGCGCACGTCGGCGCCCGCGTACCCCGAGGAGGGCGCTCTGCGCGCCGGCCACATCCCCGGCGCGCAGAGCGTGCCGTGGGCGAAGGCCGTCGCGGAGGACGGCACGTTCGCCTCCCGCGAGGCCCTCGAGGGCGTCTACCTCGACGGTGCGGGGCTCGCCCCCGGCGACTCCGTCGTGGCGTACTGCCGGATCGGAGAGCGCTCGAGCCACACGTGGTTCGTGCTGACGCACCTGCTCGGCTTCGACGACGTCCGCAACTACGACGGATCGTGGACCGAGTGGGGCAGCGCGGTGCGCGTGCCGATCGCGACGGGCACGGAGCCGGGCGACCCGGCATCGCGCTGACCCGCGGCGCGCTCACGGTGGCAGGATGGGGACGGTGACCGACTCGCTTCCCGACTCCCTGGCGCAGATCCGCGACGAGTTCCTCGAGCTCGACGAGCCCGACCGGCTCCAGCTCCTGCTCGAGTTCTCCGGCGAGCTACCCGAGGTTCCCGGCGAGTACGCCGATCGCCCCGAGCTGCGCGAGCGGGTCGCCGAGTGTCAGTCGCCGGTGTACATCATCGTCGACGTCACTCCCGAGGGCGTGGTGCGCATGCACGCGACGGCGCCCGCCGAAGCACCGACCACGCGCGGCTTCGCGAGCATCCTGGTGCAGGGCATCTCCGGGCTCGGCGCCGCAGAGGTGCTCGCGATCCCCGACGACTTCCCTCAGAGCATCGGCCTCACCCGCGCCGTCTCGCCCCTGCGCATCGCGGGCATGTCGGGGATGCTGCGCCGAGTCAAGCGCCAGGTGCGCGAGCGCTCCGCGGCCTGACACATGCTCGTCACCGAGGTGCTCCCCCGCACCCTCCGCACCCTGGACCCCGAGTCCGACGAGGGGCTCGAGGCGATCGCCGAGATCTACCGCCCCGCTGCCGGGGTGCGCGTCCGGATGAACATGGTGACCGGCCTGACGGGATCCGCCGTGGGCGAGGACGGCACGAGCGACACCCTGACCAGCCCCACGGACCGCGCCATCCTGAAGACCATCCGATCCGCCGCGGATGCCGTGGTCGTCGGCGCCCAGACCGTGCGGGCGGAGGGCTACGTCCTTCCGCGGTCCGCGACGCTCGCGATCGTCACGGCGTCCGGCGACCTGAGCGGTCACAGACTAGGCCCGGATGCCTCGCGGCGCGCGCTCATCGTGTGCCCTCGGGGCCGCGAGAGCGAGGTCGCGCGGCGCACCGCCGCCCTCGGCGCCCCCGTCGTCGGCGTCGACAGCGCCGGCGCGCACCTGACGCCCGACGAGATCCTCGGCGCCCTCGCGGAGCGCGGGCTGCGCTCGGTCGTGTGCGAGGGCGGCACCTCGCTCGCCTCGGCGTTCCTCGGCGCGGGAGCGATCGATGAGGCCTGCGTCAGCGTCGCCCCCGCACTGACGCCCTCGAGCGGTCCCTTCGTCGACCTCTCCGAACGCGCCGAGTTGGTCGTGACGGGGATGCTCGTCGACGAGGCGGGCTTCAGCTATCTTCGGCTGGGTCGGAATCCAGGCCGCGCTCCGTCACCCAGCGCCTGATCGCCCGGGTCCACCGCTCGGGGTCGTAGTTCCACAGTTTCGTGTGTCTCGCCTCGGTGAAGACCTCGAGCTCGACGAGGTCGGGACGCGCGATGGCCAGCGCGTGCGACGCGTCGGAGGGCACGAATCCGTCGTCGTCGCTGTGCAGGATGAGCATCGGATGCCGCAGCTCGGCCGATCGTCGCACGACGTCGAGCCGTTCGAAGGGTATCGCCGCACCGCCGCCGCGCATCGGTCCGGCCCAGGGCGCGCCGAGCGCCCCGAGGGCGAGCCCCACGAGCGGGCGCGGAAGGCGGCGCAGTCCGGCCTGATGACGGAGCACGTCGGCCCAGTCGATGGCGGGCGAATCCAGCACGATGCCGTCGATGTGCTCGCGGTGCGCGGAGTTGAGGGCGGCCTGGAGCGCGATCGCACCGCCCATCGACCACCCCATCAGCACGATACGTCGCGCACCGCGTCGCCGGGCGAAGGAGATCGCCGCGTCGATGTCGCGCCACTCGGTCGCGCCGAGCGTGTACGTGCCCTGCCGGGTGCGGGGGGCCTCGCCGTCGTTGCGGTACGACACCAGGAGGCTCGTGTAGCCGAGGTCGCGGAAGACCGGCACCGCCCGCAGCGCCTCCGCTCGCGTCGTCCCCCGCCCGTGGATCTGGACGACCCACCGCGAGCTCGGCTCGGCCGCGGGGAACAGCCACGCCGGACACGGCCCGAGGGGAGCGCCGATCAGCTCC
The DNA here is from genome assembly GCF_044542535.1 of Microbacterium sp. NPDC078428. Lineage (NCBI taxonomy): Bacteria > Bacillati > Actinomycetota > Actinomycetes > Micrococcales > Microbacteriaceae > Microbacterium > Microbacterium sp. NPDC078428. Next base: position 313,307 of record NZ_JBITUP010000003.1, read on the forward strand.
GCGGCGAAGGGCAGATGAAGCTGCTCCGGACGGTCGTAGTACCACCCGCTGAAGGCCGCGTCCGCACCGACGTGACCGGAGTGCGGGATGTGCGTCAGCAGCTTGCGGGTCACCGTGCGCTCGCCCTCGGAGAGCACGGTGCCGAGCTTGAGATAGGGCTCGGTCCCCGTCGTGAAGAGCCCGTACCGGCCGGGCAGGCGGGTGTCGTCGCTGCGCACCAGCGTGATCGTCTGCGCCGCCGTGTCGAGCGCCGTCACCGTCGTGTCCGCCACACGCGCCGCGGGCGTCACCACCCGGCGCGCGAGGCGTCCCGCCACGACTGCCATCGCGGTCAGAAGGATCGCGAGCGAGGCGCTGAGAGCGGTGATCGTCAGCCGGAGTGCGCCGACGAGGGCGGGAGTGCTGCCCGCGGCGCGCCTGGGGTCCATCATCGTGGCCTCACTTTAGTCTGTGGGCGTGACCGAAGACCGCCCCGGCCCGGACCCGTCCGCGGAGTTCGCGCTCGCGGTGTCCGCCGTTCGCGAGCTCTCCTTCCGCGGCGATCTCGTCGTGCGGGAGATCGGGGCGCCCCCCGGGCTCGCGCCCGAGGCGTTCGCGCTCGCCGGCGACGTCCGTCCCCCCGAAGCCCACGAGGACTCCCCGTACGGCACCGGGCGCATCGTCCTCCTGCACGACCCCGCGCAGCCGGAGCCCTGGAACGGTCCGTGGCGCATCGTGTCGTTCGCGCAGGCCCCCTTGGAGCCGGAGATCGGCACCGATCCCCTCCTGGCCGACGTGGCGTGGTCCTGGCTCATCGACGCCCTGGAATCCCGCGGCGCGTCGTATCATTCGGCATCCGGCACGGCGACCAAGACGATCTCCACCGGCTTCGGCGGCCTCGCCGCGGAAGGAGACGGAGCGCAGATAGAGCTGCGCGCCTCGTGGTCCCCCGGCCCGGGCCCGATCGACGCTCACGTCGAGGCCTGGGCCGAACTGCTCTGCATGCTCGCCGGCCTCCCTCCGGGGTCCGAGGGCATCACTCTGCTCACCCCTTTCAGGAGCCCACGTGACTGATTCCCCCGCCGTGGAGACGCGGCATCCCGTGATCGACGAGGCCGCCGGATTCGCCCGCGCGTGCACCGCACTGGCTGCGGGCCACGGGCCCGTCGCCGTCGACGTCGAGCGCGCATCCGGTTTCCGGTACTCGCAGCGGGCCTATCTCATCCAGGTCTTCCGCCGGGGCGCGGGCGCCTTCCTCTTCGACCCGCCGGCGCTCGGCGACTTCGCCCCCCTGCAGGCGGCGATCGGCGACGCGGAGTGGGTGCTGCACGCAGCGAGCCAGGATCTGCCCTCGCTGCGCGAGGCGGGGCTGGAACCGGCGGCCATCTTCGACACCGAGCTGGCGGCGCGGCTGCTCGGCCGGGAGCGCGTCGGGCTGGGCGCGGTCGTCGAGGAGGAGCTCGGCATCGCCCTGGCCAAGGCGCATTCGGCGGCCGACTGGTCCACACGCCCGCTGCCCGACTCGTGGCTCGAATACGCCGTGCTCGATGTGCTCCACCTGGTCGACGTGCGCGACCGGCTCGCCGCGGCGCTCGCAGAGCAGGGCAAGACGGAGATCGCGGAGGAGGAGTTCCGGGCCGTGCTGGAACGGCCCGCGCGGCCTCCCCGGGAGGACCCGTGGCGACGGCTGAGCGGGCTCCACACGGTGCGAGGACGACGAGCGCTCGCCGTCGCCCGCGAGCTGTGGACGGCCCGCGAGGACTATGCGCGCGAGGTCGATACGTCCCCCGGCCGTCTCGTCCCCGACCGCGCTCTCGTCGCGGCGGTGCTCGCAGATCCGGCCACCAAGCAGGCGCTCGCCTCGGTCAAGGAGTTCACGGGGAGGGCGAGCCGCAGCCAGCTCGACCGCTGGTGGCAGGCCATCGAGAGGGGTCGCGCGAGCTCGGAGCTTCCCATCGAGCGGGTCTCCGGCGACGGACCGCCCCCGCCGCGGGTCTGGCGCGACCGCAATCCCGCCGCCGACGCGAGGCTCAAGGCCGCCAAGCCGGCCGTGGATGCCGTGGCCGCCGAGCTCGGGATGCCGGTGGAGAATCTGCTCACTCCCGACTCGCTCCGGCGCCTCTCCTGGAACCCACCCGAGCCGCTCGACGCCGCCTCCGTCGGGGCTGCACTCGCGACCCTCGGCGCGCGCCGCTGGCAGATTGAGCGGACTGCACAGACGATCGTCGAAGCCTTTGTCGATTCCACACAAGAGCCTCCGAGCGCCCCTGAAGAGGCCTCGTAGGTTCGACCCAAGCGATTCCGGGCGACTCCGATCCCGCTCCTAGGCTGACTTCACCCCTATGTTTGGAGGCAGAGTGGCCGAGATCTCGGACGTCTTCTTCGTCGATGGTGTGCGTACGCCCTTCGGGCGCGCCGGCGAAAAAGGCATGTATTGGAACACCCGGGCCGACGACCTCGTCGTGAAGGCGATGATCGGTCTGATGGAACGCAACGGCGGCGTCCCGGCCGACCGCGTCGACGACGTCGCCATCGCCGCGACGACGCAGCAAGGCGACCAGGGTCTCACCCTCGGCCGCACGGCCGCGATTCTGGCGGGACTGCCCCAGTCGGTCCCCGGCTTCGCCATCGATCGCATGTGCGCCGGCGCCATGACGTCCGTGACGACCATGGCGGGCTCGATCGGTCTCGGGATGTACGACCTGGCCATCGCGGGCGGCGTCGAGCACATGGGCAGGCACCCGCTGGGCGGCGACGCCGACCCCAACCCCCGATTCCTCACCGAGAAGCTGGTCAGCGCCGACGCGCTGAACATGGGTGTCACGGCCGAGCGCATCCACGACCGCTTTCCGCACCTCACCAAGGAGCGCGCCGACCGGTTCGGCATGCTGAGCCAGCACAAGGCGCAGGCTGCCTACGACGCGGGCAAGATCCAGCCCGACCTCGTCCCGGTCGCCGTGAAGGCGGCCGACGGCGCCTGGGGGCTCGCGACCGAGGACGAGGGCCGGCGCCCCGAGACCACGATGGAGGGCCTGCGCTCCCTCAAGACTCCCTTCCGCCCCCACGGGCGTGTGACGGCCGGGACCTCCTCGCCCCTCACGGACGGCGCGACCGTGAGCCTGCTCGCCGGCGGAGCCGCGGCGAAGGAACTGGGACTCGCGCCGAAGATGCGCCTGGTCTCCTACGCCTTCGCGGGCGTCGCGCCCGAGATCATGGGCATCGGGCCCGTCCCCTCGACGGAGAAGGCCCTGCGCAAGGCGGGGCTCACGATCGACGACATCGGTCTGTTCGAGCTGAACGAGGCCTTCGCCGTCCAGGTGCTCTCGCTGCTCGACCACTTCGGCATCGCCGACGACGACCCCCGGGTGAACCAGTGGGGCGGAGCCATCGCCGTGGGACACCCGCTCGCGGCATCCGGTGTGCGCCTGATGATCCAGCTCGCCGCGCAGTTCGCAGAACGCCCCGACGTGCGCTACGGGCTGACCGCGATGTGCGTCGGCCTCGGGCAGGGCGGCTCCGTCATCTGGGAGAACCCGCACTACGACGGCAAGAAGAGGAAGAAGTGAGGACGCCGATGACCGACAGCGCCATCGCACAGTACGAGCACGTCGACTTCTCGCCCATCCAGAAGGCGACGGATGACGAGGTCGTCACGCACTCGCGCGTGCGGGACGTGAGACTCCCCTCCGGTCGCGTGCTGGCCCTGATCACCCTCGACAACGGCCGCGATCACACCCGACCCAACACGCTCGGCCCCGCGACCCTGACGCAGCTCGGCGAGGTGCTCTCGGCGTTGGCGGCCCGCGCCGCGGCGGGCGAGATCGACGCGGTCGGGATCACCGGCAAGCAGTACATCCTCGCCGCGGGCGCCGACCTCTCCGACATCACGAAGGTCGGCTCGAAGGACGACGCGCGACTGGTCGCGCAGCTGGGCCACAAGGTCCTGGGCTCCCTGAGCGAGCTGGGCGTGCCCTCGTTCGCGTTCGTCAACGGGCTCGCGCTCGGCGGCGGGCTCGAAATCGCGCTGAACGCGACGTACCGCACGGTCGACGCGTCCGCCGCCGCGATCGCGCTGCCCGAGGTCTTCCTGGGGCTCATCCCGGGGTGGGGCGGCGCCTACCTGCTGCCGAACCTCATCGGGATCGAGAACGCGCTCGAGGTCGTCATCTCGAACCCGCTGAAGCAGAACCGGATGCTCAAACCACAGCAGGCCTTCGACCTCGGCATCATGGATGCGATCTTCCCCGCGGCGTCCTATCTCGAGGACTCCCTGCGGTGGGCCGATCGCGTGCTCGGCGGAGACCAGAAGGTCGAGCGCAGGAACGCTCCCGGCCGGATCGAGCGCACCGTGAAGTGGCCCGTCGCGATCAAGATGGCGCGGGGGATGCTCGAGTCCCGGATCGGGTCCGTGCCGCGCTCCCCCTACGTCGCCCTCGACCTGCTCGAGCAGGCACGGTCGGGGACGAAGGCCGAGGGATTCGCGCGCGAGGACGAAGCCCTCGCAGACCTCGTCGTGGGCGACCAGTTCGCGGCATCCATGTACGCGTTCGACCTGGTCCAGAAGCGCGCGAAGCGACCCGTCGGCGCGCCCGACAAGGCGCTGGCGAAGAAGGTCACCAAGGTCGGCATCATCGGTGCGGGACTCATGGCCAGCCAGTTCGCGCTCCTCTTCGTGCGCAAGCTGCAGGTGCCGGTGCTCATCACCGACATCGACCAGGCCCGCGTCGACAAGGGCGTGGCGCACATCCATGACGAGATCGGCGCGCTCGAGGCCAAGGGCCGCCTGGACGGCGACACCGCCAACAGGCTCCGCGGGCTCGTGCGGGGCACGACCGACACGTCCGAGTACGCCGACTGCGACTTCGTCATCGAGGCGGTCTTCGAGGAGGTCGGCGTCAAGCAGCAGGTTTTCGCCGGCATCGAGGCGGTCGTCTCCGAGGACGCCATCCTCGCGACCAACACCTCCTCGCTCTCGGTCGCCGAGATCGGCGCGAAACTCGCCCATCCCGAGCGCCTCGTCGGCTTCCACTTCTTCAACCCTGTCGCCGTCATGCCGCTCATCGAGGTCGTGCGCACGGAGAAGACGACGGATGCCGCGCTGTCGACCGCGTTCGTCGTCGCGCGAGCACTGGGCAAGAAGGCCGTTCTCACCGCCGACGCCCCGGGCTTCGTCGTCAACAGGCTCCTCGCGAAGGTGATGGGCGAGGCCGCTCGCGCCGTCTACGAGGGCACCCCGGTCGGCGAGGTCGAGAAGGCCTTCGCCCCGCTCGGCCTGCCGATGGGACCGTTCCAGCTCATCGACCTCGTCGGCTGGAAGGTGGCCGCGCACGTTCAGGACACGATGGCATCCGCCTTCCCCGAGCGCTTCTACGCCAACGAGAACTTCCACGCGCTGGCCGAGCTCGCCGAGGTCGTCGAGAAGGACAAGGGCGGCCGCGTGACGGGCTTCACGAAGGCGGCGGAGAAGGTGCTGAAGGGGCACATCGGTCGCTCCCCGGCGTCGGCGGCCACGATCCTCGCACGCGTGCAGGACGGGCTCGCCGAAGAGATGCACGTCATGCTCGACGAGGGCGTCGTGCCCGAGGTCGAGGACATCGACCTCTGCCTCATCCTCGGCGCGGGGTGGCCGTTCATCGATGGCGGCGCATCGCCCTACCTCGACCGCGAGGGCGCCTCGGAACGCGCGTTCGGCGACACCTTCCACCACCCGCCCATCCGCGGCGTCGAGCGCTGAGCCCGGACGCCGCGGGCCTACGATCCCGCGGCGTCCGAGTGGATCTCGGCGAGCCACCCGGGCTCACCCGCGTTCTGACGGGCGACGGGCACACGGGTGCCCAGCACCTGGGCCACGACGTCCTGGGCGATCTTGGCTGCGGACAGACCCGCGTCCGCCAGGATCTGCTCCCGCGACGCGTGGTCGATGAAGGCGTCGGGCAGGCCGAGCTCGTCCACGGCGGTGTCGATCCCCGCCTCCCGGAGGACCTGGCGGATGCGCGTGCCCACTCCCCCGACTCGGATGCCGTCCTCGATCGTGATCACGAGACGGTGGCGGGCGGCGAAGTCGACGATCGACCCGGCGACGGGCACGACCCAGCGGGGGTCGACGACCGTGGCCCCGATCCCCTGCGCGGACAGCCGGTCCGCGACATCCAGCGCCAGGCCCGCGAACGGACCGATCGCGACGAGGAGCACGTCCTCCGCGTCGCGGCGCGCGAGGACGTCGACGCCGTCGTCCAGCCGCTCGAGGGCGGGGATGTCGGCTCCGACGGAGCCCTTCGGGTACCGAACGACCGTGGGCGCGTCGTCTACCGCGACGGCCTCCCGCAGGCTCTCGCGAAGTCGGGTCTCGTCGCGGGGGGCCGCGATGCGGATTCCGGGCACGAGCTGCAGCATCGCGAGATCCCAGATGCCGTGGTGGCTCGGGCCGTCCGGCCCGGTGACCCCCGCGCGGTCGAGCACGAAGGTCACACCGGCACGGTGCAGCCCCACGTCCATGAGCACCTGGTCGAACGCGCGGTTCATGAACGTCGCGTAGATGGCGACGACCGGATGCAGTCCTCCGAAGGCGAGCCCCGCCGCTGATGCCGCGGCGTGCTGCTCGGCGATGCCGACGTCGTACACGCGGTCGGGGAAGCGCTGCGCGAAGGGCAGCAGGCCGGTCGGCCGCAGCATGGCGGCCGTCATCGCGATCACGTCGGGGCGGTCCTCGCCGATGGAGACGAGCTCGTCGGCGAAGACGTCCGTCCAGGCGGTGGCACCGCCGGAGCCGAGCGTGCGACCGGTCGTGGGGTCGATGCGCCCCACGGCGTGGAACTGGTCCGCCTCGTCGTTGCGCGCCGGCTCGTAGCCGCGCCCCTTCTCCGTGATCGTGTGAACGATGACGGGAGCGCCGTAGTCCTTCGCGAGCGTGAGCGTCTCGAGCAGAGTCTTCATGTCGTGGCCGTCGATCGGCCCGAGATACTTGATGTCGAGGTTCGAGTAGAGCGCGGCGTTGTTCGTGAAACGGGAGAGGAACCCGTGAGTGCCGCCGCGCACGCCGCGGTAGACGGCGCGTCCGACGGGACCGAAGCGGTCGAAGAACGAGTCGCTGCTGCGGCGCAGCGTGCGATAGGTGTCGGTCGTCCGCACACGGTTGAGGTGCCGGGCGATACCGCCGATCGTGGGCGCATAGGAGCGGCCGTTGTCGTTGACGACGATCACGAGGTTGCGGTCGTTGTCGTCGGAGATGTTGTTGAGGGCCTCCCACGTCATCCCGCCCGTCAGCGCACCGTCGCCGACGACGGCGACCACGTGACGGTCGCGGCGTCCCGTGCGCGTCAGGGCGCGGGAGACGCCGTCGGCCCAGCTCAGCGAACTCGATGCGTGCGAGGACTCGACGATGTCGTGCTCGCTCTCGCTGCGCTGCGGGTAGCCGGCGAGGCCGCCGCGCGAGCGGAGAGCGCTGAAGTCCTGGCGTCCCGTCAGCAGCTTGTGGACGTAGGACTGGTGGCCCGTGTCGAAGATGATCGGATCCTCCGGCGACTGGAACACCCGGTGGAGCGCGAGCGTCAGCTCCACCACGCCGAGATTCGGGCCCAGATGACCGCCCGTGCGTGCGACGTTCTCGACGAGGAACGAGCGGATCTCGGTGGCCAGGTCCTCCAGTTCGTCGACGCTCAGCGCGTCCAGATCGCGAGGACCGGTGATCGACGACAGCAAGCCCATGTGCGCCCCTCCTTCGACCGGCGATGACGCCGGCGATCGGATCAGTCTACGGGGCGGGGCTCGAGCGGGGCCGCCCGCCGCCGCCCCGGCGAGCCGGATCGCCCGCCCCGTAACGCGGGGGCCCCCGCCACCGCCGAGGCGATGCCGGGGGCCCCTGCGTTCCGGTCAGACCAGGCTGCGCAGCACGTACTGCAGGATGCCGCCGTTGCGGTAGTAATCGGCCTCACCGGGGGTGTCGATGCGCACGACCGCCTCGAACGTGACGGTCTGCTTGCCCTCGGGGGAGAACTCGCTGGGCTCCGCCGTCACCGTCACCGTCTTCGGCGTGACGCCCTCGTTGAGCTTCTCCAGGCCCGTGATCGAGACGACCTCGGTGCCGTCGAGCCCGAGGGACTCCCAGCTCTTGCCGGCGGGGAACTGCAGCGGCACGACGCCCATGCCGATGAGGTTCGAGCGGTGGATGCGCTCGAAGCTCTCGGTGATGACCGCCTTGACGCCCAGCAGGCTCGTTCCCTTCGCGGCCCAGTCGCGAGACGAGCCCGACCCGTACTCCTTGCCCCCGAAGATGACCAGCGGGATGCCCTGCGCCTGGTAGTTCTGGCTCGCGTCGTAGATGAACGACTGCGGCCCGCCGGGCTGCGTGAAGTCGCGCGTGTACCCGCCCTCGACCACGGCGCCGTCGTTGACCGCGCTCACGAGCGCGTTCTTCAGGCGGATGTTCGCGAAGGTGCCGCGGATCATGACCTCGTGGTTGCCGCGGCGCGAACCGTAGGAGTTGAAGTCCTTCTGACGGACGCCGTGCTCCTCGAGATACTTCGCGGCCGGGGTGCCGATCTTGATGTTGCCGGCGGGGCTGATGTGGTCGGTCGTGACCGAGTCGCCGAGCGTGGCCATGACGCGGGCGCCACGGATGTCGGTGACGGGCGTCAGCTCCATCGTCATGTCGTCGAAGTAGGGCGCCTTGCGCACGTACGTCGAGTCCTGGTTCCACTCGAACACAGGGCCGGTCGGCGTCGGCAGGTTCTTCCAGCGCTCGTCCCCGTCGAAGACCGTCGCGTACTGCTTGATGAACTGTTCGCGGGAGATCGAGGAGTCGATGACCTCCTGCACCTCGTCGGGTGCGGGCCAGATGTCCTTGAGGAAGACGTCGCGACCTTCGGAGTCCTTGCCCAGCGGGTCGGTCTCGAAGTCGAAGTTCATCGACCCTGCGAGGGCGTAGGCCACCACCAGCGGCGGTGAGGCGAGGTAGTTCATCTTCACGTCGGGGCTGATGCGACCCTCGAAGTTGCGGTTGCCCGACAGCACGGCGGTGACCGCGAGGTCGTGGTCGTTGACCGCTGCCGAGACCTCCTCGATCAGGGGTCCCGAGTTGCCGATGCAGATCGTGCAGCCGTAGCCGACCGTGTAGAAGCCGATCGCCTCCAGCGACTTGTCCAGGCCCGACTTCTCGTAGTAGTCGGTGACGACCTTCGACCCGGGGCCGAGCGTCGTCTTGACCCACGGCTTGCGCTGCAGGCCCTTCTCCACGGCCTTCTTCGCCAGGAGGCCCGCGGCGATCATCACCGACGGGTTGGACGTGTTCGTGCACGAGGTGATCGCGGCGAGGGTGACGGCGCCGTTGTCGATCGTGTACGGCGCACCCTCCGACGGGGTGATCCGGATGGGCTTGGACGCCGCGGCGGGACCACCGCTGGAGATGTGCACCTCGCCCGTCTCGATCTCCTCCTCGCCGGGCGCCCCGCCCGGGTCGGACGCGGGGAACGAGCCCTGCGACTCGAGGTCGACGATCGACTCGGACGTCGTGACCGAGGCGTAGTTCAGGATGTCCTTCTCGAACTGGGCCTTCGACTCCGACAGCAGGATGCGGTCCTGCGGGCGCTTCGGACCGGCGATCGAGGGGACGACCGTGCTGAGGTCGAGCTCCATGTACTCGCTGAACGAGGGCTCACGGCGCGCGTCGTGCCAGAGCGATTGAGCCTTGGCGTACGCCTCGACGAGCGCGACGGTCTGCTCGTCGCGCCCGGTGAGCCGGAGGTAGTCGATGGTGACGTCGTCGATGGGGAACATCGCCGCCGTGGATCCGAACTCCGGGCTCATGTTGCCGATCGTGGCGCGGTTGGCCAGCGGCACGGAGCCGACGCCCTCGCCGTAGAACTCCACGAACTTCCCGACCACGCCGTGCTTGCGGAGCATGTCGGTGATCGTCAGCACGACATCCGTCGCCGTCACGCCGGCCGGGATCTCCCCGGTCAGCTTGAAGCCCACGACGCGCGGGATGAGCATGGAGACGGGCTGGCCGAGCATGGCCGCCTCGGCCTCGATGCCGCCGACGCCCCAGCCCAGCACGCCGAGGCCGTTCACCATCGTCGTGTGCGAGTCGGTGCCGACGCAGGTGTCGGGGTAGGCGCGGAGCACGCCGTCGACGTTGCGATCGTAGATCACCTTCGCGAGGTGCTCGATGTTGACCTGGTGCACGATGCCGGTGCCCGGGGGGACGACCTTGAAGTCGTCGAACGCCGTCTGGCCCCAGCGCAGGAACTGATAGCGCTCGCCGTTGCGTTCGTATTCGATCTCGACGTTGCGCTCGAGGGCGTTCTCGGTGCCGAAGAGGTCGGCGATGACGGAGTGGTCGATGACCATCTCGGCGGGCGAGAGCGGGTTGATCTTGTCGGGGTCGCCGCCGAGCTTCGTGACGGCCTCGCGCATCGTGGCCAGGTCGACGATGCAGGGCACGCCGGTGAAGTCCTGCATCACGACGCGCGCGGGCGTGAACTGGATCTCGGTGTCGGGCTCCGCGTCAGGATCCCACGACCCGAGTGCCTCGATCTGCGCCTTGGTGACGTTGGCGCCGTCCTCCGTGCGGAGGAGGTTCTCGAGGAGGACCTTGAGGCTGAACGGGAGCTTGTCGTAGCCCGGGACCGTGTCCACCCGGAAGATCTCGTAGTCGGTGTCCCCGACCCTCAGTGTGTCCTGTGCTCCGAAGCTGTTGACCGATGCCACGATGCCGTCTCCTCCAGTCGCTGCGACCACTCGCCGCTGACCATCTTCGTCGGGGCCCTGCGCCGCGGCTAGCAAGGCGAGCCTTACCGGTCGGGCGCCTGCCCCGGGGCGGTAGCGAGCGCAGATTTATCTCGATGTCGAGATAAATGTATCAGGTGCGCGGTGCGGGGTAGAGAGCGCGGACGGCGAGCCACGTCACCGCGAGCATGGGCGCGAACAGCGGAAGGCCCATGACGAGCTTCAGCGTGCCGAGCGCCGTGACGTCACCCGCGAAGTAGAGAGGCAGCTGCACGGCCAGCCGGGCGGCGAACAGCGCGGCCCACGCGATCGTGAGCCAGAAGAAGACCCGGCGCTTGCGGCGATCGGCGCGCCACGCGGTGCCCTCCCCCATGAGGGCGCCGGCGGCGAGCCCGATGAGAGACCAGCCCACGAGGGCGGAGATCAGCAGCGCCGATCCGTAGAGCCCGTTCGTGATGAAGCCCGGGACGAAGTTGTCCTCGGCGCGCCCCGTCCACAGCGCGAGCGCCGCCGCGGCACCCGTTGCGACCAGCCCGCCGATCGCGGCCTGCACCGGCGAGCGTGCGATCAGACGAGCCGCCGTGAACACGACGGCGAGACCGACCGAGAGACCCAGGGCCCACGGAAGGTCCTGCCACACGGTGTAGACGAGCAGGAAGACGAGGCTCGGCAGGACCGACTCGAGGATGCCGCGCCAGCCGCCCATGCCGCGCCAGACGACGTCCCTGGTGGTGGTCGCATCCGCCGGATCGAGGCCTGCCCGACGGGCCGCGTCGGCGAGGGCTCCGCCAATCACGTCCTGCGGCGCCGGCTCGGGCGGGATCAGCGGATCGCGGGGAGGATCGGGCTCGGCGCTCACGACGCCCCGGGGGTGGAGGGCATCTTCAGCGGGATGAACTCGCGCGGCGGCATAGGCGATCCGCCGCGGACGACGACGATCGACCGGAACAGGTCCTCGACCTTCGCGGCGGCCTCGAGGTCTGAGGCGGCGGCACCGCCGATGACACCGCGCAGGAACCATCGAGGGCCGTCCACCCCCACGAAGCGGGCGAGGCGCTTGCCCGACGCCGCCTCGGCCCCCGCCATCACGGGGACCTCGGCCAGCAGCTCGGGACCGAGCGGACCTTCCCGCTCCTCCACACGGCCGCCCTGCGTGCGCACCTGCTCCCGGATCTGGGCGCGTGTCTCGTGCCAGAGCCCCGCCGAGCGGGGAGCCGCGAACGGCTGCACCTGCAGCGTGGAATCGGCGTAGTCGAGGCCGACCGCGACGATCCGCTTGGACTGCTCCTCGATCTCGAGCCGGAGGTTCAGCCCCTCCCGCGGAAGCACCTTGATGCCGCCGAGGTCGATGTAGGGGCGCACGGGATTGGCCTCGGCCTCGTCGAACGGCCCGGCGGTCGCACGATCGGCCGGCGCCGACTTCGGGGCCTGCTCGTTCCCAGGATCGGTCGTCTGCTCATCGCTCATGCCGGAAGGTCCTCTCGTTCATCGGCCGCACGGTACCCCGTCGACCCGAATCCGCCTGCCCCGCGAAGGCTCTCGGGGAGCTCTTGGACGGGGACGAAGGTCGCCCGCACCACGGGCATGACGATCAACTGCGCGATGCGGTCCCCGACGGCGATGTCGTAGGGCTGCTCGGCGTCCGTGTTCAGGAGCGAGACCTTGATCTCGCCGCGGTAGCCCGCATCGACGGTGCCCGGGGAGTTCACGACCGTGATGCCGTGCTTGGCGGCGAGGCCGCTGCGAGGGACCACGAACGCGGCGTACCCCTCGGGGAGCGCGATCCGCACGCCTGTGCCGACGAGCGCGCGGCGACCGGGCTCGAGGCGCACCGCTTCCGAAGCGACCAGATCCGCGCCCGCGTCACCGGGGTGGGCGTAGGACGGAGTCTCGGGCGCGATAATGAATACGTCCACGGAATCGGTCACTCATCGAGGGTAATGCAGAAGCTACAGCCGACCTATCGCGAGCGCCTGGCCCCGTCGCTGTGGTTGCTCGTCTCCGCAGCGGTGCTCGCGCCGATGGCCTCACTCGTCCTGGTGCCGCTCGATCCCACCCTGTCGCTGGCGGGCGGTGTGATCGTCGGCGTCGCGGCGGTGTGCGGGGCGATCTGGCTCGCCCCGCGCATCGAGGTACGCGGAACGACCCTGCGCGCCGGGCGAGCGCACATCGACGCCAGCTGGCTCGGGACGCCCAGCCCCCTGTCCGGTGACGATGCCCGCCACGCGCGGGGACCGGGCCAGGATGCCCGGGCCTGGAACCTCATCCGCGGCGGGATCGACGGGCTCGTCATCGTCCCGGTCGAGGATACCGACGACCCTGTCAGCGCGTGGGTCGTCTCGTCCCGGACCCCCGATCGGCTGGCCGCCGCGATCGAACGCGCGCGTTACGCGGCGCAGTCCTTGCAGACGAAGCCGATCGAGTCCTCGTGATCGACCTGCGAACGGTGCTTCACGAGGAAGCAGCTGACGCAGGTGAACTCGTCCTCCTGCGGGGGCAGCACGACGACGTCGAGCTCGAGGTCGGAGAGGTCGGCGCCGGGCAGGTCGAAGCTCGTGGGGTTGTCGGAGTCCTCGACGTCGACAGAGCCCGAGAGCTTGTCGGGCACGCGCTCCTTCAGGGCCTCGATCGACTCGCTGTCGTCCTCGGTCTTGCGGGGGGCGTCGTAGTCCGTTGCCATGGGGTGAGAGTCACTTCTTCCGTCTGATGCAGGTGGTGCGCGCCGAAATGGGCGGCGCTAGTTTGCACGAGAGGCGGTCAATAAGCAAATGCGTCGTTGTCGCCGTGTCGCGATGGGCTCAAACCGGCGGCGCGCCCGCGATATTCCCGGCGGTGCGAGGCGAGCGTGACACCATGACTCCACACGGAACCAGTGGAAGAGGACGTGTTCGATGCAAGAGCTCAAGGTGATCCGCACGGAGGACGATCGGCTGATCGTCGCGACCGAGGCGGGACAGACGTTCGCCCTCGTGATCGACGAGGTGCTGCGCGCCGAGGTTCGTCGAGCGCGGAGCGCGGCCGACGCGGGCGACGACCCGCGGGCGGCCCGGCCGAGCCCCCGGGAGGTCCAGGCCCACATCCGCTCGGGTCTCTCGGCCCGCGAGGTCGCCCAGCTCCTGGGGGCCAGCCTCGAGGATGTCGAGCGCTACGAGGCGCCCGTCCTCGCCGAGCGCGAGCACATCGTCGGCCTGGCGCTGGCGGTCCCGGTCCTGCTCGGCGCCGTCGACGACGCCGATGCGCAACCCACCTTCGGCGCCGCCATCCGCGCGAAGCTCGAGGAGGTCGGGGCGACCGGCGAGCGGTGGACCAGCTGGAAGGACGCCGGCGGCTGGGTCATCAAGCTCGAGTTCCGCGTCGCGGACATCGATCACGACGCCCGCTGGAGCTTCGACCACCGCCGCGGCGCCCTGTCGCCGCAGAACTCCGACGCCACGCAGCTCTCCCGTCAGGGTTCGCTTCCCGACGGCCTCATCCCCCGCCTTCGCGCCCTCGACGCCGCCCCCGGCATCAAGGACGAGACGCGATTCGACAGCGGCGCCTTCGGACCGCGGAAAGACATCGGCCCCACCGATCCGGGCCGTCCGGCCGGGGCGTCGGATGCCGCCGTCAAGCGCGCGACCGAGCCGGTCGCCACGAGCGCTGAGACCGCGGATCTCCTGGAGGCGCTCCGGCGGCGACGCGGCCAGCGCGAGCCGGCCCCCGAGAGCCCGCCGGAGACGACCGCTCCCCCCGTCGCGCACGCCCCCGTCGCGCTGTTCGACGCCCTCGAGCCCGGCTACGGCTCGGCCCCGGAGGAAGCGAGCGGCGACGACACCGCGGCGGAGCCGGCCACCCGCCGGCGCGGCGCCCGCTCCTCGCTGCCGTCGTGGGACGAGATCGTCTTCGGCGCGCGGGGTGACGCGGACTGAGGCACTCCTCGGGCCGGTGACACGGTCACACGTGGTCACCGCCGCGAGAAGGCTCCGAGCCTGATGAGCGGGACGAGTCTCTCGTCGGAGGTCAGGGAGCCGTGCTGCCCGACCATGGACTGCCCCGCCTTGTCGCGCGTCCGGTCGTCGTAATACGCGACACGGGCGCGGGCGGCCACGAGAACATCGCCGATGCGGGGCGCGACGTCCGGGGTCACGTCGCCGAACAATCCCGCATCGATCGCCTCGCTCCGGCTCATCACCCACGCCCGGGCGGACTCCGCGGTCCGCCACGCGGACAGCAGACGATCGGCATCCCCCGGGTGCGCGTGCAAATGGAGCATCCGCGGCTCGCCCGCGACGACCTCGACGCCGTCGAGCAGGGGGTTCCCTTGCTCGAGCAGGACGTGACCCCGACGCGGGACGTCGATCATGCCGTGATCGGCCGTGACGAGCGCGCCGACATCCTCCGGCAGCGCCGCGGCGAACGCGCGCACCGCGGCATCCACCGTCTCGAGGCCGTCCGTCCACTCGCCCGACTCGATGCCGTGACGATGCCCGAGCACGTCGAGCTCAGGCGCGTAAGCGTACACGATCGCACCGTCGTGCCGTGCGGCGGTGTCGGCCGCGAGCAGAAGCCGTTCGGCGACATCCGCCGCCGAGAGGAACGTCGCCCCGCGGAAGGACGCCCGGGTGAAGCCGCTGCCCCGGTACTCCTCACGGCTGACGATGAACGCCGACGCATCGGCGTCCTCGAAGAGGGTGCGCGCGCGCTGCCAGCTCTCGGGATCGAGCCCATCCCTCTCCCACCCGCTGAGCTGGTTGGCCGCGTGAGGCGTGCCCGGCACCCGCACGCGGTATCCCACGATGCCATGCGCGCCGGCGTCCACGCCGGTCATGAGGCTCGTCAGCGCCGTCGCCGTCGTCGTGGGGAAGACCGAGCGCGCGACGTCCTTCGAGGACATCGCCGAGGTGAGGAACCGCGCGTGGCCCGCGCGCGACGAGAGCGTCGCCTTGCCGAGACCGTCGACGAGCACGATGACGGCGGAGCGGGCGGCGGGGAGCCAGCCGTGACCCGCGGGGCGCGTCACGGCGTCGCGGAGACCCGGCAGCAGCGCGGTGAGGCTCCGGGCGTGGCCGGGCTCCGCCGGTAGCATGAGGGTCATCGGGGTCAGTCTCGCACAGCGTGCGGACGGCCCCCGTTTCGCATCCGGATCAGCTCCGCCCGAAGGAACCCATGCCGCACGCCCCCGCCGAGACCCCTCCCGAGCGCATTGAAGACGTCGACGTCTCGAGCGAGATGCAAGGCTCGTTCCTCGAGTACGCGTACTCGGTGATCTACTCTCGTGCCCTCCCCGATGCCCGCGACGGCCTCAAGCCGGTGCAGCGGCGCATCGTGTATCAGATGGCTGAGATGGGTCTGCGTCCCGACCGGGGGCACGTCAAGAGCGCCCGCGTGGTCGGGGAGGTGATGGGGAAGCTGCACCCGCACGGCGACGCCCCGATCTACGACGCGCTGGTGCGGCTCGCGCAGCCGTTCTCCCAGCGGGTGCCCCTCGTCGACGGCCACGGCAACTTCGGCTCCCTCGACGACGGCCCTGCGGCGGCGCGCTACACCGAGGCGCGGCTCGCCCGCGCGGCGATGGCGATGGCGGCCGACCTCGACGAGGACGTCGTCGACTTCATCCCGAACTACGACAATCAGTTCCAGCAGCCCGCCGTCCTCCCGGCTGCCTACCCCAACCTCCTCGTTAACGGCGCCTCCGGCATCGCCGTCGGGATGGCCACCAACATGGCTCCCCACAATCTCGTCGAGGTCGTGGGGGCCGCCATCCACCTCCTGGAGAACCCGGACGCGACGCTCGAGGACCTGATGGCGTTCGTACCGGGCCCCGACCTCCCCTCCGGCGGCGTGATCGTGGGGCTCGACGGCGTCCGTGACGCGTACGCGAACGGCCGCGGCTCGTTCAAGACCCGTGCGAAGGCGGGCATCGAGAGCCTGGGCCCGCGCAAGACGGGCATCGTCGTGACCGAGCTGCCGTATCTGGTCGGGCCCGAGCGCGTGATCGAGAAGATCAAGGATGCCGTGCAGTCGAAGAAGCTGCAGGGCATCAGCGACGTGGCCGACCTGACCGACCGCACGAAGGGCACGCGCCTCGTGATCGGCGTGAAGACCGGCTTCGACCCGAAGGCGGTGCTGGAGCAGCTCTACCGGCTGACCCCGCTCGAGGACTCGTTCAGCATCAATAACGTCACGCTCGTCGACGGCCAGCCCCGCACGCTCGGGCTGCGCGACCTCCTGCAGGTGTACGTCGGCCATCGCCTCGAGGTGGTCACCCGCCGCAGCCGCTACCGGCTGGCCCGCCGGAAGGAGCGCCTGCACCTCGTCGACGGTCTCCTGATCGCGATCCTCGACATCGACGAGGTGATCCAGGTCATCCGCTCCTCCGCCGACGGCGAGCAGGCCCGCGCACGCCTCATGGACGTCTTCGAGCTGACCCAGGTGCAGGCCGAGTACATCCTCGAGCTGCGCCTGCGCCGGCTGACGAAGTTCTCGCGCATCGAGCTCGAAGCGGAGCGGGACGAGCTGCGCGCCGAGATCGCCCGGCTCGAGGAGCTGCTGGGATCGCCGGCGCTGCTGCGCCGGCAGGTGGCGACCGAGCTCGAGGCCGTCGCGGACGAGCTGGGCACGCCCCGCCGCACGCTGCTCACCAACGCCGCGCCGTCCGCGGCCCGAACCGCCCGCAACGCTCCCGCGCTGGAGATCGCCGATGCCGCGTGCCGGGTCATCCTCAGCGCCTCGGGCCGCATGGTGCGGGTCGAGACGGTCGAGAACGACCCCGCGGGCGGGGTCGTGGCCCCCTCGCGCCGCGCCAAGCACGACGCCGTGCGCTCCGTCGTCGACACGACGGTGCGCGGCGATCTCGTCGCGATCACCTCGGCGGGCCGGGGTGTGCGCTTCTCCCCCGTCGATCTGCCGAGCGTTCCCGCGAACTCCGTTCAGCTGGGCGCGGGGACCCGGGCGGACCAGTACCTGCAGATGGCGGCGGACGAGCACGTCGTGGCGATCGCGCCGCTCGTGGAGACCCCGATGCTCGCGCTCGGGACGCGCTCGGGCATCGTGAAGCGGGTCAGCACGACGGAGCTCGGCAACAAGCACGACGTCGAGCTCATCTCGCTCAAGCCCGGCGACGCCGTCGTGGGCGCCGCCCCCGCTCCCGACGACGCGCAGCTCGTCTTCGTCACCTCCGACGCGCAGCTGCTGCGTTTCGACGCCATCGCGGTGCGGCCGCAGGGCCGCGCGGCCGGCGGCATGGCCGGCATCCGACTGTCCCCCGGCGCCGCGGTCATCCACTTCGGCGTCGTCACGGACACCGGCGACGACGCGGTCGTCGTCACCATCGCGGGCAGCAGCGAGGCGATCGCGGGAGCCGACACGGGTTCGGCGAAGGTCACCGCCCTCGCCGAGTTCCCCGCCAAGGGACGCGCGACGGGCGGCGTCCGCGCCCAGCGCCTGCTGCGCGGCGAGGACTCGCTGAGGCTCGCGTGGGTGGGCGCGGGGCCCGCCCGGGCCCTCGGCCCCGACGGCGCCGCCCGCCCGCTCCCCGACCCGGGTGCGAAGCGGGATGCCTCGGGTGTGCCGCTCGACGCCGTGGTGGGCGCGCTGGGCGCCTCCATCGGCTGACGAGCCACCCACCGCTATCGCACGACGAAGCCGCCCCGGATGATCCGGGGCGGCTTCGTCGTGTGTGTGGTCCGGGGTTACACCGCGTCGATCAGACGGGCCGTCTCGTCGTGCCACGACGTGGCGATCGAGCGGAGCTTCTCTTCGTACTTGCGGCCGTGGTGCGCGCAGAACAGCAGCTCGCTGCCGTTGATCTCCGCGGCGATATAGGCCTGCGCGCCGCAGGAATCGCAACGGTCCATCGCCGTCAGGCGGTAGACGACGGCTACATCGGTCGGCGTCGAAAGCGTGGTCATCTCAGTGCCTCCTCGGGTGGTTTCCTGCGGGGTATTCGTCTCATACAACCACGCGGATGGCCCAGGAATGCCGCGATCCCCTGACATTTCGCTGAGCGCGTACGCTCTCGCGGTGGTCCGTGCGTTTCTCCCAGGCGGTGTCCCCGGCGGCGCGTACTCTGGGAGATTGTGACCTCCGAGTACTCCGCCCATCATCTGCAGGTCCTCGAGGGCCTCGAGGCCGTTCGCAAGCGTCCGGGCATGTACATCGGCTCGAACGGCTCCCCCGGCCTCATGCACTGCCTCTGGGAGATCATCGACAACTCCGTCGACGAGGCCCTCGCGGGCAACGGCTCGAGGATCGATGTCGTGCTGCACGCCGACGGCAGCGTCGAGGTCCGCGACCGCGGCCGCGGCATCCCCGTCGACGTCGAGCCTCGCACGGGACTGTCCGGCGTCGAGGTCGTCTTCACGAAGCTGCACGCGGGCGGAAAGTTCGGGGGCGGCTCCTACGCGGCATCCGGCGGGCTTCACGGCGTCGGCGCGTCCGTCGTGAACGCGCTCTCCGAGCGTCTCGACGTCGAGGTCGACCGTGGTGGCAAGACGTGGGCCATGTCGTTCCACCGCGGTGAGCCGGGCATCTTCGACGATCGCGGTGAGGCGTCGCCCTCCGCCGCTTTCCGCCCGTTCGAGGAGCAGAGCGAACTGCGCGTCGTCGGCAAGGCGCCCCGCGGTGTCACCGGTTCGCGGGTGCGCTACTGGGCCGACCGGCAGATCTTCACCAAGGATGCCGCCTTCCAACTGTCCGAGCTCGAAGCGCGCGCCCGTCAGACGGCTTTCCTCGTCCCCGGACTCGAGATCGTCGTGCGCGATGAGCGCGCGGACGAACCCGTCGAGACGTCCTACCGGTACGACGGCGGCATCTCCGAGTTCGTCGAGTACCTCGCGGCGGACGCCCCCCTCACCGACACGTGGCGCCTGCAGGGCGCGGGCACCTTCACCGAGACCGTGCCGGTGCTCCAGCCCGACGGGTCGATGGCCGCGACCGAGGTGGAGCGCGAGTGCACGGTGGATGTCGCCGTCCGCTGGGGCACCGGTTACGAGACGATCACCCGGTCGTTCGTCAACATCATCGCCACTCCCAAGGGCGGCACCCACCTGCAGGGCTTCGAGCAGGAGCTGCTGCGGTTCCTGCGCGGCCAGGTGGAGCAGAACGCCCGGAGGCTGAAGGCCGGCAACGACAAGCTGGAGAAGGACGACGTGCTGGCGGGTCTCACGGCCGTCCTCACCGTCAGCGTGCCGGAGCCGCAGTTCGAGGGCCAGACGAAGGAGGTCCTGGGAACGCCCGCCGTGCGGCAGATCGTGGCCCAGGTCGTGCGCAAGGAACTCGCGGCGCGCTTCGCGTCCACCAAGCGGGACGACAAGAACCAGACGTCTCAGCTGCTCGAGAAGGTCGTCGCCGAGATGAAGGCGCGCCTCTCGGCGCGCGCGCACAAGGAGACCCAGCGTCGCAAGAACGCCCTCGAGTCCTCGTCGCTGCCCGCCAAGCTGGTGGACTGCCGATCCAGCGACGTCGCGGAGTCCGAGCTCTTCATCGTCGAGGGAGATTCCGCCCTCGGGACCGCGAAGCTCGCCCGCAACAGCGAGTACCAGGCGCTGCTTCCGATCCGCGGGAAGATCCTCAACGTCCAGAAGGCATCCATCAGCGACATGCTGAACAACGCCGAATGCGCGTCGATCATCCAGGTGATCGGCGCCGGCTCGGGCCGCAGCTTCGACCTGACCCAGGCTCGCTACGGCAAGGTCATCCTGATGAGCGACGCCGATGTCGACGGCGCGCACATCCGCACACTCCTGCTGACGCTCTTCTTCCGCTACATGCGTCCCCTCATCGAGGACGGCCGCGTCTTCGCCGCGGTGCCCCCGCTGCACCGGGTCATCGCCCCCAACCGGGGATCGAAGCCGAACGACACGATCTACACGTACAGCGAGAAGGAGCTCCAGGGGCTACTGTCGCGGCTGACGAAGGCCGGGCGCAGCTGGCACGAGCCGATCCAGCGGTACAAGGGCCTGGGCGAGATGGATGCCGATCAGCTGGCGACGACGACGATGGACCGCAGCGGCCGCATGCTGCGCCGCGTGCGGTTGGAGGACGCCGAGGCGGCAGGCCGCGTCTTCGAGCTGCTCATGGGCAACGAGGTCGCCCCGCGGCGGGAGTTCATCGTGGACTCGTCCGCGCGGCTGGAGGTCGAGCGGATCGACGCCTGACCGCGTCGGCCCTACAGGCCGAGGTTGCGCCGGACGATCTCGTTCGCTCGGAGCGCGTGGAGATCCGCCAGGGCCTGCGCGGCATCCACGGCAGCGCCTGCCTCGGCCACGGACTCGCCTCGGCGGACGAGGGCCTTGTCGAGCAGGTCGTCCGCGAGCCGGGGATTGCGGGCGAGGACGGGGCCGCGCAGACCCGTGCCCACGAGCGAGCCGATCGTGCTGCCCTCCGCACCGTTCTCACCCGCGCCCGCGAGGTTGCCCGTGCCTCGGCGGACGGTTCCGAGCGGACGCTCGTCGCCCGCGAGGATGTAGTCGCGGAGGTGGTATTCGTAGCCGGTCAGGGGGCCGAGGTCGCTGTCGACCGCGATGGTTCCCACCCGTCGCGCCGAGGCGACCGACCGCCCCGGGAAGAGCCCGATCCCGGGTGCCGCGCCGGATTCCAGTTCCACGGAGGTGGAGAGCATGTCCCACCCGAGCCCGACGGCGAGAAGCGGCACTCCGGCATCGCGCCACCGCCGCAGCACGGGACCCATGCCGCGCAGCCCGTCGAGGATCTCGGGCGCGTCGGCATCGAACCCCGCGCCGATCGTCACGAGGTCGGCGTCGAGATCCGCAGCGTCCGAAGGGTCGGCGATGACCCTGAGCCATGCGTCGAGGCCTCGCCAAGATGCGCGCCGCACCAGGACGGCAGCGTTCTCGGCGTCGCCGTGGATGTTCAGCCGCTCGGGGAACAGCGAGACGACGGTCAATGGGCTCATCGGGACCCCGACCTCACTTCCTGCGTCGTCAGTCCGTAGTGTCCGCGGATCTTCCGCATGCTGCGCGAGGTGAAGACGACCGTCTTGTCGCCGTGCGCCGGGGCCGGAAGCGCGAGGAACGCCTCGAAGGCGCGGATGAGGTCGGTGTCGACGGCGTCGAAGACGACGCCGTCGTACGCCAGCCGGTTGGCCATCGCATCCGCCTTCGGGCCGCCCACGATGTCCACGCGGCCGAGCGAACCGGTGTGCACCGTCCAGAGCCAGGAGGTGTCCTCCTCCTCATCGCCGATGCCGACGAAGAGCCGCTCCCTCGCGCTGCCGAGCGCGTCGATGTTGAGCTGAAAGCTCGCCGTGTTCTGCACGAGCACGCACTCGATCCGCTGGCCCTGAATCTCCACCGTCTCGCCGCGCCCGAACACCGGCTTCAGCTCACTGAGCGTGCGGGCGGCCAGATCGCGGTCGAACCGGGCGCCGAGCACCTCTCGTGCCGTCTCGACCGCCGCGGCGGCGTCGACGGCGAAGTGTGCTCCGCGCGCGGGAAGCGTGAGCGGGAACGACCCCGCGGCATCCGCCAGGACCGCCGAGCGGCCATCGATGCTCTCGACGACGGTGCCGTCAGCCGGGGCCATCCGCCCCGGCTCGGTGCGAACGTACCCGAGCCCGTACGGCTGGTCCGACATCACCTGGCTGCTCACGCCGAACCGTCGTACCGTCCGCCCCGTATCGCGCACGCTCACGGCCACCCTGCTCAGCGACGCATCGTCCGCGTTGAGGACGACGGCCCCGTCCGCGCGCTGCGCGATCGTGGTGAGCAGGCGGATGACGCGCTCGTACGATTCGAAGCGCGCGATGTCGTCGAGGTTGATGTTCGTGAGCGTCACGACCCGGGCCCGGTACATGGCCGCGATCTTCGCACCGAACGCCTCGTCCATCTCGAGCACGGCGATGTCGGCGTCGACGCGCCCGCGCCAGTCGCCTTCGTCGAGCACGGCCGACGTGATTCCCTGCGGGAGGTTGGCGGTGGACGAATTCGTGAAGACCCGCAACCCGTGCGCGCGCAGGACGGCTGTGACCATCTTGGTCGTGGTCGACTTTCCCGCCGTCCCGCTGACGACGACGAGGCCGCCCGGGAACGAGGCCAGCACGCGCGGCAGCAGGCCGGGGGCGATCCGGTTCGTCACCAGCCCCGGACCGCCGCTGCCCTTGCCGCCCCGCGCGCGCAGCACCGCTTGCACGGCGCGGCCCGCGGCCACGCCGATGGCGTCGAGCACCGCTTACTCCAGGTAGTCGCGCAGCGACTGGGAGCGCGACGGGTGCCGCAGCTTGGCCATCGTCTTCGACTCGATCTGGCGGATGCGCTCGCGCGTCACGCCGAACGTGTCGCCGATCTGGTCGAGCGTCTTCGGCTGACCGTCGCCGAGGCCGAAGCGCATGCGGATGACGCCCGCCTCGCGCTCGCTGAGCGAGTCCAGGAGCGACTCGAGCTGGCGCTGCAGCATCGTGAAGCCCACGGCATCCGCCGGCACGACCGCCTCGGTGTCCTCGATGAGGTCGCCGAACTCGCTGTCGCCGTCCTCGCCGAGGGGCGTGTGCAGCGAAATCGGCTCACGGCCGTACTTCTGCACCTCGATGACCTTCTCGGGCGTCATGTCCAGCTCGCGGCTGAGCTCTTCGGGCGTGGGCTCGCGGCCCAGATCCTGCAGCATCTGGCGCTGCACGCGCGCGAGCTTGTTGATCACCTCGACCATGTGGACGGGGATGCGGATCGTGCGGGCCTGGTCGGCCATGGCGCGCGTGATCGCCTGACGGATCCACCACGTGGCGTACGTGGAGAACTTGAAGCCCTTCGTGTAGTCGAACTTCTCGACCGCTCGGATGAGACCGAGGTTGCCCTCCTGGATCAGATCCAGGAACTGCATGCCGCGCCCGGTGTAGCGCTTGGCGAGAGAGACGACGAGGCGCAGGTTCGCCCCCAGCAGGTGCGACTTGGCTCGCTGGCCGTCCTTCGCGACCCACGTGAGGTCGCGGCCCAGCTGGGTGCGCTTCTCGGCGTCGCTCAGCTGAGACAGCTTCTCCTCGGCGAACAGGCCCGCCTCGATGCGCATCGCGAGCTCAACCTCTTCCGCCGCGTTCAGCAGCGGGACCTTGCCGATTTGCTTCAGGTAGTCCTTGACGGGGTCGGCGGTCGCGCCGGTGATCGTGGTCGAGTACACGGGGACGTCGTCCTCGTCGCTCGAGGAGATGACAATGGCGCCCGTCGGCAGCGACTCGGTCGCCTCCTTCTTGGGCGCGGCGTCCTCTTCTTCGTCGTCGTCCGAGTCGGCCGAGTCGGCGGCCGGCGTCGCGGGCGAGTCGTCGGAGTCGTCCGCCGACTCCTCGACCGAGATCTCTTCGCCGTCGACGTCGTCCTCGACGTCCTCCTCGGAATCCTTCGGCGCCGTCTTCTTGGCCGGCGCGGCCTTCTTGGCGGCGGGCTTCTTGGCGGCCGCCTTGGGCTTCGTCACGGCGGGCACGGGCGTGGTCGCCTCGTCGGTCTCTTCGACGGCTTCCTTGGTGGTCGTCCGGGAAGGGGTCACGGTTAGCCTTTCACCGTCGCGCTTCGGGGGTCACCCCGGTGGCGCGATTGGTTGGTTTTCGGACACAGGTAAGACCCTTGTCAAGTCCTGCACAAGGCATTCGTGGTTGACAACGGGTCGGATCATCCATTATGACACACTGCGTCGGCGGGACCGACACACCTCTTGTCAACGTCGCCCGCCCCGTGAGGATTCCCGTCAGCCCCGACCGGGCCGCTTGTCGTCGTCTCCGGGTCGCGTGGCGAGGTAGCGCTCCAGCTCCGCGGCGAGCTCGTCGGCGCTCGGCAGATCGAACTCGTCGATGTCATCGGAGGTCGCCCGCAGCGATGAGCCCTGCACGTACTGGTCGTAGCGCGTCTCCAGGTTTTCGAGCATGGTGCCGAGCTCGTCGTTCGCGGCGATCTGCTCCTCCACCTTCGCGAGGAACCCCAGGTTCTGCTCACGCAGGGTCTCGCTCGGCAGCGCGATACCGCTCGCGATCGTGATGCTCTCGAGCGCTCGGATGGCCGCGGCGGGATACTCGGCGTCGGCGAGGTAGTGCGGCACGAGCAGCACGAAGCTCGCCGTGGGCGTCCCGCGCTCCACGAACCTCATCTCGAGCAGGTGACCGACCGTGGCCGGCACCTCGGTGCGGGGCCGCCAGACCGAATGAGCCTCGATGAGCTCCGCGCGATTGCCGCTGACGGTCGTTCCGATCGGGCGTGTGTGCGGCACGGGCATCGCGATCGCGTGCACCCAGGTGACCGAGGCCACCTGCAGCTCCGCCGCAAGCGCCAAAACGTCGTCCACGAACGCATCCCAGGCGAAGTCGGGCTCGTAGCCCGTGAGGGTGAGGAATTCCTGGCCGATGAGGTCGCGCGCCAGCGCCAGCTCGAGGCGCGGCGGCCGATAGTCCTCGAGATGATCCTGGTCGAAGGAGATGACCGGGCGACGGGCCCGGTAGTCGAGCAGGACGTCGTTGGAGAAGCGGATGACGGGACGGCTGTCGACGCTCTCGCGCAGCGCATCCACGACCTGCGACACCGCCGAACCCGCATCGGTGAAGCCGGTCAGTGCGATGACGAGCGGAAGACCGGCGGGGATCTCGGGTCGATCCCCGATGTCGACGTGCAGATCTACGGACCAGGGCATGCGTCCACTCTACGAGTGCGGCGCGCTCGCCGAGGCGGCTTCCCCTCCAGGCGAACACGCCCGGCACCCCGCGTCGGGGCGTCGGGTCAGCGCCTAGGCTGGGGGGATGCCGACGCCGGACCTCTCGCCCGCGAGCCTGCCCGTCTCCCCCGAACCCGGGGAAACCCTGCTCCTGCTCTTGCCGCCCCTGTCGGCGGAAGAGGATTTCTCGGACTGGCCGGGGCTGGCCGGGGCTCTTCGACAACTCGTCTTCTCCGGTGCATCCGGATCGTTCGTGCGCGTGCCGCTGTCGGCCGGCACGATCGCCTGCGCCGGGACGGGCGCGAACCCCGGGGACGGCGCGCTCCGGGATGCCGCCGCCGCCGGCATCCGCGCCCTCGGATCCGTCGAGAAGGTGCTGCTGGCCGCGCCACGGGCCGATGGGGCGCGGTGGCGCCCGATCGCCGAAGGCGCCGGACTCGGCGGCTACACGTTCGAGACCTACAAGAAGGATGCCAAGCGGCGCGCTCGATCGATCCGCATCGTAGCCCCCGACACGGTCGCGGAATCCGACGTCACCGCGGCGCGCGCCGGGGTGGAGGCCGTGGCCCTCGTGCGCGACCTCGTCTCGATCCCCGCCGACCGGCTGGGCCCGCACGACCTCGCCGAGCGCGCTCGCGAGGCCGTCGCGCACCTGCCCGTCGAGGTCACCGTGCTCGATGAGAACGAGATGGCCGAGCGCGGCTTCGGCGGCATCCTCGGGGTGGGCCGCGGCTCCGACCGGCCACCGCGCTTCGTCACGCTCGATTACGCGCCCGAGCGGGCGACCCGTCACGTGGCGCTCGTCGGCAAGGGCATCACCTTCGACACGGGCGGGCTGTCGCTGAAGCCCGCCGCATCGATGGTCGGCATGAAGTACGACATGTGCGGGGCGGCGACCGTGCTCGCCGTGCTGGCGGCCGCGGCGCAGCGACGCCTGCCGGTCCGCGTCACCGCCTACCTGTGCGTGGCCGACAACATGCCCTCCGGCCGCGCGACCCGCCCGGGCGACGTGCTCACCGCGCTGGATGGCACGACGATCGAGGTGCTGAACACGGATGCCGAGGGTCGCCTCGTGCTCGCCGACGGCCTGGTAGCGGCATCCCGCGATCGGCCGGACCTGATCGTCGACGTCGCCACGCTCACCGGCGCCATCACGATCGCCCTGGGCACGCGGCACGCGGGGGTCATGGGCGACGACGACAGCGTCCGCGAGTATCTGGACGCCGCCGCGCGTGCCGGCGAGCTCGCGTGGCCCCTTCCCCTTCCCGAGCACATGCGCGACGACCTCGACTCGCCGATCGCGGATCTGGCCAACGCCAAGATCGGCGACCCCGCCGGCGGCACCCTGTTCGCGGGGCTCTTCCTCCAGCACTTCGTCGGCACCGTCTCCGACGAGGACGACGCGGCCCGCATCCCGTGGGTGCACCTCGACATCGCGAACGTCGGGATGAACAAGGGCGCGCCCTACGGCGTCACCGACAAGGGACCGACGGGCGCGACGGTCCGTTCGCTCATCGCCCTCCTCGAAGGGGCACCGGCATGAGCGAGCACTCCTTCGACGTCGTGATCCTCGGGGGCGGCAGCGGCGGGTACGCCGCCGCGCTGCGCGCCGCGGAACTGGGCGCGTCCGTCGCGATCGTCGAGAAGGATCGCGTCGGCGGCACGTGCCTGCACCGGGGCTGCGTGCCCACGAAGGCTCTGCTCCACGTCGCGGAGGTGGCCGACACGGTCCGCAGCGCTTCGCAGACCGGGGTGACCGCCCACCTCGAGGACATCGACGCCGCGGTCGTGCGGTCCTTCCGCGAGGGGATCGTCGCGAAGAAGTACAAGGGCCTGCAGGGTCTGCTCTCGGCCCGGGGCATCACGACCGTCGCCGGCGAGGGATTTCTCGAGAGCGACCGGTCCGTCCGCGTCGGCGACGACGTCTACCGCGGCCGCGACGTGGTGCTCGCGACCGGCGCGCGCAGCCGCACCCTGCCGGGTATCGAGCGGGGCGGCCGGATCCTCGCGAGCGAGGACGCGCTCGAGCTGCCCGAGATCCCGCGCAGCGTCATCGTCCTCGGCGGCGGTGTCATCGGCGTCGAGTTCGCGTCGCTGTGGCGCTCTCTCGGTGCCGACGTCACGATCGTCGAGGCGCTGCCTCGCCTCGTCGCCGGCGAGGACGAGGCGATGAGCAAGGGGCTCGAGCGGGCCTTCCGCCACCGCGGCATCCGGATGTCGGTCGGTTCCGCGGTGACGGAGTGCTCCGCGTCCTCCGACGCCGTCACCGTCACGCTGGCGACCGGCGAGTCCCTGAGCGCCGACTACCTCCTAGTATCGGTCGGGCGCGCGCCCGCCACGGACGGGCTGGGTTTCGAGCAGGCCGGCGTCGAGCTGGAGGACGGCTTCGTCCGGGTCGACGACACGCTGCGCACGAGCGCACCCCATGTGTGGGCCGTCGGTGACATCGTTCGCGGCCTTCAGCTCGCCCACCGGGGCTTCGCCCAGGGCATCGCCGTCGCGGAGCGCATCGCGGGCCACCACCCTCCGGTCGTGCCCGACAGCACGGTCCCGCGCATCACGTACAGCGAGCCGGAGATCGCGTCCGTCGGACTGTCCGCCGCGCAGGCCGCCGAGACCTATGGCGCAGACGCCGTCCAGACCTACGACTACAACCTCGCCGGCAACGCGCGCAGCGAGATCCTCGGCACGTCCGGGTCGGTCCGGGTCGTGCGGCGCGTCGACGGTCCCGTCGTCGGCGTCCACATGATCGGCTCCCGCGCCGGCGAGCTGATCGCGGAGGCGCAGCTCGTGGTCGGGTGGGAGGCCCATCCCGAGGACATCGCCCCGTTCCTGCACCCCCACCCCACCCAGAGCGAGGCGCTCGGGGAGGCCTTCCTCGCCCTGGCGGGCCGCCCCCTCCATGCGCTCTGACCCCTCGCGCCCCAGACCCGTCACTAAGCTAGACACGACAGCATCGCCTAAGGAGACATCGTCATGAGCACATCCGTCGTCCTCCCCGCGCTCGGAGAGAGCGTCACCGAGGGAACGGTCACCCGCTGGCTCAAGCAGGTCGGTGACGAGGTGACGGCCGATGAGGGCCTGCTCGAGATCTCCACGGACAAGGTCGACACCGAGATCCCGTCCCCGGTCAGCGGCATCCTCGAGGAGATCCTCGTCCAGGAGGACGAGACCGTCGAGGTCGGCGGACTGCTCGCCAAGATCGGCGACGGCAGTTCCGCGCCGTCCGAGTCGCCCGCCCCCGCCGAGGAAGCCCCGGCGCAGGAGGAGGCTCCGGCGCAGGAGGCCCCCGCCGAGGCGGAGGCTCCGGCGGAGGAAGATGCACCGGCCCCGCAGTCGTCTTCCGCCGCATCCTCGGACGCCAAGGACATCGTGCTCCCCGAGCTCGGCGAGAGCGTGACCGAGGGAACCGTGACGCGCTGGCTCAAGCAGGTCGGCGATGACGTCGCGGTGGACGAACCGCTCCTCGAGATCTCCACCGACAAGGTCGACACGGAGATCCCCTCACCCGTTGCGGGCACCCTCCAGGAGATCGTCGCCCAGGAGGACGAGACGGTCGCCGTGGGGGCCGTCCTCGCCCGCGTCGGCAGCGGCTCCCCCGCACCCGCCGCCCCCGCCGCTCCCGAGGAGTCGGCGCCGACGGAGGCCGAGCCCGAGGCTCCCTCGACCGAGAAGCCGGTGGACGAGGACGTTCCCGCGTCCGAGGCCCCGCAGAAGGCCCCCGAGCCGGAGCAGGCGCCGGCGGCCGAGAAGGCCCCCGAGCCGGAGAAGGCGCCGGAGCCCGAAAAGACCCCCGCCACCGCCGCGCCCGCGAACGACAGCTCGAACGACGAAGACGGCCCCACGTACGTGACCCCGCTGGTCCGCCGCCTGGCCGCGTCGCAGGGCGTGGACCTCGCCACCGTGAAGGGCACCGGCGTGGGGGGACGCATCCGCAAGGAGGATGTCCTGCAGGCTGCCGCCGCGGCGTCCGCGCCCGCGGCATCCGCCCCCGAGCAGGACGCGCCCTCCACCCCCGCCCTCGAGGTCTCTCCGCTTCGCGGCACGACGCAGCCGATGTCGCGTCTGCGCAAGGTGCTGGCCGAGCGCGCCGTGGCCTCGATGCAGGCGACCGCCCAGCTCACGACCGTGGTCGAGGTCGACGTCACCCGGCTCGCGTCCTACCGCGACCAGGTCAAGGCCGACTTCCAGAAGAAGACCGGCGACAAGCTCTCGTTCCTCCCGTTCTTCGCGCTCGCCGCGGCGGAGGCCCTGCAGGCCTTCCCCGTGATCAACGCGACGGTCGACGGCGACAAGATCGTCTACCCGCCCAGCGAGAACCTCTCGATCGCCGTCGACACGGAGCGGGGCCTGCTGACGCCGGTGCTGCGTGATGCCGCGAGCAAGAACCTCGCCGAGATCGCGCACGAGATCGCCGACCTCGCCGCGCGCACGCGCGAGAACAAGCTGAAGCCCGACGAGCTCGCGGGCGGCACGTTCACCCTCACCAACACCGGATCCCGCGGCGCGCTCTTCGACACCCCCGTGGTGTTCCTGCCGCAGTCGGCGATCCTCGGCACCGGAACCGTCGTGAAGCGTCCGGGCATCGTGAAGGTCGATGGCGTCGAGGCGATCTCGGTTCGCTCGTACGTCTACCTCGCGCTGTCGTACGACCACCGCATCATCGACGGCGCGGACGCCGCGCGCTTCCTCGGCGCCGTCAAGGCCCGTCTGGAGGCCGCGGACTTCGCCGCGTCGCTCGGCGTCTGACGGCACGTCACGGGGGTGGCTCCACCGCGCGGATGTCGCGGAGGAGCCACCCCTGAGTCGTTCTGACGACGACGATCAGGGCGCCCGGACGGTCGCTCCCCCGGTCCGACGGATCGACGCGCAGGACGGCGACGCCGCCCAGATCGTCGAGCAGCGTCAGCTCCCTGTCGTCCTCCGCGAGATCGGCGGCTCCCCCGTCGGACGGCAACAGGGCGGGCGCCTCCGCGTAGACGGCACAGGCGCCGCCCCGCAGGCAGGACAGACGCGTCTCGAGCAGGTGGGATGTCGTCCGCACGACCTCGCCCCCGGCATCCCCCGCCCCGGGCGACGCCGGATCCGCGGGCGCACGATCCGCGTCGGCGTCGGCACCTGTGCCCGCCCCGACATCCGGCGCCGCCGCCGCTGAGGCGGCGGCCGTGGGGTCGTCCCCCGAATGCGCGGTGCCCGGCTCGGGGCCGGCCGCGGCGGGCCACGCGAGGCCTCCCACGACGATGACACCGGCCACCGCCGCGGCCGCGAGCCACGGGCGGCGCAGCGCCCGTCCCAGGCGCGTCAGCGCCGTGCGCGTGTCGTCGAAGGCCGACCCCACTGCATCGCCCAGGCCCCTGTCCACGTAGCGACGAAGGATGCCGCGCACAACCCCCGGCGAGGGCTCGGCCCCATCTGCGGGATGCTCCGGCCGGGCGATGACGGCGTCGAGCGCGTGCACCCGCCGGGGGACGGCGGGATCCAGGCGCAGCGCCTCTCCGTCGGCGAGGGCGAACAGCACCCCCTCCAGCTCGGTCGGCGATGACGAATCCAGCGCAGACGCGACGGTTCGCAGCGACCGCGCCGCCGCCGTCCCGGCGCCGTCGGCGATGCGCTCCAGCAGCCGGGGCGTCCCGGCTTCTTCCGGCGCCTGCGACGGCAGCACTGGAACGACGACCGGGCAGCCGTCGATGGTCAGCCACCAGCGGCCGCCGTGCGCGGCGGCCGCCCGATGACCGCGGAGCAGGCCCACTGCCAGCGTGACCTGCTCGCCGGCCGCCAACGGGACGCCGGCCCGCTCCCGTCGGTCGAGGAAGCCGTGGACGGTCTCCACGCACCACGGGAGGACGACGTCGTGGCCGTCGCGTCGGCGCACGACGTCGATCGGGCGGAGCACGTGCTCGCCGCGGGCGTCCCACCCGCGCCAGCCGTCGAGCGCACGCGCGTCGACCAGATGCGCGCACTCGTCGCCGAGCCGCGCGAGGACCGCCGGGAACGGCGCCTCGGGAGGAGCCACCCGGCGCACGGCGCGCCACCCCGCGTCCAGCAGATCGGCGGTGTCAGGCGTCGAGGAGTCCACGAGCCGAGTGTGCGCGATCGCACCCGCGGCGCGGGTGGCCGACGGGCCAGCCGGTGGAAAGCCGGCGTACGCCCGCGCTGCGCAGAAGGGTGCGGGACGGACACCGCAGTCGCCGCCACGTATTCTTGTCTCTATGGCAGCACGCAGCACCGCGCCCGAGAAGCGTCCCGGGTTCTTCTCGCAGATTCGCAGTCTCTACACGTTCACCCAGCAGCAGTTCCGCTTCCTTCCGTGGCTCCTGGTGGGAATCCTCGTCGTGGGCGTCGGGCTGGGTGTGCTGCTGGGCCTGCTCATCCAGCCCGTGCAGTGGTGGACCGTCCTCCTCTGGGCCATCACGGGCCTGCTGGCGGGGATCCTCGCGTCGTTGATGACGATGACCCGCCTGTCCACGAAGGCCATGTACGTGAAACTCGACGGGATGCCGGGGGCGACCGGGCACGTGGTCTCCACGTTCCTCGGACGTGGCTGGACGGCTTCCGACACCCCCATCGGGATCAACCCGAAGACGCAGGACGCCGTGTACCGCGCTGTCGGACGCGGGGGCGTCGTGATCGTCGGCGAGGGTGCGAGGGGACGCCTCGCACGGCTCGTGGGCGAGGAGAGGTCGAAGATCGCCCGCGTCGCCCACGGCGTGCCCGTCCACGTCTTCTACGTCGGCCACGGAGAGGGCGAGGTGCCGATCAAGGACCTCGCGAAGACCGTCAAGTCGCTGCCGAAGAAGCTCGACAAGGCGACCATCGGTGCCGTGCTGAAGCGCCTGGATTCGGTCTCGCAGGGACTCGCGTCGCTTCCGATCCCCAAGGGGATCGACCCCACCAAGGTGCGAGCGCCCCGCCCTCGCTGAATCAGCCGCGCACAAGCACGGTTCCCGCGGCCTTGTCGTGCAGGCCGCGCTGGTCGGAGTTCCACACGACGGCCGGGATGACGAGGATGAGCAGTGCGGTGCGGAGGATCGGCCGCCACAGACCGGCCCATCCGCCGCCCACGCGCTGCACCCGGAGACCGAAGATGCGGTGTCCCGGGCTGCCCTGAAGCGTCGGGATGAAGAGCATCTGCGTCATCGCGAAGATCGCGAAGATCGCCAACGGGTCGTACGCGAAGAATCCGGATATCAGGTACGAGGCGCCGTAGTCGATGAAGAGGGCGCCGACCCGCCGGCCGAGGCGAGCGATGGAGCCCGCACCCTCGCGGGGAAGACCCAGGCGGCGGCCCGGATAGTCGTCGGCGTCGGAGGTCGTCATTCGCTCAGCGTATCCAGCCCCGTGTAACATGCCGGAAACATACGTGTCACCCTCGGGCAACGCCCCCTCGGTAGGTTCCAAGGGACCCTCTGTCACGAGGGCGGCAGTACCCGAAGCCCAACCTCTGGAGTCTGAATGTTTCGCGATTCTTCCGAGGTGCTGAAGTTCATCAAGGACGAGGACGTCAAGTTCCTCGACATCCGCTTCACGGATCTCCCTGGTGTGCAGCAGCACTTCAACATCCCGGCCTCGACCGTCGATGAAGAGTTCTTCACGGTCGGTCAGCTGTTCGACGGCTCCTCGATCCGCGGCTTCGCGAACATCCACGAGTCGGACATGCAGCTGATCCCCGATGTCTCGACCGCGTACCTCGACCCCTTCCGTGAGCACAAGACGCTCATCATGGTGTTCGACATCTACAACCCGCGCAACGGCGAGATCTACGGCAAGGACCCGCGTCAGGTCGCCAAGAAGGCCGAGAAGTACCTCGCCTCCACCGGCATCGCCGACACCGCGTTCTTCGCCCCCGAGGCCGAGTTCTACATCTTCGACGACGTCCGCTACGAGGTGAAGCAGAACTCGAGCTTCTACTCCGTCGACTCCGAGGAAGGCGCCTGGAACACCGGCCGCGTCGAGGAGGGCGGGAACCTCGCCAACAAGACCCCCTACAAGGGCGGTTACTTCCCCGTTTCCCCCGTCGACAAGCAGGCCGACCTGCGTGACGACATCAGCACCAAGCTGATCGAGGCGGGTCTGGTCCTCGAGCGCGCGCACCACGAGGTGGGCACCGGCGGTCAGGCGGAGATCAACTACCGCTTCGACACGATGGTCCACGCGGCCGACGACATCCTGAAGTTCAAGTACATCGTCAAGAACACGGCGCTCGAGTGGGGCAAGGTCGCGACCTTCATGCCCAAGCCGCTCTTCGGCGACAACGGCTCGGGCATGCACACCCACCAGTCGCTCTGGAACGACGGCAAGCCGCTGTTCTACGACGAGAAGGGCTACGGCGGGCTGTCCGACATCGCCCGTTGGTACATCGGCGGCATCCTCGCCCACGCTCCCGCGGTGCTCGCGTTCACCAACCCCACGCTCAACAGCTACCACCGTCTGGTCAAGGGCTTCGAGGCGCCGGTCAACCTGGTCTACTCGGCGGGCAACCGCTCGGCGGCCATCCGCATCCCGATCACGGGCACCAACCCCAAGGCGAAGCGCATCGAGTTCCGTGCGCCGGATGCCTCGGGCAACCCGTACCTGGCGTTCGCGGCTCAGCTGATGGCCGGCATCGACGGCATCAAGAACCGCATCGAGCCGCACGAGCCGGTCGACAAGGACCTGTACGAACTTCCCCCCGAGGAGGCCAAGAACATCCCGCAGGTTCCGAACTCGCTGCTCGACTCGCTTGAGGCGCTCCGCGCAGACCACGAGTTCCTCCTCGCGGGCGGCGTCTTCACGCCCGAGCTGATCGAGACCTGGATCGAGTACAAGATCGAGAACGAGATCCAGCCCATCGCGCAGCGCCCGCACCCCTTCGAGTACGAGCTGTACTTCGGGGTCTGACCTGACGAGAACGCACAGCCCCTCCGAGCCGCCGGTTCGGAGGGGCTGTGCTCGTGTGAGGGTCAGGCGCCGTCGCGCCGCCGCGTGACCGGTGCGTCCGCCGGCAGCTCCGGAACGGTCAGCCGCGCGTCGAAGCGCCCGCCCGTATGCAGCACCTGCGGGCCGCGGTTGATGTCGGTCTCGTGACGGGCGTACACGAGAGGCTTCGGATAGTGCTTGATGTCGTGACCCTGCACGACGAGCACGAGGCTCTCCCCCGCCGCGAAGCGCGTTCCGGAAGGAAGGATCTCGATGTCCAGCCGGGTCGCCCCGTCAGCCTCGAGCGGCAGACCGCGCCGGTGGGCGAGCACGGGCAGGTAGTCGGTGGAGCGCTCGGGATCGAGTTCCCGGTGCGACGCGCGGAGCCAGCCGAGGGCGACAGGTCCGTCCTCGAACTGCGCGTAGTAGGCGAAGGGCACGATCTCTCCCCCCGTGTCTCGCTTGAACAGGCCGACGAAGACGTCCATGTCCGGGGCGTCCGGAGCCTCGGCGTAGAGCGTGAGACGCGCATGGCCGACAATGTCGGACGCCTCCTCGAACCGGTGCTCGAAGACCACCCGTGACGGGACGAAGGGATCACCGAGGCCGTGGTAGGTCGCGGTCGACTCAGTCTGCACGGGTCGGGTCGACATCGTTCCGGTCGAGGCGTCGAGGTGGAACGTGCGATACGTCACGTCGGGCAGCGGCCAGCTCGTCCCCTCGACGAACGTGCCCCGCCCGTACCGCTCGCGCAACTCGAGCCGCACGGGCGGCCAGTCGGTGACCTCGGTCGAGCGGCCGAGGAGGAAGTGGTCGAAGAACGCCGCCTGCATCTCCACCATCTCAGGCCTGTAGTACTCGGCCCACTTCTTCGCACCGTGCACGTACAGCCACTTCTGCGGCGACGAGATG
Source organism: Microbacterium sp. NPDC078428 (assembly GCF_044542535.1). Lineage (NCBI taxonomy): Bacteria > Bacillati > Actinomycetota > Actinomycetes > Micrococcales > Microbacteriaceae > Microbacterium > Microbacterium sp. NPDC078428. Next base: position 348,437 of record NZ_JBITUP010000003.1, read on the forward strand.
CGGCGGAACCCCTCGAGGGTGCCCCGCGTATGCAGTCCCTGGTCCGTCCACGACGCGACGACGAAGGCGGGAACCGTCACGGCCTCGAGGTCGGCGGCCTTCGACGCCCAGAAGTCGTCGAAGAAGGGGTGCTCGCGGTCCTCCCTCTCCAGGTCTTCGATCGGCCCGGTCGAGGCTCCCCACCGCTCCCAGATGTAGGGCCAGAACGATGTCTCGGGGATGCCGCCGTGGCGCGCGACCTCCCGGTACGTGTCCGACCAGCCCTCCCACGGGTTGATCGCCGCCAGATGGGGCGGATTGAGGCCGGCGACGCGCCACTGCGCCACCGTCAGGTAGGAGACGCCCGTCAGGCCGACGCGACCGTTCGACCAGGGCTGGATCCCCGCCCACTCGACGAGGTCGGCGAAGTCCTCCGCCTCCTCCGGCGAGACATAGGATGCCGGACCCTTCGCGTACCACGTGCCGGGGATGTCCGCGATCACGACCGCATAGCCGCGGGGCACCCAGAAGACCGGGTCGGGGCCCTCGAAGGTCGTGAGATCGCTCATCCATTCCGGCTTCGCGCCGCTGGCCGGGTATATCTGGCCGATCGGCGCGGGGTCGTGTTTGCCGTAGGGCGACCAGGCGATCAGCACGCCGGCCGGATCCCCCGTCTCGGGACGGTAGACATCGATCTGCACCGTTCGCCCGGCCCGTGTGGGCACCTCGACGTCGCGATCGATCAGCATCCCGGGCCGGGTCTCCTGCCGCGGGGCCGGCGGTGCTCCGTGGCGTGATTCGGGTGTGCTGCGGGGATCGCGAAGCGGGTAGGGCAGGGGGTGTGCAGACATCGTCGTCCTTTCGTCCCCACCCACGCTATGGCAGGTGCACGTCTTCGCCGCGAACGAGCGGCCTTTCCGTTCCGACGGATCGCCTTTGCACGGCGATGGCCCTAGAGTTTTCGGCACCGCGCACACCACGTCAGAGGAGGATGCCGTGATCATCGACACCCCGTCTCCGGAGGACGCCGACGGACTCGTCGCAGAGATCTACGCCGACGACGTCTCCGCCGACGGGTTCGTATTCGCGCACACCCGCGCGATGGCCGTCAACCCGGAGGCGTACCGCGCCTTCGAGGGGCTGGTGAAGACGATCGTCTCCTCCATCGGACTCCGCACCTACGAAATCGCCACCCTGGGCGCCGCTCTGGGTCTGGGTTCTCGACATTGCCTGCTCGCCCACGGGCGCAAGACGCTCGACGCCGGTCTGCTCGACCGAGATCAGCTCCGACTGCTGCTGCGCGGAGAAGCGGATGGCGTGCTGCCCGCCGGCGACATCGCCGTGTTCGCCTATGCCTACCGGCTGTCCACCGACTCCGCATCGATGACGGACGACGACACGGCCGGCCTGCGTCGCGCGGGCTTCACCGATCGACAGATCGTCGACATCACCCTGGCCGCGTCGGTGCGCAACTACTTGAGCCGTGCGCTCCAGGCGCTCGCGGTTCCCGTCGACACGATGCCGCGCTTGGATGACGCGACGACGAGCCTGCTGGTGGATGCTGCGCACTCGGCTGCGTGACGGCGCCCCGTCCTCCCCGCGCCCGAGGCATCAGCCGAAGAACAGGCGCTCGAAGACGCGACGCGCACGGCGGGTCGCGCGGAAATAGTCCTCTTCGAGCGCGCTCGCCGACCTGGGCGGGTAGTCGAGGATCCGTCCGATTCCGTCCAGCTGGCGTCGGTCGGTCGGGAGCACGTCGCTCGTCTGCCCCGACAGCAGCGTGTTGGCGGAGCGCAGTCGTGTCGCGAGGTGCCAGGCCTCGGCCAGCCGCTCCCCGGCGGACGCCGGGACGAGGCCGGCATCCACCGCCGCGCTCAGGGCGGCGAGAGTGGAGGTCGTGCGCAGGCCGGGGTACGCGTGGGCGTGCTGCAGCTGGAGCACCTGCACGAACCACTCGACGTCGCTCAGCGTCCCCGGTCCGAGCTTGAGGTGCCGCGCCCGGTCCGCGCCCTGGGGGAGCCGCTCGGTCTCCACGCGGGCCTTGATGCGCTTGATCTCGCGGATACCCTGCGGATCGGCGTGCTCGGGGTAGCGGACCTCGTCGGCGAGATCCATGAAGGCGCGGATCAGCTTCACCGACCCCGCGATCCCCCGCGCGCGCAGCAGCGCCTGCGCCTCCCACGAGACCGACCAGCGACGGTAGTAGGCGGCGTAGGCCTCGAGCGAGCGGACCAGCGGGCCGTTGCGCCCCTCGGGCCGCAGATCGGCGTCGAGGTCCAGCGGCAGCCGGTGATCCTCCGAGACGCGGCGCAGCTCGTGGACGATCTTGAGCGAAAGCGCGCTCGCCCGCTCGGGGTCGACGGACTCGGGGCGGTACACGTACATCACGTCGGCGTCGGAGCCGAACCCCAGCTCCGCTCCCCCGAGCCGCCCCATCGCGATGATCGCGAAGTCGAGGTCGTCGTCCTCGGGCGGCACGACCTCGCGCCGGACCGCGCGGAGGGTGGCTTGGATCGTGACCTCGGTGATCGTCGTGAGACTCGCCGCCAGCTGCTCGATCGTCAGCACCCCGAGCACCGCGGCCATCGCCGTGCGCAGCAGCTCGCGGCGTCTCAAGGCGCGTACGGCACGCATCGCGTCGTCGATCGTCGCGTGCCGGGTCTGGATCGCTCGGGCCTCCTGCTGCAGCGCGACACCGGTGCGCGGGACGAGAGCTGCGTCGTCGTCGAGCCATGCGACGGATTCGGGGATCCATTCCATCAGCTCGCCGATGTATCGCGACCCCGACAGCACGCGGGTCAACCGCTCGGCGGCGCCGGCCGAGTCGCGCAGCGTCGCGAGGAACCAGGGAGTGTCCCCGAGTCGTTCGCTGATCCGACGGAAGGCGAGCAGCCCGTAGTCGGGATCGACGCCGTCGGCGAACCACCGGATCATGACGGGCATGAGGTGGCGCTGGATTGACGCCTTGCGGCTTATGCCGCTCGTGAGCGTCCCGATCGTGCGCAGCGCACCGGCGGGGTCGCGGAAGCCGATGGCGGCCAGCCGGTCGTGCGCCTGAGCCGTCGACAGCGTCCGCTCCTCATCGGGGAGCGCCGCCACCGCCGACAGCAGCGGCCGGTAGAACAGCCGCACGTGGATCTCGCGCACCTCGCGCTTGACGGACTCCCAGAGCTGCCAGACCGCCTCCCCGGAGTCCGCCAGTCGCGTTGCCCGCGCGAGGACCCGCCGCGCCTCGTCGTCGCGCGGCATCAGGTGGGTGCGGGAGAGCCGGGCCAGCTGGAGCCGGTGCTCGAGCAGACGCAGCAGCCGGTAGTCATGGGCGAAGACGGTGGCGTCGCTTCTGCCGATGTAGCCGCCGGCCTCGAGGGCATCGAGCGCGTCGAGTGTGCTCCGCTGCCGGATGAGCTCATCGTCCCGTCCGTGCACGAGCTGCAGGAGCTGGACGGTGAACTCGATGTCGCGGATGCCTCCCGGCCCGAGCTTGAGCTGGTACGCCACGTCGCCGGGCGGGATATGCTCCGTCACGCGCTCACGCATGCGCTGGACCGAGTCGACGAAGTTCTCGCGGGCGGCCGAGGTCCATACCTTGGGGCCCACGGCATCCACATACGCACGACCCAGGTCCGCGTCGCCCGCGATCGGTCGCGCCTTCAGCAGCGCCTGGAACTCCCAGGTCTTGGCCCAGCGTTCGTAGTACGACACGTGGGATTCGAGCGTGCGCACGAGAGCACCCTGCTTACCCTCGGGGCGCAGGTTCGCGTCGACCTCCCATAGGGGCGGCTCGATCTCGACCTCCGAGATCCCGCGCATCGTCTGCACGGCGAGGCGGGTTGCGATGTCGACGACGCGGCTCTCCCCGAGACGTTCGCGGTCGTCGTCCTCGGCTCCGCCCACGAAGATCACGTCGACGTCGGAGACGTAGTTCAGCTCGCGCGCTCCGGTCTTGCCCATCCCGATGATCGCGAGCCGCGTCGCCGCGACGTCCTCCCGCGCGAACAGCGCCGCCCCCGTCCCGCGCGAGCTGATGCGCGTGCGGGCGACGGCGAGAGACGCGTCCAGAGCGGCGCCCGCGGCATCCGCCAGCACCGCCGACACCGCCCGGACGGATTCGACCGGGTCGGGCGAGAGGAGGTCGTGCACCGCGACACGCGCCACGATGCGCCGATAGCGCACGCGAAGCGCGACCCAGGCGCTCTCCGTGCCGTCGGCGGCGAAGCCGTCCGAGAAGCCGATCGCCTCGCGCATCTGGGCGGTGATCTCCTCCGCCGTCGGCAGCGGCCCGGGAGCCTGCACCTCGTCGAGCTCGGCCGGATGGCGCAGGAAGAACGTGCCGTACCCCTGGGAGGCGCCGAAGAGCGCCCACACCGCCGGGCGCCGCGCGTCATCGGACAGAGCGCGACGCACCGGTCCCGCGTCGCGCCGCGCGACATCCCTCAGGCAGGCGACGGCCTCGTCGGGGTCGGCGGCGCGTGCCGTGTCCGCGAGCCACACCGACCGGTCGACCCCCGTGGCCTCCTCGAGCTCGGCGAGGGCCTCGTCCGCGCGCGACAGATCGCTGAACCCCAGCCGCGCGAGATGCGTGAGGCCGGACGAGCGCGCAAGCTGCGACATGGTGCCGCGGGTCAGAGCATCTCGAGGTTGCTCTGCAGCTCGAAGGGCGTCACCTGCGCACGGTACTGCTGCCACTCGCGCCGCTTGTTCTTCAGCACATAGGTGAACACCGTCTCGCCGAGGGTCTCGGCGACGAGCTCGCTCTCCTCCATGTAGGACAGGGCCTGATCGAGGCTCGCGGGAAGCGGCGCGTAGCCGAGCGCGCGACGCTCGCCGTCGGTCAGCGACCAGACGTTGTCCTCGGCCTCGGGAGGCAGCTCGTATTCCTCCTCGATCCCCTTCATGCCCGCGGCGAGCATGAGCGCGTACGCGAGGTAGGGGTTCGCCGCGGAATCCACGGCGCGGTATTCCACTCGCGACGACTGGCTCTTGTTGGGCTTGTACAGGGGCACACGGACGAGCGCGGAGCGGTTGTTGTGGCCCCAGCAAATGAAGCTCGGCGCCTCGTCACCGCCCCACAGGCGCTTGTAGGAGTTGACGAACTGGTTCGTGACCGCGGAGATCTCGTTGGCGTGCCGCAGCAGGCCCGCGATGAACTGCCTCCCCACCTTCGAGAGCTGGTATTCCGCGCCCTCCTCGTAGAACGCGTTCACATCGCCCTCGAAGAGCGACATGTGCGTGTGCATGCCGCTTCCGGGCTGCCCCGAGAGGGGCTTGGGCATGAACGTCGCGTACACGCCCTGCTCGATCGCCACCTCCTTGATGACGGTGCGGAAGGTCATGATGTTGTCGGCCGTCGCAAGCGCGTCGGCATAGCGCAGATCGATCTCGTTCTGGCCGGGCCCGCCCTCGTGGTGGCTGAACTCGACGGAGATGCCGAGATCCTCGAGCATGCGCACGCTGCGGCGGCGGAAGTCGTGGGCGGTGCCGCCCGGGACGTTGTCGAAGTAGCCGGCTGAATCGACGGGCTCCGGCCCGCCCTGGCCGTAGGTCGAGGACTTCAGGAGGTAGAACTCGATCTCGGGGTGCGTGTAGAAGGTGAAGCCGCGCTCGGCCGCCCGGGCGAGCGCGCGCTTGAGGACATGGCGGGGATCGGCCACGGCCGGCTGTCCGTCGGGCGTCGCGATGTCGCAGAACATGCGGGCGGTCGGATCGATCTCGCCCCGCCAGGGAAGGATCTGGAAGGTCGAGGGATCGGGCAGGGCGAGCAGGTCCGACTCCGAGGTGCGGGTCAGGCCCTCGATCGCCGACCCGTCGAAGCCGAGCCCTTCGGAGAAGGCGCCCTCGACCTCGGCGGGCGCGATCGCCACCGACTTGAGGGTGCCGATGACGTCGGTGAACCACAGCCGGACGAACTTGACGCCCCGCTCCTCGATCGTCCGCAAGACGAAATCGCGCTGCCTGTCCATGCTTCCCTACTACTCGTCCGGATGCCGCTCCCAGCCTAGCGGGGCGCGTCGGATTCGTTCGTCGACCCTGAGCCCCAGGCGTCGTCGCGGGCTTCGTCCTCGGCCCATGCGCGAGCGCGCTCCTTCAGCAGCTCGGGGGCCCTCGCAGCCTCCTCGGCCGAATCGAACGGCCCCGCGCGATCGACCGCGGGCGAGACGTATCCCCGCTCCACCTGGCCCGTGGTGAGGTTGTACCAGTACTTCTCATCGCTGTCGGACACGCGGCTCCCCTTCGATCGGTGATGGTCTCGATCCTACTGATCACGCGTGCGACCCCCGATAGGCTGGAACGCATGGCCAAGAAGGTGAGCCGCGCTGTCGGCGTCGACATCGGCGGAACCGGGATCAAGGCAGGCATCGTCGACCTCGAGCGGGGCGAGCTCACGAGCGATCGTATCCGAGTCGACACGCCCGAGGGCGCGACCCCGGACGACGTGCTCACCGCCGTCCAGGAGGTGCTCGAGCGTCTCCCCGGCGTCGAGGGAGACCTGCCCCTCGGCGTGGCGTTCCCCGCCATCGTCAAGCGCGGCACGACGATGTCCGCCGCCAACGTGTCGGATGCGTGGATCGGATTCGAGGCCGAGAAGTTCTTCGAGAAGGGTCTGGGCCGCGGCATCCACTTCGTCAACGACGCCGATGCCGCGGGCATCGCCGAGGTGCGCTACGGCGCCGCCCGCGGACAGGACGGGCTGACGATCCTCACGACGCTCGGCACCGGCATCGGCTCCGCCTTCATCTACGACGGGATGCTGATCCCCAACACCGAGCTCGGGCACCTCAGCTACAAGGGCGATTCGATCGAGAAGTACGCGGCGTACTCCGCTATGGAGCGCGACGAGCTGAGCTGGGAGAAGTGGGCGAAGCGGCTGCAGAAGTTCTACGACCACGTGGATTTCCTCTTCTCCCCCGACCTGCTGGTCGTCGGCGGAGGCGTCTCGAAGCACCACGATCGCTTCCTGCCGCTGCTGGAGCTGACGACCCCGATCGTCCCGGCCGTGCACCGCAACAGCGCCGGCATCATCGGCGCCGCCTCCCTCGCGGGAGACTGACGCTCGCGCGGCGAGCAGCCCGTACCGACGCGCCGAGGCCGATCGATGAGGTCGGGCGAATGGGCCGGCCTGTACGCCGGGTTCTGTCCGGGGGCTCGCGCCCCGTGGACGGTCATCTCTCTCGGCGACACGTTGCCGTGCCGCTCCAGCGGCCTACCCGGGGACTCGGCGGGCCGCGTCAACATCCCCTGTATGGCCTTGCTCCGGGCGAGGTTTACCGTGCGAGCCGTGTCACCACGGCCCCGGTGGTCTCTTACACCACCCTTTCACCCTTACCGGGGTCTCCCCCGGCGGTCTGCTCTCTGTGGCACTGTCTCGCGGATCGCTCCGGGTGGGTGTTACCCACCGCCCTGCCCTGTGGAGCCCGGACGTTCCTCGGTGCGCTCGCGCGCCACGCGACCGTCCAGCCGACCCATTCGCAGGTGCGAGTCTAGCCGCCCGCCGTCGTCGTCACCCCTTGCCCGCCGTGCGTGACACCCGCAGATCGAGAGGGAAGTCGATCGGGAAATCGCCGAAGAGCAGCCGACCCGCGGATGCCGCGGCTTCTCTCACCGCGCCGGCGACGGGCTCCGCGAGCGCCTCCGGGGTGTGCACGATGACCTCGTCGTGGAGCCAGAACACGAGGTGGGGAACGTGCGCGAAGGCCGGCCCGGAGGCGCTCGCGGACGGTGTGCCGGGCGCCGCGGTGAGCAGTCGCAGTCGCGCGCGCAGGTCGGCCAGCCACACCAGCGCCCACTCGGCAGCCGTGCCCTGGACGACGAAGTTGCGCGCGAACCGCCCGCGATCACGCGCGGCGCGGCGCGCGATCGCCTCCTCGGCCGGGCCCGCATCGGCGGAGTGCGCGTGAGACTGCAACGCACGCCACTCGTGGGAGGGCGGCGGCGATGTGCGACCCCACCACGTGGTGACGACGCCGCCCCGCTCCCCCGTCGCCGCCGCGGCGTTGACGAGCGCCATGGCATGGGGGAACACTCGCCGCAGCCGGGGGACGAGGCGCCCGCTCTCGCCGCTCGTCGCCCCGTACATCGCTCCCAGCATCGCCACCTTGGCCTCGTCGCGCGTCGTCACGGCGCCCCGCTCGACGATGCCCGCGTACAGATCGGCGCCCCGGGCGGCATCCGCCATAGCCCGATCGCCCGCCATCGCGGCCAGCACGCGGGGCTCGAGCTGCGCGACGTCGGCGCAGACCAGCAGCCACCCCTCGTCGGCACGGACGGCGGGCCGAAGCAATCGCGGGATCTGCAGTGCGCCGCCCCCGCTCGACGCCCACCGCCCGGTGACGACGCCTCCCGGCACGTACGCGGGTCGGAATCTCCCGTCGTGCACCCACTCGTCCAGCCACGCCCACCCGTTCGCCGAGGCGAGACGGGCGAGCTTCTTGTACTCGATGAGCGGCTCGATCGCGGGATGCCGGTGCTCACGCAGCTCCCATCGTCCGGTGGACTGCACCGGAACCCCCGCACGATGCAGCGCACGCAGGAGCTTCGGCTGGGAGTCCAGGCTCACGGCGGGGTCGCCGAGCAGCTCACGCACGCGCGCGCCGAGCGCGGCCTGCAGAGAGGGAACGCCTCCGGCCGGAGGGCGCGGACCGAGGACGGTGCGCAGGATGCCGTCGTGTGCGACCGCGTCCCAGGGCAGACCTGCCGCGGTCATCTCGGCACCGATCAGCGCGCCGACGGACACGGCGGCGACGAGGCGGCGCAGCCCGCCCGCGCCCGGCATCGACAGCGCGTCGAGCTGACGCGCGAACTCGGCCAGGGCGTCGTCGATCCCCTGCGGCACCGACCCGGGCGCGTCGTCGATCTCGAACAGTGCGTCGGGCGCACCCTCCAGCGGCACGTGCGACGCCACGCTCCAGGCGGCAGCCGGGGCGAAGGGGACGCCGCCGGGGCGGTGCGCGGCCGCGGCGAGGATCGCGTGGCACAGCCGCAGGTCGTGGCAGCGCTCGACGCGCCGCCCCCGGGCCAGGATGTCGCGATACCAGCGCGCCGTGTCCCCCCAGACGATCCGGGGCGCCGTCGTCTCGCCCGATCCGGCGCCGCCGAGCACGTCGGCGACGTCGTCACGCGCGACGGATCGCCGACCGGTCTCCCGACCTCGTCCATCGAGGGACACGAGGGCGACGAGGTCGCGCCCCGTGAGTCCGACGACGAGGAATCGGGCGGCGTCAGTCGACGGCGAGGTCACGGCGGAAGCTCTCACGCCGGTCCATCGCCTCGTTGGCCAGAGCATCCGCGCGCGCGTTGTCCGCACGCGGCACCCACTCCAGCTGCACCGGTCGTCCCGCGATCACCTCGTGGGCCTCGCGGGCGAGCTGCTGCATCGCGGGGTGCTTGATCTTCCAGCGCCCCGACAACTGCTCGACGACGAGCTTCGAGTCCATCCGCGCGCGCACGCGCGCCGCCGGGGCGATCTCGAAGGCCGCGCGCAGCCCCGCGATGAGTCCGCTGTACTCGGCCACGTTGTTGCTGGCGATACCGACGTCGACACCGATCTCGGCCAGAACCGCGCCTGTCGCGGCGTCGATCACGACGGCGCCGCCCGCGGCCACACCGGGATTGCCGCGCGAGCCGCCGTCCGCCTCGACGATCAGCTCGGCCGGGGTCGACGCCGCCGCCGGAGCGCCGTCCGTGCCGGAAAACGCGTCGGTCACAGACCCGACTCCTCCGTGCGCACGAGGATGCACCCGCACTCGGGGCAGGTCGCCACCTCGTCCACCGGGATCGCGCGGATCGCCTGCAGGTCGGTGCCCGAGAGCACCATGTGGCAGCCGCCGCAGGTGCGGGCGCGCAGGAGGGCTGCGCCCGATCCACGCGCCGCGAGCCGCTCGTACATGGCGAGCAACGCGGCGGGAACGGAGCCGGCGACGGCGGCGCGGTCCCGCGCGAGCTGCTCGAGGAGCGCGGTCGTCTCGGCCACGACGGCCTTCGCCTCCGCGGAGAGACGCGCGCCCTCCGCGTTGGTCTCGGCGATGAGCGCCTCCTGCTCGGCGACCGCAGACTCGGCGGCCTCGAGACGCTCCATGAGTGCGAGTTCGGCGTCCTCGAGGTCGCTCTTGCGCTTCGTGAGGGAGGCGAGCTCATGCTCGAGCCCCGCGGCATCCTTCGGGTTGGAGACGGTGCGAAGCAGCTCCGCGTCCCGCGAGCGCCGTGCATCGACCACGCGCACGTCGCTCTCGACGCGCGCGAGCTCGGCGCGAAGGTCGTCGAGAGCACCGGAGCGCAGCGCCAGCTCGTGGGACTGGGTCTGGCGGGCGGCGAGGAGCTCCTGCACACGGGCCGCCTGCGGCGGCGTGCGGCGCAGGGCTTCGGCCTGCCGGGTGCGGGCGTCCGCGTCGGCGATCTCGAGGAGGCGACGCTGGTCGGCGGGTGCGGCATTCACGTGGGCCCTGCCGGGATCGAACCGACGACATCCACGGTGTAAACGTGGCGCTCTACCAGCTGAGCTAAAGGCCCCTCCGTTCAGTCTAGGCCCGTGCACCCCGGGGCATTCGGAACTGGCTAGGCTGTTCGCGGTGCGCTTTTTGTGGGGTGCCGACAAAGGTCCCCACGCCACCGACCCGGTTCCCCGGCATGACCTGCCGGCACGCAGAAAGGTCACCGCGTGACTGTTCACGACCAGGACCCGTACTCGCAGGACGCGCTCGACAGCGATCCGGAAGAGACCTCGGAGTGGCAGGAGTCCCTGCAGCAGCTCGTCGACGCCAAGGGCCACGGCCGGGGTCGCGAGATCATGCTCAGCCTGCTGAAGAAGTCGCACGATCTGCACCTGGGCGTGCCGATGGTGCCGACGACGGACTACATCAACACGATCGCCCCGGAGAACGAGCCGGAGTTCCCCGGCGACGAGGAGATCGAGCGGCGCTACCGCGCGTGGATCCGCTGGAACGCCGCGATCACGGTGCACCGCGCGCAGCGTCCCGGGATCGGGGTCGGCGGCCACATCTCCACCTACGCGTCGTCCGCGGCGCTGTACGAGGTGGGCTTCAACCACTTCTTCCGCGGCCAGGACCACCCCTCCGGGGGCGACCAGATCTTCATCCAGGGCCACGCCTCGCCGGGCACGTACGCCCGCGCCTTCCTCGAAGGGCGCCTGTCCGAGGCGCAGCTCGACGGCTTCCGCCAGGAGAAGTCCGCGGCGCCCAACGGCATCCCGTCGTACCCGCATCCGCGCCTGATGCCGGAGTTCTGGCAGTTCCCGACCGTGTCGATGGGGCTCGGACCGATCAACGCGATCTACCAGGCGATGACCAACAAGTACCTCACCAACCGCGGCATCAAGGATGTCGGCGACTCGCACGTCTGGGCGTTCCTCGGCGACGGCGAGATGGACGAGGTCGAAAGCCGCGGTCAGCTCCAGGTGGCCGCCAACGAGGGGCTCGACAACCTCACCTTCATCGTCAACTGCAACCTCCAGCGGCTCGACGGGCCGGTGCGCGGCAACGGCAAGATCATCCAGGAGCTCGAGAGCTTCTTCCGCGGCGCGGGCTGGAACGTCATCAAGGTCGTGTGGGGCCGCGAGTGGGACGATCTGCTCTCCCGCGACTCCGACGGTGCGCTGCTGAACCTCATGAACGTCACGCCCGACGGCGACTACCAGACGTTCAAGGCGGAGGACGGCGCCTACGTGCGCGAGAACTTCTTCGGCCGCGACGAGCGGGCCCTCGCGCTCGTGAAGGACTACAGCGACGAGCAGATCTGGAACCTCAAGCGCGGCGGCCACGACTACCGCAAGGTCTACGCGGCATTCAAGGCGGCGATGGAGCACAAGGGCCAGCCCACCGTGATCCTCGCCAAGACGATCAAGGGCTACGGCCTGGGTCCGCACTTCGAGGGGCGCAACGCGACGCACCAGATGAAGAAGATGACCCTCGACGACCTGAAGCTCTTCCGCGACGCGATGCACATCCCCATCACGGACGCCCAGCTCGAGGAGAACCCCTACCTGCCGCCGTACTACAACCCCGGCACACAGGACGAGACGATCCAGTACCTCCTCGAGCGTCGCAAGGACCTCGGCGGGTTCATCCCGGAGCGGCGGTCCACGCACGTGGGCCTCACCCTGCCGGACGACAAGGCCTACGCCCTGCCCAAGAAGGGCTCCGGCACGCAGGAGGTCGCCACGACCATGGCGTTCGTGCGCCTGCTCAAGGACCTCCTCCGCGCGAAGGACTTCGGTCACCGGATCGTGCCGATCATCCCCGACGAGGCGCGCACGTTCGGCATGGACGCGTTCTTCCCGACGGCGAAGATCTACAACCCGCACGGTCAGCACTACACGTCGGTCGACCGCGAGCTGCTGCTGGCGTACAAGGAGAGCCCGCAGGGCCAGATCCTCCACGTCGGCATCAACGAGGCGGGCGCCGTCGCGGCGTTCACCGGCATCGGCACGAGTTACTCGACCCACGGCGAGCCCCTGATCCCGGTCTACATCTTCTACTCGATGTTCGGCTTCCAGCGCACCGGCGACGCCCAGTGGGCGGCGGGCGACCAGATGGCGCGCGGCTTCGTCGTCGGCGCCACGGCGGGCCGCACGACGCTCACGGGCGAGGGCCTCCAGCACGCCGACGGCCACTCGCAGCTCCTGGCCTCCACGAACCCCGCCACCGTGTCGTACGACCCGGCCTACGGGTACGAGATCGCCCACATCGTGCGCTCCGGTATCGAGCGTATGTACGGCGGCGAGCACCCCGACCCGAACGTCATGTATTACCTGACGGTCTACAACGAGCCGATCGTGCAGCCGGCCGAGCCGGACGGCGTGGATGCCGAGGGCATCGTCCGCGGCATCCACCGCGTCTCCGTCGGCGAGGGCGACGGACCGCGCACGCAGCTCCTCGCGTCCGGCGTCGGAGTGCCGTGGGCGATCGAAGCCCAGCAGCTTCTCCGCCAGGACTGGGGCATCGCGGCGGACGTGTGGTCGGTGACGTCGTGGACCGAGCTCCGGCGCGACGGTCTCGCAGCCGACGAGCACAACTACCTGCACCCCGACGAGGAGCCGCGCGAGGCGTACATCACGCAGAAGCTCGCGGGCGCCCCCGGTCCCGTGGTCGCGGTCAGCGACTTCATGCACGCCGTCCAGGACCAGATCCGCCCCTGGGTGAAGCACAACTTCTTCACGCTCGGCGCGGACGGCTTCGGGTTCTCCGACACGCGTGCCGCGGCACGCCGGTTCTTCAAGATCGACGGGCCGTCGATCGTGGTGCGCGCGCTGCAGGCGCTCGCCCAGGAAGGCGCCGTCGACCGTGCCCTCATCGGACAGGCGATCGAGAAGTACCGCCTGCACGATGTCACCGCCGGTACCACCGGGAACGCCGGCGGCGAGAGCTGAGCCCGATCGTGACGGGAACTGCGGAGCCCGATCAGAAGGCCGAGACGCTCGCCTGGCTGCGGCGCATCTCGGGGGATCTGGCCACCGCGACCCTCAAGCGGCTGGAGGACACGCTCCCCTGGTATCGGGAGATGCCGCCTGGGCGACGATCGGCCGTCGGCCTCGTCGCCCAGGCGGGCATCTCCTCGTTCATCCAGTGGTACGAGGACCCGGATGCCACGCCCTGGATCGCCGCGGACATCTTCGCGGCCGCTCCGCGTGAGCTGCTGCGCAGCGTGAGCCTGCAGCAGACCCTGCAGCTGATCCGCGTCACGGTCGAGGTGACGGAGGAGCGCGTCGCGGGGCGAGGAGGGCGCGTGCGCGAGGCGATCCTCAAGTACTCCCGCGACGTCGCCTTCGCCGCCGCCGACGTCTACGCCCGCGCGGCGGAGGCCCGCGGCCTGTGGGACGCGCGGCTCGAGGCGCTCGTTGTCGACTCGATCCTCTCGGGCGAGGCCGACGCCGAGCTGCCGAGCCGGATCGCGGCTCTGGGCTGGCACGGTCACGGCGAGGTATGCGTGCTCGTGGGCACGACTCCCCCGCAGTTCGATGTGGACCACCTCCGGCGCGCGGCCCGCAAGCTGGGTGTCGACGTGCTGATCGGGGTGCAGGGCTCCCGTCTCGTCGTGGTCATGGGCAGATCTGAGCCGGATGACCGCGGCGAGGAACACGCCGCGGAGCTCGCGTTCCCCGATATCGCATCGCGGCTCGAGGCGGGTTTCGGGCCCGGGCACCTCGTGCTGGGGCCCCCGGTGCCCGCGCTCGTGGATGCGAGCGCCAGCGCGCGCGCCGCCCTGGCCGGGTTCGCCGTGGCCCGCGCGTGGCGGCACGCCCCCCGTCCCGTCGAGGCGGACGACCTGCTTCCCGAGCGCGCCCTCGCGGGCGACGCGCTGGCGAAGCAGACGCTCGTCGAGCGCATCTACCGGCCCCTCCAGGCCCACTCCGCGGATCTCGTGACGACGTTGTGGAGCTACCTCGACAACGGCCGCTCCCTGGAAGCGACGGCGCGCGAACTGTTCGTCCACCCGAACACCGTCCGCTACCGCCTCAAGCGGGTCAGCGAGGTCATCGGCTGGGACGCGACCGGTCCACGGGAGGCGCTGATCCTGCAGTCGGCCCTGATCCTCGGTCAGGTAACCTCGCTCGACGGGGCCCGCAGAAGGCCCCAGGTTGCAGCATCCCACAAGCGATCCGGCGTTTCTTCGTCGTAGATGTCCATAATCCTCCTCCGACCGATTGGCAGACTGGTCCAGTGATCGTCATCGCCTGCCCGGGACAGGGCTCACAGACCCCCGGTTTCCTCTCCCCCTGGCTCGACCTTCCCGGCGCGCGCGAGCACGTCGAGGCGTTCTCCGACGCCGCCGGTGTCGATCTCGTGGCCGCCGGCACCGAGTGGGATGCCGATGCGATCCGCGACACGAAGATCGCCCAGCCGCTCATCGTCGCCGCCGGCATCCTGACGTGGGGCGCGCTCAGCGACCGCCTCGGCGCCGAAGCGCCCGCCCGGCCGACCGGTGCCGCCGGTCACTCGGTCGGTGAGATCGCCGCCCTGGTCGTGGCCGGAGTGCTCGCCCCGCGTGACGCGATGACGCTCGTCGGAGTCCGCGGCCGCGCGATGGCGGATGCCGCCGCCCTCGAGCCCACCGGGATGAGCGCCGTCGTCGGGGGCGACGAGGACGAGGTCCTCGCCTTGCTCACGAGCCTCGGGCTCACGCCCGCCAACTACAACGGGTCGGGTCAGATCGTCGCCGCCGGTGCGCTCGCCGCCCTCGCAGAACTCGCGGCATCGGCACCCCGCGGCGCGCGCGTCGTGCCCCTGCAGGTCGCTGGCGCGTTCCACACCGCCTACATGGCGCCCGCCGTCTCGGCGCTGCGGACGGCCGCCGCCGCCGTCGAGCCCGCCGATCCCGCCATGACGCTGTGGTCGAACCGCGACGGCGCGCCCGTCACCACCGGCCGCGGTGCCCTCGATCTCCTCGTCGGGCAGGTCGCCTCGCCCGTGCGCTGGGACCTGTGCATGACGGGCTTCGCTGCCGCCGGCATCACCGGCATGATCGAACTCGCACCCGCGGGGACGCTGACCGGCCTGGCCAAGCGAGGACTGCGCGGCACCCCCGCCGTCGCGGTGAAGACACCCGAAGATCTCGAGCCCGCCGTGGCGATGCTCGCGGAGGAGACCGCGTGAGCGCACCCATCCTGACCCAGCCCACCGGCGCCGCCCACACGCGGATCTACTCCTACGGCGCAGCCCGCGGGGAGAACGTCGTGGACAACGAGGCGCTGATCGGCCCGATCGACTCGAGCGACGAGTGGATCCGTCAACGCACCGGCATCGTCACGCGCACACGCGCGGTGGCGGAGACCGACGCGATCGATCTCGCGTCCGCCGCCGCCGCGGAAGCGGTGGAGCGCGCCGGGATCCCCGCATCCGACGTGGACCTCGTCATCGTGGCGACGATCAGCAATCCGAAGCAGACACCCTCCGTCTCGGCGATCGTCGCCGACCGCGTGGGGGCGAACCCCGCCGCCGCGTACGACCTGAACGCCGCCTGCGCGGGATTCGCGTACGGCGTGGCGCAGGCCGACGCTCTCATCCGTGCCGGCGCCGCCCGGTACGCGATCGTCGTCGGCGCCGAGAAGCTCAGCGACATCGTCGACCCCGCCGACCGCAGCATCTCGTTCCTGCTGGGCGACGGTGCCGGCGCCGTGGTCGTGGGCCCGAGCGAGTTCCCCGGGATCGGGCCCACCGTGTGGGGATCCGACGGCTCCAAGGCGGATGCCGTGGGCATGAACCACACGCTCATCGAGTTCCGCGACGGGTCCGCGCCGTGGCCGACGCTGCGCCAGGAGGGCCCCACCGTCTTCCGCTGGGCCGTCTGGGAGATGGTCAAGGTCGCACGCCAGGCACTCGATGCCGCAGGCGTCACGGCGTCCGATCTGGCGGCGTTCGTGCCGCACCAGGCGAACATGCGCATCATCGACGAGTTCGCCAAGCAGCTCGGCCTCCCCGAGACGGTGGTCGTCGCGCGCGACATCGAGACGACCGGAAACACCTCCGCCGCGTCGATCCCGCTCGCCACCCATCGCCTGCTCGCCGAGCACCCCGACGTAGCAGGGGGGCTCGCGCTGCAGATCGGATTCGGAGCCGGGCTCGTCTTCGGCGCCCAGGTCGTGGTGCTCCCGGGTGCCGCCGCACCGGAGCACTAGGCTGATCTGCGGCTCCTGACACGCCACAACCCCACAGATTCCCCGAAAGAAGGAGAAACAATGGCCCTTTCCCAGGAAGAGGTCCTCGCGGGCCTCGCCGAGCTGATCACCGACGAGACCGGCATCTCGGCCGACGAGGTCGCCCTCGAGAAGTCGTTCACCGACGACCTCGACATCGACTCCATCTCCATGATGACGATCGTCGTCAACGCCGAGGAGAAGTTCGGCGTCACGATTCCCGACGACGAGGTCAAGAACCTCAAGACCGTCGGGGACGCCGTCACCTTCATCACGAGCAACCAGTCCTGAGTCGTCTCTCCCGGGGGCCCCGCCCCCGGGAGAACGCTTTTCCCCGTGAGGTTACGTGTCATGACCACCCCCCGCATCGTCGTCACCGGTATCGGCGCGAGCTCGCCCCTGGGCGGAACCGCACCCGAGAGCTGGAGCGGCCTGCTCGCCGGAGAGTCGGGCGCGCGCTCGCTCGAGCACGAGTGGGTCGCCAAGTATGAGCTTCCGGTGACCTTCGCCGCCGAGGCGAAGGTGCGCCCGGAGGAGGTCCTCGCACGCCCCATGGCCAAGCGGCTCGATCCGGCTTCGCAGTTCGCCATGGTCGCCGCCATGGAGGCGTGGGAGGATGCCGGCGCCCCCGACGTCGAGCCCGAGCGGCTGGGCGTCGACTTCGCCACCGGGATCGGCGGCGTGTGGACGCTCCTCGACGCGTGGGACACGCTTCGCGAGAAGGGACCCCGGCGCGTCATGCCGATGACGGTCCCGATGCTCATGCCGAACGCCGCCGCCGGTAATCTCTCGCTCCACTTCGGTGCGCGCGCCTTCGCCCGCACCGTCGCCAGCGCCTGCGCCTCGAGCACCGAATCGATCGTCAACGCGGTCGAGCACCTGCAGGACGGCCTCGCCGACATCGTCATCGCGGGCGGCACGGAATCGGCCATCCACCCCATCACCGTCGCGTCCTTCGCGTCGATGCAGGCCCTCTCCCGTCGCAACGACGACCCCGCGACGGCATCGCGACCGTGCAGCGTCGACCGCGACGGCTTCGTCATGGGCGAGGGCGCCGGAGCCCTGATCCTCGAGACCGAGGAGCACGCCAAGGCGCGCGGCGCGAAGATCTACGCCTACGTCGTCGGCGGCGGCGTCACGGCGGATTCCTACCACATCACGGCGAACGACCCCGAGGGGCAGGGAGCGGCCCGCGCGGTGCGGCTCGCCCTCGACATGGCGGGCGCGTCGCCCGAAGACGTCACGCACATCAACGCTCACGCGACGTCCACACCCGTGGGCGACCCCAACGAATACCAGGCCCTCAGGGCCGTCTTCGGCGCCCGCATCGACGAGATCCCGGTGTCGGCGACGAAGGCCTCGACCGGACACCTCCTGGGCGGCACGGGTGCGCTCGAGGCGATCTTCACGATTCTCGCCATCGGGCAGCGCCAGGCGCCGCCGACGATCAACCTGACCACGCAGGACCCCGAGGTGCCGTTCCGCATCTCCGGATCCCCGCAGGATCTCGGTGCGGGCGATCAGCTGGCGATCAGCAACTCGTTCGGCTTCGGCGGACACAACGCCGTCGTGGCGTTCGCGACCGCCTGAGGCGGGGCCGCCTGTTCGCGGGGATGCCCTCGGGTGCGCTCAGCCGACCTTGTGGAGCCACACGACGGGCGCGTCGTCGCTCGCGTGGCGGAAGGGCTCGAGTTCCTCGTCCCAGGAGGAGCCGAGGGCGACTTGCAGCTCCCGCTGGAGCTCCCGGGCATCCCCCGCCGCGATCTCCATGGCGTAGCGCAACCGATCCTCGCCGATGACGACGTTGCCGGCCGAGTCGGTCTGGGCGAAGTGGATGCCGAGGTCGGGCGTGTGCAGCCAGCGCCCGCCGTCGGAGCGCGGCGTGGGGTCTTCCGTCACCTCGAAGCGCAGGTGCTCCCACCCGCGGATCGCGCTGGCCAGGGCCGCGCCCGTCCCGGCGGCGGCCTCCCAGTAGAACTCGGCACGACGGGACCCGGGCAGTACCGGCTGTTCCGCCCACTCGAAATTCACGGCTCGTCCGAGGGCACGGCCGATCGCCCACTCGAGGTGCGGGCACAACGCGCGTGGCGCCGAGTGAATGAAGATCACTCCGCGCGCCGATGATGTCGCCATTTCCACTTCCGTTTCTTCAGGTGCGTCTTCCCCTACGACCTGCGGATGTGGATCAGCGACGGATATGCGTTTGTGCCGCCATTATGCCCCGCGCGGGCGCGTGATCACAACACCACGCCGACAGCGCAACGCCCCCCGGCGCAACAGGCCCCTCTCGGGGAACCCGTCGCACCGGGAGCGTTCGAAGCGGCCGGTTCAGGCTTCGCTCATCGCGACCTTCTCGGCCTGTCCCTTCGCGGCGTAGTACGCGGCGCGGGCGGCGAGGCGGCGGGCCTGCTCGGCCTGACCTGCGTCGAGCTCGTCCTGCGGCACCTCGACGCTCGGCACGTGCGAGCGGCCGTTGTACTTCTCGATGTAAGCGTCGAGCTCGGGGCCGGACGTCCACGACGTGATGAGGCAGTAGCGGGGCTCGGCGCCGGGGTGGGTGGCCGCGTGCCACAGGCGCTGCGTGTCGACGATCAGCTGCGCGCCGGCCGGCAGTGCGATGCGCACCTCGCCCTCGGGGTCGGTGCGGTTGTGGCGCAGCACGAAGTAACTGTCCTTGTCGTCGGTGAGGTTGAAGAAGCCTCGGACGACCCAGCCCGTGCCGTCGGGGTTGAGGCGGTTGTTGTCGTCCTGGTGCAGGTTGTAGAGGCAGTCGGCGTAGGTGTTGGGCTGCAGCTCGATCACGCGGCAGCGGCCGACGTTGGCACCCGGCTCCTGGGCGCGGCGGGTGAGGTTCGGAGCCTTGGCGACCTGCGAGTCGATCCAGACGCCGTCCTTGTCGGTGCGCGGCGGCTTGTGGTTCCAGAACCCGTTGCACTCGATGTCGCCGAAGGCGCTCGCGAGGGGCGCGAAACGCGTGTCCCCGGAGGACTTCCAATCGTTGTACTCGAGATCGAGCCATTCTTTGGGGTCGAGTTCCTGGTTGTAGGAGTCGAGCACCACATAGCCGGTCTCTTCGAGGGCGGCGGATTTGATGTAACCCATGAGGTGACATGCCTTTCGTCAGAGGGCCAGCACGTTTTAACAGGCCCAACTTAGGCAAGCCTACCTCCGGCGCCTGAACGACCCCCGGAGCCCGGGCCGTGAATATCCGCTGCCGCGTCCGCGGATCGCCGTCGATTAAGATCGAGCGCGGTGTGCCCGGATGCCGGGGGCCTGGGTCCTCCGCGCAGCCGAGATGCGCGGGCCCGCGTCCGCGTCCGCCCGGGTCGGGTGCGCCGCGAGGAGCGAGCGAGGACACATGGCATCGGCGACGAACATCCACGCGACGGCGGTCAACACCGTGGCGTGGCTCCAGCAGACTCCCGCCCGCATCGTCGTCCCCGTCTACCAGCGCCAGTACCGCTGGGACATCGGCGGCTGCGAGCAGCTTCTCTCCGACATCCGCGCGGTGTCCGACACCGATGAGCGGCACATGCACTTCATCGGGTCGGTCCTCTCCTCGACGGACGGCACCGACGCGGCATCCGACCTCGTTCTGATCGACGGGCAGCAGCGCGTGACGACGCTCATGCTCCTCGTTGCCGCGCTGCGTCACACGATCGGCGACGACGACCCGGCCCTCGCGGGGGAGCTCGAGCGCGTGCTGATGCACGCCGGCGATCGCGGGCGCACCAAGCTGCAGCCCCATCGCGCGTGGCAGGAGGCTTTCGAGACGCTCGTGCTCGCACGCGAGCAGGGAGACGGCGGAGCGTCGCGCTTCGCCGACAACTACGCCTTCTTCCGCAGTCAGATCAACGCCGAAGAGGTGCCGCGCATCTGGCAGGGGCTGCGCAAGCTCGAGCACGTCGCCATCACCCTCGGCGCCGCCGCGAATGCGCAGCAGATCTTCGCGAGCCTGAACTCCACCGGAGAGCCGCTGCGCGATCACGAGCTGATCCACAACTACGTGCTGATGGGACTCTCCCATGCCGAGCAGAGCGAGATCGAGGACGGCTCGTGGCTGGAGATCGAGCGCAACACGGGCGAGTCGATCGGCGCTTTCTGGCGGGACTATCTCGTCATGAAGACGGGCCGGGAGTTCAGCGTCCCCGGCGAGCACAGCGTCTACGACGCGTTCCGGCAGGTGTTCCCGCGGCTCGACGTCGTCACGCTCCGGGGCGTGGTGGGCGAGTGGCAGCAGTACTCCCGGATGTACGGGATGCTGCTGCAGCCCGAGAGGGCGAAGGATGCCGAGGTGGGCCGCCACCTCGCGGCGCTCGCGACTCTCGGCCCGGCCATGCGGCCGCTGGTGATGAGCGCGCTGCACGACGAGGACGCGGGGGTGACGTCGCGGCAGGCGCTGCTCTCCACGCTCGAGCTCGTGCAGTCTCTGCTGATCCGCCGGGCGGTGGTCGGCCTGGACTCCCGGCGGCTCGTCGCACGCCTGTGCCGCGCACGCGCGGAGGGCGAGGCCTCGCTGCGCCGCGCCGCCTCGCGCATCACGCCGTCCGACCAGCGTGTGCGGGTCGCCCTGAAGTTCACCGACCTGCCCCACGCGGCCTATGTCTTGGCGCGGATGGCCGGCACTGCGGCCGGAGCGAGCCTGCAGGTCGATCACATCGTGCCGCTCTCCCCCGGCGACGGCTGGAGCGGGGACGGGCAGCGTCGCTGGGCCGACTACACGGAGGACGAGCAGAACAGCCACCGGGCGCTCGCATCGACGCTCGGCAACCTCACGCTCCTCGAGGAGGACCTCGCGGAGCGGGCCTTCGACGCGTCCTTCCCGGAGAAGAGGAAGATCTACGCCCGCAGCGGCGTGCCCCTCACGATCGACGTGGCGCGCGAGGAGGCGTGGGGCACCGCCGCCATCTCGCAGCGGGCGGCGGCGCTCGCGGCGCGGTTCGTCGAGGTGTGGCCGCGACCCACCGACGCCGCCATCGACGACGACGACCTCACCCCGATCCTCGACGCCCAGCGACGCCGCGGATGGCCGCGCGGATGGCAGCGCGAGTTCGAGTACACGGAGTACTGCGGCGAGCACTGGGAGGTGTACGACGTCCGTGCCCTCTTCCACCGCGTCTTCACGCGCCTGTGGGCCGACGCGCGGGAGGACGTGCTGAACTACACGCAGCGCCGGGGAGGCCCGGTGTATCCGGCTCAGGCCTGGAACGGGGAGTGGGAGGCGCTGGATGACGATCACCACCTCTACCTCGGGTGGGATTCGACGTACATGCTCACCGCCGTGCAGGGTGTGCTCGAGGAGGCGGGGCTCGAGCCGGAGGTCTTCGTGAAGTACTCCTACATCGGCATGGCGATGTGATCGTGCCGCCGACGCCCTCCCCTCGCGCCGGGTAGGCTCGGTGTCGCGAACGGGGCGGTGGCCAAGCTGGTCAAGGCAGCGGGCTCATAACCCGACGATCGTGGGTTCAAGTCCCACCCGCCCCACCACGGGAGGCGGGCCGCCGGAGAGCGGCCCGCCTCCTTCTCGCATCCGGCCGAGCGGGTCTCCCGGTGCTAGCCGGGCAGGTCCCGGTCGACGGCGTCCGAGGCGCCGCCGCGCAGCAGCGGGAGCTCCTGCGAGTCGCTGACGATCTGCGGGTGGAATCGCGCCAGGGAGATGACCCCCCACGTCGCGACGGCACCAGCGACCCCGAAGCCGATGAGCGCCCACAGGGGTGCCGCGGCTCCCTCGCCGAGCACGAGAAGACCGATCAGCACGGCGACCATGGGGTCGATCACGGTGAGCCCGGCGATGACGAGGTCGGGCGGACCCGCGGAATACGCGGTCTGCACGAAGTACGCGCCGATGGCGGTGGCGCCAAGAAGGGCGATCAGGCACAGGAGCGTGAGCCACTCGAAGTCACCCGCCTGCACACGCTTGATGACGACCTTGGCCAGCGTCGCGACGAAGCCGTAGACCACGCCCGCCGCGAGGATGTAGAAGAGGGCACGCATCCGGCGCCGCAGCCACAGCCACAGCACCAGGAGCATGAGCGTCACGGCTCCGAGGATGACGAGCACCGTGACCAGCTCGCTCTGCGAGAGGGTTCGCTCCGTGGCGAAGATCGCGGCGATGAGGACGAAGACGAAGATGCCCCCCACGCACGCGATGATCGCGGTGAGCGACCGGCGGGTGGGGGCGTGTCCGCTCACGCGCCAGTTGAGAAGGGTCGTGACGACGAGCGCGATCGCGCCGAGCGGCTGCACGACGATGAGCGGGGCGACGGAGAGCGCACCCAGCTGGCAGATGATCGCCATCCCGAGCATGAGGCTCCCGACCACCCAGGAGGGGCGGGTCAGCAGGCGCCGCAGCTGCTGCATCGTCAGACCCGATGCGCCTGGCCGGCCCGAGAGGCGCTCGACCTTCATCACGCCGCGGTGCTGGTACTGCGCGCCGAAGGACATGAAGACCGCTCCGGCGAGGGCGAGCGGGATGCCGAGCAGCAGGCCCGGGTTCTGGAAAGCGCCGACGAGCTGCTCTCCGACGTCCTCGACCGACCCCGCCCACATCACGGAACGAGGTTACCTGGCGGGCGGCGGTTAGGCTTCTGACGTGGCCGTACTCCCGATCCGGATCATGGGCGACCCCGTCCTGCACTCCCCCGCTTCCCCCGTCACGACCGTCGACGACGACATCCGCCGGCTCGTCGACGACATGTTCGACACGATGGATGCCGCGCCCGGCGTCGGGCTCGCCGCGCCCCAGGTCGGCGTCGACGCCCGCGTCTTCGTCTACAGCTACGAGGACGACGAGGGCGCGCCCTGGCGCGGCGTGGTGATCAACCCCGTCCTGTGGATCTCTCCCCTTGAGCCGGGAGCCCCGGACCCGGACGCGGAGAGCGAGGGGTGCCTGTCGTTCCCCGGCGAGCGATACCCGCTGCGGCGCGCGGACCGGGCCCTGCTTCTCGGCGAGGACCTCGAGGGCCGTGCCGTGCGCATCGAGGTCGACGGCTGGCGGGCGCGGATCCTCCAGCACGAGTTCGACCACCTCGACGGCGTGCTCTACGTCGACCGCCTCGGCGACTCCGACGGGAAGTCCGCGCAGAAGATCGCCCGCAAACGGGGTTGGGGGCGTCCGGGCAACTCGTGGATGCCGGGGATCGACGACCTGGACGCGTGACGGTGCGACCGTGTGGATCGCGACGTAGGATTTTCTGATGACCGAGATCCGGATCGAGCGACGCGCCAGCCTCGAGCTGCTGCGCGCCGAGGCATCCGAGGAGCTCAGTGTCGTGATCGAGGAGCGCCTGCGCCAAGGCCAGGATCCGTGGGCCTTCATGGAGGAGATCCCGACCGTCGACGAGCTGGTCGTCCACACGCTGAGGGCCGACGCGATCATCGCCGACGGGGGACGGATGCCCTCCCACGTGCGCCACTACCGCGTGCTGCGCCAGATCGCGATCGAGCACCCCGCTCTCACCCGTACGGTGTGGCGGATGATCGGCGACGACCCGCTCGCCCAGCAGGGACGCCGCGCCGCGGGTTGAGACGGCGCGCAGCAGTCCCAGGGCGCGGTATCGCACGGGGAGAATCCGGTACGACGTGCGGCGTACTCGCCGCAGGGGCCGCGAACCACCGGAGAAGAAAGCTCCCCCACTTGGACTCGAACCAAGAACCTATCGGTTAACAGCCGATTGCTCTGCCAATTGAGCTATGGAGGATCATGCCCGGATCGCTCCGGGCAACCCGACTAGTTTAGCAAAGACCGGGGACACCTCACGACACGGTCACGGCCTCCGCATCGGTGAGGGGCGACCACTTCACCGCCGTGTGCAGTCCGCGGGCGATCGTGTGCCCGTGCCGCAGCACGAGGACCTCGGCATCCAGCGCCGCAGCGGTCTCCGGCTCATTCGTCGCGACGAGGCAGGCCATGCCGGCACCGCGGCGGCGGCGCTCGATCGCCCCGAGCACGGCGGATCGCGCGTCGAGGTCGAGGTTGGCGAGCGGCTCGTCGGCCACGAGGATCCGGGGGTCGAGCACGAGCGCGCGGGCGATCGCCACGCGCTGCCGCATGCCGGCGCTCAGTTCGTACGGGAAGCGATCCGCGGCGCCCAGCGGCAGCCGCAGCTCGTCGAGAAGGGTCGCGACCCGCAGATCCAGCACCCGCGGCGCCACCCGCTTGTCGCGGCTCACGAGCGGATCCACGATGATGTCGCGGGCGCTCAGGCGCGGCGGCAGCGAGGCTCCGGCCCCCTGCGGGAGGTATCCCGTGTAGTAGGTCAGCTGACGCAGCGCCCGCCCCGGCCGACGCACGGAAATGCCGGTCACCCAGGCGTCGCCGCCCACGATCTTCAGCCCCGGACCGCCCCGGCCCGCGACGGCGGCGAGCAGGCTCGACTTGCCCGAACCGGTCGCGCCGCGCACCACGAGCGATGCGCCGGGCTCCAGCGCGAAGCTGACACCGTCGACGGCGCGACCCCCGCCCGGGCGCGAACCGTCGGTGTGGTCGATGGACAGATCATCGGCGAGGACCGCCATCGGAGTCTCGCGGCGACGAACCATACTCTTCATCATGCCCTCCCGCGGGGGGACGTGCCACTCCCGGCGAGCGGTGTCACTCCTCGACGGCCCAGGCGTGGCGCTCGGCGTCGACGTCGCGCAGCCGCACGCGCAGAGTACGGCCCTCGGGCGAATCGGCGGGGACCCGCTGCACGGCGCCCAGCAGCTCGGCCTTCTGCCGGTCGAACTCCCGCAGCACGAGGCGGCGCGCCAACGACACCGCGGACGCGTGGGCTCCTCTCTCGTCCATCGCGGGGAAGGGCTGCGCGAGGAGATCGGCCGCCAGTGCCCGGTAGGGCTCCCGCACGGCGTCGACCGCCGTCGGCGCCCAGCCGGGTCGAGCCGGATCGGCATCCCGCAGCACCTCGCGGATGGCGTCGAGGGCCGGATGCCGCATCGCGATCCCGAGCGCACGGGCCCGCAGCTCCTCGGGGACCGAGTGGCCGTACTGCAGCAGCGCCATGATCGCGTCGCGCTCGAGTGCGACATCGGGGTGGTTCGGGAGCGTGCGCAGCCGAACCGCGGGCGGCGCGGTATTTCCCTCCGCTCCGCCGGATGCCCCCCCGACCCGGCGGGGAGGCTCGGACCGGGACGACCCGCGCCCCTCCCCCCGCGCCGCGCGCTCGACCGCCGGACGCACCTCGGAGAGGTCCATCCCCAGCCTGCGGGCCAGGACGCGGGTGTAGCCGGGTCGCAGTGACGGGTCGCGGATCTCGGCGACGATGGGCGCCGCGGCGCGGAGCGCGCCGACCCGTCCCTCCACCGAGGACAGGTCGAACTTGGCGATCCGCTGGTCGATGACGAACTCGAACATCGGCTGCTTTCCGCTCAGGAGCGCGCGCACGGCGCCGTCCCCCTTCGCCAGGCGGAGGTCGCACGGATCCAGCCCGTCGGGGGCGACGGCCACGTAGGTCTGGGCCGAGAACCGCTTCTCCTCCGCGAAGGCGCGCAGCGCCGCCTTCTGGCCCGCGGCATCCGGGTCGAAGGTGAAGATCACCTCACCCGAGGCCGAGTCGTCCCCCATCACGCGCCGCAGCACCGAGATGTGGTCGGTGCCGAAGGCGGTGCCGCACGTCGCGATCGCCGTCGTGACACCCGCGAGGTGGCAGGCCATCACGTCGGTGTACCCCTCCACGACGACGACGCGGTCTTCGCGCGAGACGTCCCGCTTGGCCAGATCGAGACCGTAGAGGACCTGCGCCTTGCGGTAGATCGGGGTCTCGGGGGTGTTCAGGTACTTGGGGCCGTTGTCGTCGTCGTAGAGGCGCCGCGCGCCGAAGCCGATCGTCTGCCCCGTGACGTCGCGGATGGGCCACACCACGCGGCCCCGGAACCTGTCGTACACCCCGCGCTGCCCCTGCGAGACGAGCCCCGCGGATGTGAGCTCCTCGCGGGTGAATCCCTGCGCGCCCAGCGCTTTGGTCAGCCCCTCCCACCCCCGCGGGGCGTAGCCCACGCCGAAGTGCGCCGCGGCGGCGGCATCGAAGCCGCGCTCGCCGAGGAAGCGGCGCCCCGCCTCGGCCTCTGGCGATGTCAGCTGCCCCTGGAAGTACGCCGCCGCGGCCGCGTTCGCCTCGTAGAGGCGGCTACGCCCGCTCGATGCCGGTGAGGGACCGCCGCCCTCCTCGTAGTGCAGCGTGAAGCCGATCCGCGCGGCCAGGCGCTCGACGGCCTCGGCGAAGGACATGTGATCCATCTTGCGGAGGAACGTGTACGCGTCGCCCGACTCCCCGCACCCGAAGCAGTGGTAGTAGCCCAGCTGCGGGCGGACGTGGAAGCTCGGGCTGCGCTCGTCGTGGAAGGGGCACAGGCCCTTGAGCGATCCGACTCCCGCCGGCTTGAGTGCGACGCGCTCGCCGACGATGTCGGCGATGTTCGTGCGGGCCTTGACCTCCTCGACGTCGGCCTGCCGGATGAGCCCGGCCATCACCGGGCCTCGACGGATACCGGTTCGTAGGCCCTCGGCGTCCAGATGCCGAGGGCCGCCACATCGAGATCGCCCACGAGACGAATGTGCCACGCGATCGCGTCCTGGTCGGTCAGGCTCGCGACCTGGTCGAGCACCACACGGCGACGCGCCGCGTCGTCCGTCGCGGCGTCGAAGTCCTGCCGGAAGACCGGAGCGAGATGACCCGGCCCCGCCTCCCACACGGCGCTCGCGAGCCGCTTGAGCATGCGGCGCTGCTCCTTGTAGAGCTCCTTGCGGCCCTCGATCGACACGACGAAGGCACCGACCATCCCCTTGAGCGCCGCGACCTCGGCCTCGACGACGCGCGGGACGACGACATGGGCGCCGTATCTGGTCAGCGACCGGGACGGATACGCCTCGCGGGTGGCCGTCGTGGCGGCGCGCGCAAAGCGGCCGATGAGGTCGCTGGTGAGGTTCTTCAGCCTCGCGAGGTCGGCCCGCGAGCCGTCGAACGACGGGATCCACTCGCCCATGCGGGTGAGCCGGTACAGCGCGTCATCCAGCTCGTCGCGCGCGAAGTCGTAGCCCACCCACGTCTGGATCGCGGTGACCAGCGCGTCGTGCTCGGCGACCGACGACAGCCGCCGGGGATCGAGGTATCCGTTCGTGACGGCGTCCTCGAAGTCGTGGACCGAGTAGGCGATGTCGTCGGAGAGGTCCATCACCTCGGCCTCGAGGCAGCGCACCCGCCCCGGGGCGCCCTGCCGCATCCAGGCGAACACCTCTGCGTCGTCGGCGTAGACGCCGTACTTCAGGCGCCCGCCGGGATCGGGCATGGGACGATCCGACGTCCAGGGGTACTTGCACGAGGCATCCAGGCTCGCGCGCGTGAGGTTGAGCCCGAACGTCTCGCCGTCCGATCCCACGACCTTGGGCTCGAGACGGGTGAGGATGCGCAGAGTCTGCGCGTTGCCCTCGAATCCGCCGATTCCCTCGGCCCAGTCGTTCAGCGCCCGCTCGCCGTTGTGGCCGAAGGGGGGATGCCCGAGGTCGTGGCTGAGGCATGCCGTGTCGACGACGTCGGCGGCGAGGCTCAGCTGCGTGGCGAGCTCGCGTCCGACCTGGGCGACCTCGAGGGAGTGCGTGAGGCGGTTGCGCGCGAAATCCGCCGGGCTCGCGGGGCTCAGCACCTGCGTCTTCGCGGCGAGCCGGCGAAGCGCCGCCGAGTGCAGCACGCGGGCGCGGTCGCGCGCGAAGTCGTCCCTCTCCGAACGGTGGCGCTCCGGATGGAAACGCTGCACGTCGTCCGCACCGTAGCCCGCGGCGGTCACCGCGGCCTCACCCACCGCTGTGATCCAGTTCGGCGGCCGCGAGATCGCCCGACGAGGTCGCATCCAGCTCCCGGTGCTCGAGCCAGCCCTCCGGCAGCGCGGGGCGCTTGGGGGTGCCGGCGCGGCCCCGCTGCCCCTCGGCCGCGGCCCCCGGGTAGGGTGCGTCGTGATCGAGCTGGGCCAGCAGCGCGTCGATCTCGGCGAGCGAGGATGCCGTCGCGAGACTCGCCCGCACGTCGCCGCCGACGGGGTATCCCTTGAAGTACCAGGCCACGTGCTTGCGGATGTCCCGGCATCCGCGACCCTCGTCATCGAAGAACTCCACGAGCAGCTCGGCGTGGCGCCGGAAGGCGGCCGCGACGAAACCGAGGGTCGGGTCGACGCGGGAGGCGTCGGCGCCGAATGCCGCGGCCAGCTCGCCGAACAGCCAGGGCCGCCCGAGGCATCCGCGTCCCACGACGACCCCGTCGCATCCCGTCTCCGACATCATGCGGACGGCGTCGTCGGCCGACCAGATGTCGCCGTTTCCCAGCACCGGCACCGACGTGACCGTCTCCTTCAAGCGCGCTATCGCGCTCCAGTCGGCCGTCCCGGAGTAGAACTGCGCGGCGGTGCGCGCGTGCAGCGCCACGGCCGCAGCGCCCGCGTCCTCCGCCGCACGCCCCGCCTCGAGGTACGTCAGGTGGTCGTCGTCGATGCCCTTGCGCATCTTGACGGTGAGCGGCAGGTCGCCGGCGGCGCTCGCCGCCCGCCGCACGATCTCGGTGAACAGGCCGAGCTTCCAGGGCAGGGCGGAGCCTCCGCCCTTGCGGGTGACCTTCGGCACGGGGCAGCCGAAATTCAGGTCGACGTGATCGGCCAGGTCCTCCGCGACGACGATCCGCACCGCCTCGGCGACCGTCGCGGGGTCCACGCCGTAGAGCTGGATCGAGCGAGGCGTCTCCGACTCGTGGTGCGTGACCAGGCGCATCGTCGTCTCGTTGCGTTCCACGAGCGCACGGGAGGTGATCATCTCGCTCACGTAGAGGCCGGCGCCGTACTCGCGGCAGAGACGACGGAACGCGGTGTTGGTGATGCCCGCCATCGGGGCGAGGACGACCGGGACCTGCAGGTCGAGCGGCCCGATGCGGAGCGCGGGGGCGAGAGCGGTCGGGGCAGGCACTCCCCCATTCTCCCAGACCCGATCGCCTCCGCGCCGCCCTCGCGCGATGGCGGCGAATTATGGTGGACGGATGACGACGGATGCCGGCCTGTCCCTTCGCGAGATCCCGTTCCGCACCGCCGAGGGTGAGGAGACGACCCTCGGGGCCTTCGGTGACAAGGTACTCCTCATCGTCAACGTCGCCTCGAAGTGCGGCCTGACCCCGCAGTACGAGCAGCTCGAGAACCTGCAGCGACGGTACGGCGATCGCGGCTTCACTGTGCTGGGCTTCCCGTGCAATCAGTTCCTCGGACAGGAACCCGGATCGATGGAGCAGATCCTCGAGTACTGCGCCACGACGTGGGGCGTGAGCTTCCCCATCTTCGAGAAGGTGAAGGTCAACGGGGCATCCGCGGCGCCGCTGTACAAGGCGCTGAAGCGTTCCGACGACGCGGAGGGCGCCCGCGGGCCCGTGCTCTGGAACTTCGAGAAGTTCGTGCTGACGCCCGGCGGACGCACCCACCGCTTCCGCCCCTCGGTGATCCCCGAGGATCCGGAGATCGTCGCGGTGATCGAGGAGAACCTGCCCGGCTGACCCGTCAGGCCGATGGTTCGGCCGCCGCGGTGCGGCGTTCGGCCCATACCTGCCGCGCGACCTGCGCGAACGCCTCCGGGGGCTGTGCGCCCGAGACGCCGTAGGTTCCGTCGATGACGAAGAACGGAACGCCGGTGATGCCGTAGGCGCGGGCCTGCTCCTGGTCCTGGCGCACGTCGGAGAGGTATCGCTGCGTGTCGAGGGCGTCGCGGACATCGTCCGCGTCGAGCCCCGCCTCGGCAGCGAGCTCGACGAGGTCGTCGATGCGACCGACGTGGCGGCCCTCCTCGAAGTACGCGGCCATGAGCCGCTCCGCCATCTCCGCCTGGCGCCCCTGGGCCTTCGCGGCGTGCAGCAGCTCGTGCGCCTTCACGGTGTTCGTGTGACGCAGCAGGTCGAAGCGGTAGGTGAGGCCGGCCTGGGCCGCGATGCCCGTGACGCGGTCCAGCATCTGCTGCACCTGCTCGGCGGGCATCCCCTTGTGCCCGGCGAGGAAGTCGGTCTCCGATCCCTCGAAGTCGACCGGGGTGTCGGGCGACAGCTCGTACGAGTGGAAGACCACCTCCACCCTCGGCGCGTCGTCATCCGCTGCAGTCTGCGCGAGCCCGCGCTCCAGGTTGCGCTTGCCGATGTAGCACCAGGGGCAAGCGATATCGCTCCACACGTCGATCTTGATGGCATCCGTCACATCTGTGCGCAACGACGGTCGCTCCTGATGTATTCCCGTGCGGCTATCCTTCCGCGGCGAGGGAGGGCGCTTCTTCGGCGGGGCGGTCTACCGCCCCGCCGAAGCGCCGGTCGCGCTGGTGGTAGAGCTCGATGGCCCGCCAGAGATCGACGCGGGAGAAGTCCGGCCACAGGGTGTCGAGGAAGACCATCTCGGCGTACGCCGACTCCCAGAGCAGGAAGTTGGACGTGCGCTGCTCCCCGCTGGAGCGCACGAAGAGATCCACGTCGGGCATGTCGGGCACGTACAGCCGCCGGCGGATGGCCTTCTCCGACACGGCGGAGGGCTTCATCCGCCCCGCCGCGACGTCGTCGGCGATCGAGCGCATGGCGTCGACGAGCTCGACGCGACCGCCGTAGTTGACGCACATCGTCAGCGTCAGCACGTCGTTGTCGGCCGTGAGCCGCTCGGCGAACTGCAACTCCTTGATCACCGACCCCCACAGTCGCGGCTTGCGACCGGCCCACCGCACCCGCACTCCCCATTCGTTCAGCTGATCGCGGCGCCGGTGGAGGACGTCGCGGTTGAAGCCCATCAGGAAGCGCACCTCGTCGGGAGAGCGCGTCCAGTTCTCGGTCGAGAAGGCGTAGACGCTGAGGTGCTTCACGCCCGCCTGGATGGCGCCCGCCACGACGTCCAGCAGGGCGGCCTCCCCGGCGCGGTGGCCCTCGACGCGAGACAGGCCGCGCCGGTTGGCCCACCGCCCGTTGCCGTCCATCACGATCGCCACGTGTTCCGGCACGCCCCGCGTGGGCAATGCCGGGGGATACTGTCCCGTCCAGTCGACGGGGCGGTACGCGACGGCGTCCTGGTGGGTGTAGGGCTTGGGCGTCACCGGGGGGCCTCCAGGTGGGACAGGGATCGGATTCCGCGCTCGAGGTGCCATTGGGTGTACGCGGCGATGACACCGGATGCCGCGGCGATGTCCGCCGCCTGGGCGGAGTCCACGACGGCCCACTCCCCCGCCATGAGCGCCTCCAGCGTCTGCACCGCACCCGCGCCGATGCGGGCGCTGCCGGTCGGTGCGCACGAGGGACACACCATCCCGCCCAGCTGGGCGACGAAGGCCGTGTGCGGCCCCGGCGTGCCGCAGCGCGCGCACTCGGACAGGCTCGGCGCCCAGCCGGAGAGCGCCATGACGCGCAGCAGGTAGGAGTCGAGGATCGCCCGCGACGCGTGATCGCCGCGGGACAGCGCCCGCAGGCCGCCCACGAGCAGCAGGTACTGCTGGGGTGTGGCCTCGGCCTCGCTCAACCGGTCGGCGGTCTCGACCATCGCGTTGGCGGCGGTGTAGCGGTCGTAGTGCACGACGATGTCGGCGCCGTAGGCCCCCAGGCTCTCGGCCTGCTGCACGATGTCCAGCGATCGCCCGGCGTACAGCTGCACGTCGGCGACCATGAAGGGCTCCAGTCGCGACCCGAAGCGCGACGACGTGCGGCGCACCCCCTTCGCCACCGCGCGGAGCTTGCCGTGCCGACGGCTCAGCATCGTCAGGATCCTGTCGGCCTCGCCCAGCTTGTGGGTGCGCAGGACCACGACCTCGTCGCGGTAGGTGGGCATCGGTCCATTATCGACGCGTCACGGGAGAATGGATGCGTGGACGTGCCGACCTTCGTCATCCCCCTCTGGGCCGACCTCACCGCCGTCGGCCTCGGCGGCATCCAAGGCGCGCTCTTCGCCTCCGGGTTCCGCGGCCAGCGCCGGCTGGATCTCCTCGGCGTCGCCATCATCGGCATCCTCATCGGGATGGGCGGCGGCCTCATCCGCGACCTGCTCCTGGGGGTTGCCCCCGCCACCCTCCAGCGCAACGAGTACCTCCTGACCGCGACGGGCGCCGCGCTGCTGGGCATGCTGCTGGCGGGGGTGTTCCAGAGACTGAACGCGCTCATCGTCGGGTTGGATGCCGTGGTCATCGGCATGTTCGGGGCGTTCGGCACCTCGAAGGCGCTCACCCTCGGTGTGCCTCCCGTGCCCGCCGTCTTCGTGGGCGTCTGCGCCGCCGTCGGCGGCAGCGTGCTCCGCGACGTCATCATGGGCCTTCCCGTCGCGATCATGCACGTCGGGTCGCTCTACGCCGTCGCCGCGGGCGCCGGCTCCACCGTGCTCGCGGTGGCCGCGACACTCGGCGCACCGCTCGTGCCCGCGGCCATCGCCGGGATCGCCGTCACGGCCGTCATCCGCGTGCTCGCCGTCGTGTTCGACCTCTCGCTGCCGGAGCAGCGCATGCTCTACCGCCGCCGCGTCGCCGCCGAGACGGGCGCCTTGCCGATCGTGAAGCCGTAGCGGCGCCCGCGAAGACGGTGAGCGGCGATGCGGGGACAGATCATTCCCGCGCGCCTGCTCCGGGCCGAAGTGGGGCACGTGCGGTGCTGTGGGGCACGGCAGAACCTGCCCCACAGCACGCAACCTGCCCCGGTTCGTGCGGGGCGCCGCTCAGACCGCCGCGGCGGCGAGGGCGGGCTGACGAGCGCGGATCGCCCGGTTGACCCCCGAGACGATGGCCTTGAGGCTCGCGGTGGAGATGTCGCCGTCGATCCCGACGCCCCACAGGCGCTCGCCGTCGATCTGAAGCTCGACGTACGCGGCGGCCTGCGCATCGCCGCCGGCGCTGAGGGTGTGCTCGACGTAGTCGTACAGCGAGATGTCGAAGCCGCGGGCGCGAACCACCTCGAGGAAGGCGGCGATAGGCCCGTTGCCGTGGCCCGCGGCATCCTCGACCTCGTCGCCGTCGCGCAGGCGCACGTGGAGCTCGACGTCGCCGGTCATGTCGCTCGCCGTGCGGGTGCCGAGCAGCTCGAACCGCCCCCAGCGCTCGTCGTCGACGTCGGAGGGCAGGTACTCGTCGCGGAACACGGACCAGATCTGCTCGCTGGTGACCTCCCCGCCGTCCTCGTCGGTCTTGGCCTGAACCACCGCCGAGAACTCGATCTGCAGGCGACGCGGCAGGTCGAGCGAGTGGTCGGTCTTCAGCAGGTAGGCCACTCCCCCCTTGCCGGACTGGGAGTTGACGCGGATGACCGCCTCGTACGAACGGCCCAGGTCCTTCGGGTCGATCGGCAGGTACGGCACCGCCCACTCGAGCTCGTCGATCGAGACCCCCTCGGCGGCGGCGCGCGCCTCCATGGCCTCGAAGCCCTTCTTGATCGCGTCCTGGTGCGATCCGCTGAACGCGGTGTACACGAGGTCGCCGGCCCACGGACTGCGCTCGGGCACCGGCAGCTGGTTGCAGTACTCGGCCGTGCGCTTGATCTGATCGATGTCGCCGAAGTCGATCTGCGGGTCGATGCCCTGCGTCAGCAGGTTGATGCCGAGGGCCACGAGGTCGACGTTGCCCGTGCGCTCGCCGTTGCCGAAGAGGCACCCCTCGATGCGGTCCGCCCCCGCCATGTAGCCGAGCTCGGCCGCCGCGACGGCGGTGCCGCGGTCGTTGTGCGGGTGCAGCGACAGGATGACGTTCTCGCGGTGGTTCAGGTGCCGGCTCATCCACTCGATCGAGTCGGCGTACACGTTGGGCGTGGCCATCTCGACCGTCGCGGGCAGGTTGATGATGACCTTGCGCTCCGGCGTGGGCTCGAGCACCTCGAGCACCTGGTTGCAGATGTCGACCGCGAACTCCAGCTCGGTGCCGGTGTAGCTCTCGGGCGAGTACTCGTAGAAGACCCGCGTCTCGGGCACGCGCTTCTCGAACTCCCGGCAGAGCCGCGCGCCCTCCAGGGCGATGTCGATGATGCCTTGCTTGTCAGTGCGGAAGACGACCTCGCGCTGGAGCACGCTCGTGGAGTTGTAGAGGTGCACGATGGCGCGCTTCGCACCCGCGATCGCCTCGTACGTGCGGGCGATGAGATGCTCGCGCGACTGGGTCAGCACCTGGATCGTGACGTCGTCGGGAATGACGTCGTCCTCGATGAGGTGGCGCACGAAGTCGAAGTCCGTCTGGCTCGCCGAGGGGAAGCCGACCTCGATCTCCTTGTAGCCCATCCGCACGAGCAGGTCGAACATGATGCGCTTGCGCTCGGGGCTCATGGGGTCGATGAGCGCCTGGTTGCCATCGCGCAGATCGACGGCGCACCAGCGCGGCGCGGCCGTGATGCGGGCGTCGGGCCAGGTGCGGTCCGGCAGGTCGACGCGGATCTGATCGTGGTAGGGGCGGTACTTGTGCACCGGCATCCCCGAGGTCTTCTGGGTGTTCTCCATGATGAATGCTTCTCTCGTCGTGAGGGGCGGGCACGCCATCAGCTCCGCGACGAGGAAGGCCCTAGATCGAGGCCTCGTCGCGGCGGATAAGGAGAAGGAATCCACCCAGACGCATGCCGCCATGCTAGCAGGGTCCGCCGGTGCGGCGCCCCGGCGCGGCTCCGGCGGCCTCGAACGCGAGCTGGCGGATACGCGCGGCGTCAGAACCCGAGCCGGCCGAGCTTCTTGGCGTCGCGCTGCCATTCCTTCGCCACCCGCACGTGCAGCCCGAGGAAGACCCGGGTGCCCAGGAGCGGTTCGATCTGGGCGCGGGCGCGGGCGCCCACGTCCCGCAAGCGGGAGCCGCGGTGCCCGATGATGATGGCCTTCTGGCTGTCGCGCTCGACGACGATGTCGGCGTACACGTCGGTCAGGTCGGAGCCCTCACGCGGGGCGATGTCGGCGATCGTCACGGCGATCGAGTGGGGAAGCTCGTCGCGCACGCCCTCGAGGGCGGCCTCGCGGATGATCTCGGCCACGCGGTCCTCGACCGACTCGTCGGTGGAGATGTCGCTGTCGTAGAGCGCCGGACCCTCGGGCATGAGGGCGAGCAGCTCCGCGGCGAGCACGTCGAGCTGATCCCCCGCGAGCGAGGACAGCGGGATGACGGCGGCCCAGTCCTCACGGAGCGAGTCGACCTCGATGAGGCGCTCCGTGATCTGGTCGCGGCTCGCGGCATCCGTCTTGGTCACGAGCGCCACCTTCGCGGCGCGCGGGTAGCCGTCGAGGGATTCGGCGATGCGGCGGTCGCCGGGGCCCACCTTCTCCGTCGCCGGGACGCAGAACGCGATGACGTCCACGTCGCCGAGCACCTGCTCGACGAGGTCGTTGAGCCGCTGGCCGAGGAGCGTTCGGGGGCGGTGGATGCCGGGGGTGTCGACGATGATCAGCTGCCCGTCCGGGCGGTTGACGATCCCCCGGATCGCGCGTCGCGTGGTCTGCGGCTTGTCGCTCGTGATCGCGACCTTCTCGCCGACGAGGGCGTTGGTGAGCGTCGACTTGCCCACGTTCGGGCGGCCGACGAACGTCGCGAACCCGCACCGGAACCCGCTGTCACTCATGAGGACTCCACTCTCCGTCGTCGGCCTTCGCCCTGGACCGGGATCTCGCCCGTCTCGGCGGCGTAGGACTCCTGCACCGCGCGCAGCTCCTCGCTCGCCTCGACGAACACGGTCGCAAGACCGCGGCCCCGGCCCCGCGACGCGCCGCCGGTCATGACGATCCCGGACACCTCCGCGTGCGCACCGGGCTGTGGCACGCGGCCGAGCGCCTTGCCGAACAGGCCGCCCACGGTGTCGACGTCGTCGTCCTCGATCTCGATGCCGAAGAGGTCGCCGAGGTCGTCGAGCGAGAGCCGCGCGCTGACCCGGAAACGCCCGGGCTCGAGCTCGGAGACCTCCGACTGAGGCAGGTCGTACTCGTCGGCGATGTCGCCGACGAGCTCCTCGATGAGGTCCTCGAGGGTGACCAGGCCCGCGACGCCGCCGTATTCGTCGACCACGATGCACACGTGCACGGCGTCGACCTTCATCTGCTGCAGCAGCGCCGACGCCATCATCGACTCCGGCACGTACACGACGGGGCGCAGGATGCCGCGGACACCGGCCTGGCGCCAGCCCTCGGGCGCACCGAACGCGAACTGCGCGAGGTCCTTGAGGTACAGCATCCCGACGATCTCGTCGTCGTCGCCCTCCACGACCGGAGCGCGGGATACGCCGGTGCGCAGGAAGAGCTCCATCGCGGCATCCGTCGTCGCCCCGGCCTCGATCGTGACCATGTCGGTGCGCGGCACCATGACCGCGCGCACGTACGTGTCGGTGAAGTCGAACACGGAGTGGATGAGCTCGCGGTCCTCGTCCTCGATCAGGTCGGCCTCCACGGCCTCGTCGACCATGGACAGCAGCTGATCCTCTGTCGCGAACGGCGCCGCGCGGCCGCCCCCGGGTGTCGCACGCGCGGCGGCGCGCACGAGGGCGCTCGCGAACGGCCCCAGGAGGACGCGGACGAACCGGATGATCGGCGCGCACGCCCGCAGCAGGCCGGTCGCGTGCTGACGGCCGACCGTGCGGGGGCTCGCGCCCACCAGGGCGAACGACACCCCCGTCATGAGCACGGCGGCGGCGAGCATCGCCCACCAGATCGAGTCGAGAAGGATCGTCAGGGCGACCGTGACGAGCACGGCGGCGGAGGTCTCGGCGAGGATGCGGACGAAGACGACGGCGTTGGTGTGCGCCTCGGGCTCGTCGGCGATGGCGCGCAGCGACCTCTTGGCCCGGGCGGTGAGCGACCAGTCCAGCAGATCACCGCGGGAGGTGACCCCCAGCGCGGCTTCGAGTGCCGCCATCAGGCCGGCGAAGGCGACGAGCGCCCCGCCGCCGATCAGGAGCAGGACGGCGGTCATGGACGGCGCCGTCGGCGCTCGCGCAGAGCGAACGACGTGAGCAGCTCCCTCTGCAGGCCGAACATCTCCCGCTCTTCCTCGGGCTCGGCGTGGTCGAACCCGAGCAGGTGCAGAAGGCCGTGCGTGGTCAGCATGAGCATCTCGTCCTCGGTCGACACGCCATTGTCGCGGGCCTGCGTCTCGGCCACCTGCGGGCAGAGCACGATGTCGCCGAGGAGCCCCGGCGGGGTGGGCGACTCCTCGGTCCCGGGGCGCAGCTCGTCCATCGGGAAGCTCAGCACGTCGGTCGGACCGGGCTCGTCCATCCACTGCACGTGGAGGGCCTCCATCGCCCCCTCGTCGACGAGGATGATCGCGACGTCGGCCTCGGGGCTGACGTGCAGCTCGGCCAGGTGGTGCTCCATCAGGCGCAGCAGCTTCGTCTCGTCGGCCGCGACGCCCGACTCGTTCGTGATCTCGATCGTCATCGGCTGCCTCGCTTCGGCTGGCGGTCGCGGGGACCGAGCGGTCGGGTCGACGAGCGGCGCTCGGCGCGATTGGCGAACTCGCTCGCCTGCTCGCGCTCGTGGCGCGCGGCGGTACGGCGCTCGTCGTACGCGCTGTAGGCGTCGACGATCTTGCCCACGAGGCTGTGACGCACGACGTCGTCGCTGGTCAGACGCGCGAAGTGGATGTCCTCGACGTCGTTCAGGATGCGGGTCACGAGGCGCAGCCCCGAGCTGCCGCCCGGGAGGTCGACCTGCGTGATGTCGCCCGTCACGACCATCCTGGTGTTGAACCCGAGCCGCGTGAGGAACATCTTCATCTGCTCGGGCGTCGTGTTCTGCGCCTCGTCGAGCACGACGAACGAGTCGTTGAGCGTGCGGCCCCGCATGTACGCCAGGGGCGCGACCTCGATCGTCCCGGTCGCCATGAGCTTGGGCACGAGCTCGGGGTCCATCATCTCGTTGAGCGCGTCGTAGAGCGGTCGCAGGTACGGGTCGATCTTGTCGTTCAGCGTGCCGGGCAGGAACCCCAGGCGCTCGCCGGCCTCGACGGCGGGCCGGGTCAGGATGATCCGCGAGACCTCCTTGCGCTGGAGAGCCTGCACGGCCTTCGCCATCGCGAGATACGTCTTCCCCGTTCCGGCGGGACCGATCCCGAACACGATCGTGTGCTCCTCGATCGCGTCTACGTACTCCTTCTGGCCCAGCGTCTTGGGTCGGATCACGCGGCCGCGGGTGGAGAGGATCGCCTCACCCAGCACCTCCGACGGACGTCGACCGGCGTCCCCCTCGAGGATGCGCGCCGACGAGGAGACGTCTCCGGGCGCGAGGGCGTGCCCGGCCTTCGTCATGGCCAGGAGCTCGTCGACGAGGTCTCGTGCGGCCTCGACGGCCCGGGACGCGCCCGAGAGCGTGATCTCGTTGCCGCGCACGTGCACGTCGACCTCCGGGTGCTCCTTCTCGAGCACGCGGAGGAGGCGGTCCTGCGGACCGAGCAGCTGCACCATCGCGACACCGTCGGCGTAGACCCGCTCGGTCGTGGTGTCGGGGGTCTCTCCGTCAGGCACCGACGCTCTTCTCCGTCAGTCCGCCGCCGAGCAGGTGGGCGTGGACGTGGAAGACGGTCTGCCCGGCATCCGCCCCCGTGTTGAAGACCAGACGGAAGTCGCCACCGGTGAGCTCGGCCGCCAGCGTGTTCGCGAGCCCGACGACCTCGGCGAGCAGCTGCGGATCCCCCGCTGCGAGCTCGACGACGTTGCGGTACTCCTGCGACTTCGGGATGACGAGCACGTGCACGGGCGCCTGCGGCGCGATGTCGCGGATCGCGAAGGCGCCCTCGGTCTCGGCGATGATCTCTGCGGGGATCTCGCCTCGCAGTATACGGGTGAAGATCGAGGGTTCGTCGGACACCGTCCCAGTGTATCGAGGGCCCCTCACCAGCGTCCCAGCGCGGCCGAGAGCACCGCGATCGCCGCGGGTCCGGCCGTGGACGTGCGCAGCACGCTCGCCCCCATCCTCACCGGCTCCGCGCCGGCCGCCTCGAATGCATCGATTTCGGCGCCGTCGATGCCGCCCTCCGGGCCGACCACCAGCAGGATGTCGCGTGCCTCGCCCCGCGGCCAGTCAAGCGCCGTCAGCGCTCGCTCGGCCGTCGGCTCGAGCAGGAGGACACGGGCGTCGGCGGCGCGCTCGATGACGCCGGGGGTCCCGAGCGGCGTGGCGACGGGCGGTATCCACGCGCGGTGGGCCTGTTTCGCGGCCTCGCGCGCGATGGTGCTCCATCGGGCGACGCCCTTGACGAGTTTCGGCCCCTGCCACCGCGACACGCTACGGGACGCCTGCCACGGGACGATCTCATCGACCCCGAGCTCGGTGGCCGCCTGGACGGCGAGCTCGTCGCGGTCGCCCTTCGCGAGCGCCTGCACGAGCACGATCCGCGGTGCCGCGGCCGGCACGAGGGTGCGGTCGCGGACCCGCACGCGCACCTCCCGCGGCGCGACCGCCTCGCACACGCCGGTCAGCCACGCTCCGCGTCCGTCGCCGAGGGTGATCTCCTCCCCCACCCGCACGCGGCGGACGGCCGCCGCGTGGTGCGCCTCGTCGCCCGTGAGTGCGACCACGTCGCCGACATGCGCGGTCGAGGCCGCGTCGACGACGAAGTGCAGCGGCATCAGTGGTTCCGGAACCTGTCGCGCAGCTTCGCGAAGACGCCCTGGTGGAAGTGGGAGAGCGCCGGCGCGGGCGCCTTGGTGCGCTTGCGCAGCTCCTCGACGAGGGCCCGCTCCTTCGCGTCGAGGCGCGACGGCGTCACGACCTGCACGCCGACGCGCAGATCGCCGCGCTGGCTCCCGCGCAGCGGAGTGATGCCGCGCCCCTTGATCGTCAGGATGTCGCCCGACTGGACACCGGGGCGGATCTCCAGATCGACCGGGCCGTCGAGGCTCTCGATCGTCGTCTCGGTGCCGAGGATCGCATCGGGCATCGACACCTCGAGCGTTGCGAGCAGGTCGTCGCCGTCCCGGCTGAAGACGTCGTCGGCGGCCACGCTGACCTCTATGTACAGATCACCGTTGGGCCCTCCCGCGGGGCCGACCTCGCCGGAACCAGGCAGCTGCAGGCGCAGCCCCGTCTCCACACCCGCCGGGATGTCGATCGAGACGGTGCGCCGGGAGCGCACGCGGCCCTGACCCTGGCAGCTCGAGCAGGGGTACGGGATCGTCGTGCCGTACCCCTGGCACGTGGGGCACGGCACGTTCGTGACGACGTTGCCGAGCAGACTGCGCACCTGACGCTGGATGTGTCCCGCGCCGCGGCAGATGTCGCACGTGACGGGCTGCGTGCCGGGCTGGCAGCACGAGCCCTGGCAGGTATCGCACAGCACGGCCGTGTCGACCTCGAGGTCGCGGTGCGTGCCGAAGACGACATCCCGAAGGTCGAGGTTCACTCGGACGAGGGCGTCCTGCCCGCGCTCCCGGCGCGAGCGCGGGCGCGCCGCGCGCGACCCCCCGCCGCCCCCGCCGAAGAACGTCTCGAAGATGTCGCTGAAACCGCCGAAGCCCGCTCCGGCCCCGCCGAACGCGTCTCCGCCGGAGTCGTAGCGCCGGCGCTGCTCCGGATCGCTGAGCACGTCGTATGCGTGGGTGACGAGCTTGAAGCGCTCCGAGGCATCCTCACCCGGGTTCACATCCGGGTGCAGCTCGCGCGCGAGGCGTCGGTACGCCTTCTTGATCTCGTCGGGTGACGCGTCTCTCGCCACGCCCAGGACGTCGTAATGGTCTGCCACATTCGCCTTTCTTCACGCCCCGTCGTGCGGGGCAGGGGTCGCCTCAGCGGCGGTTCTCGTCCTCGTCGAGCAGACGCGAGAGGTATCGCGCAACGGCCCGCGCCGAGGCGAGGTTGCTGGGATAGTCCATTCGGGTCGGTCCGAGCACGCCCACGCGTGCCACCGCCCCCGATGTCTCGTAGTCGCTCGTCACGACCGATGCTTCGCCGAGCCCCCACGGATCGTTCTCGCGGCCGATGCTGGCCGCGAGACCCTGGGTGTCGGCCACCATCTCCCCCATGAGCCGGAGGAGGGTGACCTGCTCCTCGATCGCCTCGAGGAGCGGGTAGATGCTGCCGCGGAAGTCGGACTCGCGTCGAGCGAGGTTGGCGGCTCCCGCCATGAGCAGGCGGTCCTGGCGGAACTCGTCCAGCTCCTCGGCGACCACATGGCAGAGGGAGAGCAGGGCCGCGTCCACTCCGACGGCCTCGGCCGTCCCGGCGGTGCGGCAGGCCTCGACCCGGTCGGCCGCGTCACGCACGGAGTGACCCACGATCAGCGCCGCCAGGCGCGCCCGCAGCGCGGGCAGGTCCTCGTCCTCAAGGGGCGCCGTGAGCGCGGCGATGCGCTGGGACACCCGGCCCGTGTCGGTCACGAGGACGATGAGCATGCGCGCGGGTGCGATCGCCACCAGCTCGACGTGGGTGACATTGGCACGCGCGAAGGACGGATACTGCACGATGGCCACCTGGCCGGTGAGCTGTGAGAGGACCCGGACCGTGCGCGCGAGGAGGTCGTCGAGATCGCCCGGGTCGCCCAGGAAGGCCGTGATGGCGCTGCGCTGCGCGGGAGAGAGCGGCCGGATGTCGGCGAGGTGGTCGACGAAGACGCGGTAGCCCTTGTCCGTCGGCACCCGCCCGGAGGAGGTGTGAGGCGCCGCGATGAGCTCCTCGTCCTCCAGCTGCGCCATGTCGTTGCGGATCGTGGCGGCGGAGACCCCGAACGCGTGACGCTCGACGATCGACTTGCTGCCGACCGGTTCGTGGGTGGCGACGTAGTCCTGCACGATGGCGCGAAGGACCTGGAGCCCCCGTTCCGAGACCATGGCCTCTCCTCCCGTCCTGGCACTCCGGCAGATCGAGTGCCAATTCTACCGGTTCGCGGCGCGTGCGCTCCGGAAGCGGCCGCTCAGCCCGCCAGTGCGTGCACGACGGCGTCCGCCAGCAGCCGCCCGCGCAGGGTCAGCACGACCCTCCCCCGCACGGCGTCCTCGCCGGAGACGAGCCCGTCGGCGACGAGCCCCGCGACGGAGCGGCGCGCGCCGGCATCCAGCATCTCGAGGGGAAGTCCCTCACGGATGCGGGAGGTCAGCAGCACCCGCTCCAGCTGTGTGGCGGCGGCATCCGGCCTCTCCCGCCCGGCCGCCGGCGAGGCGCCGGACTGCAGGCGCTGGGCGTAGGCGGCGGGATGCTTGACGTTCCACCAGCGCATTCCTGCCACGTGGCTGTGGGCGCCGGGCCCCACGCCCCACCAGTCATCGCCGCGCCAGTAGGCGAGGTTGTGCCGCGAGCGGTGGGTGTCGTCCCGCGCCCAATTGCTCACCTCGTACCATCCGAAGCCCGCGTCGGCGAGGACGCGGTCGGCCAGTTCGTACATGTCGGCCTGCAGGTCGTCGTCGGGGGCGGCGAGCTCGCCCCGGCGGATGCGCCGCGCCAGCGCCGTCCCGTCCTCGACGATGAGGGCGTACGCCGACACGTGGTCGGGCGTGAGCTCCACCGCCTGCGCCAGCGACGCCGCCCAGTCCGCGAGGCTCTCCCCGGGCGCGCCGTAGATGAGGTCGAGGCTGACGGCCAGGCCCGCCCCGCGCGCGGCTCCCACGGCGCGCGCGACGGCGGCGGGGTCGTGCGTGCGGTCGAGCGCCGCGAGCACGT
The DNA here is from genome assembly GCF_044542535.1 of Microbacterium sp. NPDC078428. Lineage (NCBI taxonomy): Bacteria > Bacillati > Actinomycetota > Actinomycetes > Micrococcales > Microbacteriaceae > Microbacterium > Microbacterium sp. NPDC078428. The sequence goes on from NZ_JBITUP010000003.1 coordinate 391,611, forward strand.
GCGGCACGGCCGACTGCATGCCGATCGAGAGCCTCGTGACCCCCGCGGCGGCCAGCTCGTCTGCGACGACCTGCGTGACGGTGTCGGGGTTGGCCTCCACCGTGATCTCGGCGTTCGGCTCAACGCCGATGTGCGCGCGCACGTCCTCCAGCATCCGCGTCAGTGATCCGGCGGGCAGCAGCGTCGGCGTGCCGCCGCCGAAGAACACGGTGGATGCCGCCCGCAGCGCGCCGGCGTCGGAGAGCACGCGCGCCGCCAGGCGCACCTCCCGACCCGCCTCGGACGGGTAGTCCTCAGCGGTGGCGCCGCGCAGCTCGCCGGCGGTGTATGTGTTGAAGTCGCAGTAGCCGCACCGCACCCGGCAGAAGGGGACGTGCAGGTACACGCCGAGGGCGCGGGTCGGGTCGAGCGGGAGGTCGCCCGGCAGGGCGCCGTCGACCGGTGCGGGATCGCCGAGCGGGAGCGGTCCGGCCACGATCAGCCGGTCGTGTACATCGGCGAGATCGCGCGGACGTAGCCGTCGAAGAGCGCCCGCCGACGGCGTCGCACGAGGGGGCGGATGAGGCGGTATGCGAGCGCGACCGGTGCGTCGAAGGCGCGCACCGTGAACCACACCTCATCGTTGCCCCGCCACTCGATGAGGAACCACTCCTCACCGCTGACGACGGAGCCGCTCACGGTGCCGATCGTGAAGGCGATCCGCCGCGGCTCCTCGGTCACGGAGATGACGCGCAGCTCGGCGTCCGCCCGCAGGCCCGCCACGCGCCCGTGCACCGTCACTGTCGTGCCCGCGCCGGCGAACGGTGTGCCTTCGGCGTCGAAGCGCTGCTCGGCCTCCGTGCTGGCGGGGGCGACGGGGTTTCCCTCGTCGTCGAACCCCACCCCCGCGTACATGGGGCCGGATGCCGGGCGCACATCGCCCAGCTGCAGGCCGGCGCCCTTCTGGGCCGTCCACGACAGCAGGGCCTCGCCCGCGGAGGCGAAGCGCTCCTGACCCGATCCGATCCGGATTGTCCGCTCGGCCGCGATGCTGCGCTCAGGCGGATACTGCATCAGATCCGGTGAGTGCGTTGCGCCTACCGCCGCGTAATCGACGGTGTCGTCTCGGAAAGTCCCGCGCCGCATGCGCCCAACCCTACTTGGCGCCGGTCTCGACGTCGCCGGAGAGCGCGGCGATGAACGCCTCCTGCGGCACCTCGACGCGGCCCACCATCTTCATGCGCTTCTTGCCCTCCTTCTGCTTCTCTAGCAGCTTGCGCTTGCGGGTGATGTCGCCGCCGTAGCACTTGGCGAGCACGTCCTTGCGGATCGCGCGGATGTTCTCGCGGGCGATGATGCGCGCGCCGATCGCGGCCTGGATGGGCACCTCGAACTGCTGGCGCGGAATCAGCTTCTTCAGCCGCTCGGTCATGAGGAGCCCGTACGCGTACGCCTTGTCGCGGTGGACGATCGAGCTGAACGCGTCGACCTTCTCGCCCTGCAGGAGGATGTCGACCTTGACGAGGTCGGCCTCCTGCTCCCCCGCCGGCTCGTAGTCGAGGCTCGCATAGCCCTGCGTGCGCGACTTGAGCTGATCGAAGAAGTCGAACACGATCTCGCCGAGCGGGACGTTGTAGCGGAGCTCGACGCGGTCTTCGCTCAGGTAGTCCATCCCGAGAAGGGTCCCGCGGCGCGACTGGCACAGCTCCATGACCGTGCCGACGTAGTCCTTGGGCGTCAGGATGGCCGCCTTGACCACCGGCTCGGACACCGTCGCGACGCGGCCGTCGGGATACTCGCTCGGATTGGTCACGATCACCTCGGCTCCGGTGTCGGTGACGACGCGATAGACCACGCTCGGTGCCGTCGTGATGAGGTCGAGGTCGAACTCGCGGGCGAGACGCTCGGTGACGATCTCGAGGTGGAGGAGGCCGAGGAATCCGCAGCGGAATCCGAAGCCGAGAGCGACGGAGGTCTCGGGCTCGTAGACCAGGGCGGCATCCGAGAGCTTGAGCTTGTCGAGCGCCTCACGCAGGTCCGGGTAGTCGCTGCCGTCGATCGGGTAGAGGCCGGAGAAGACCATCGGCTTCGGGTCGGTGTACCCCGGCAGGGCCTCATCGGCGGGCTTGCGCGCGGTCGTGACCGTGTCGCCGACCTTCGACTGGCGCACGTCCTTCACGCCCGTGATGAGGTACCCCACCTCGCCGACGCCGAGGCCCTTCGTCGGAGTCGGCTCCGGGCTGGACACACCGATCTCGAGCAGCTCGTGGGTCGCCCGCGTCGACATCATCTGGATGCGCTCACGGGGCTCGAGCTTGCCGTCGACCATGCGCACGTAGGTGACGACGCCGCGGTAGGGGTCGTAGACCGAGTCGAAGATCATCGCGCGAGCGGGCGCCGAGGCATCCCCCTGGGGCGCCGGGATGTCGCGGACGATGCGGTCGAGCAGCTCCTCGACGCCCGCGCCGGTCTTGCCGCTGACGCGGAGTACGTCGTCGGGGTCGCCGCCGATGAGGTTCGCCAGCTCGAGCGCGAACTTCTCCGGGTCAGCAGCGGGCAGGTCGATCTTGTTGAGCACGGGAATGATGTGCAGGTCGTTCTCGAGCGCGAGGTAAAGGTTGGCGAGCGTCTGCGCCTCGATGCCCTGCGCCGCGTCCACCAGGAGGATCGCCCCCTCGCACGCCGCGAGCGAGCGGGAGACCTCGTAGCTGAAGTCGACGTGTCCGGGCGTGTCGATCATGTTGAGCGCGAAGTTCTCGCCGCCCGCCTCCCACGGCATCCGCACGGCCTGGCTCTTGATCGTGATACCGCGCTCGCGCTCGATGTCCATGCGGTCGAGGTACTGCGCGCGCATGTCGCGGTCCGCGACGACTCCCGTGATCTGAAGCATGCGGTCGGCCAGGGTCGACTTGCCGTGATCGATGTGGGCGATGATGCAGAAGTTGCGGAGCTGCTCGGGGGCAGTCGCGGCGGGCTGAGGAGGCGTAGCGGCGCGGGGAGACATGTCCGCTCGATTCTACGCAGTCTCCGCCACCCGATCTGGGGGTGCATCAAACACGACGTTCCGGCGACACGCCAGCTCTTCCAGGACCCGCACCCGCCGGTCCGCGCTCGCGCCTACCCGCCCGCGAACGGGCGGGGACGACGTCACGGAGGCGAAGTTAGGCTGAGGGAATGACGGTGCAGGTGGTCCTCGTCCACGGGATCCGCACGTCAGCGACGATGTGGCGGGCGCAGATCGCGCATCTCGCCGAACGCGGCATCGACGCGCACGCGCTCGACCTGCCCGGACACGGGACCCGGATGGGCGAAGACTTCACGATCGACGGCGCGTTCGAGACGATCGACGCCGCGGTGCGCGAGGCGGCCCGCCACGGCCCTGTCGTGCTCGCGGCCCACTCGATGGGCGGGCTCGTCAGCTGCGAGTACGTCGGCGCACCGGAGGCCCCGCCCGTCGCGGCGTTCGTCGCGGCATCCTGCACCGCCGTTCCCCGCGGACCAGGTCTCGCCACCTACCGGGCACTCGCGCGGCGTTTCGACAGCCTGCCGGATCGAGGCATGCGCCTCACGGAGATGGTGCTCGCCCGGACCCTCCCGGAGGAGACGCGCGACGACTTCGGCGCCGGCGGGTACGCCTTCGACGCACAGGACATCGCGCTCCGCTCGCTGTCGGTGCTCGATCTCACCCGCGCCCTCCGCCGAATCTCGGTGCCCACGTGGTTCATCAACGGGCAGTTCGACCAGCTCCGCATCAACGAACGCCTGTTCCGCCGGCTCGTTCCGCACGCCGAGCTGATCGTCGTCCCGCGCACGAGCCACCTGGTCACCGCGATGCGGCCACGGGTCTTCAACGCGCTCCTCGATCTCGCGATCGCGACGGTCTCGCCCGGAGCGGATCAGCCCGAGCGGACCTGCTAGACTCTTTGATTGGCTTGCGTGTGGGCTTCCCACCCTCACGACCGCTGCGCGACAGCCCTCTCTTGTCGCCGGCACTTCCACAGGCAGACACCTCGACCGAAAGACCCACACGTGGCAAACATCAAGTCGCAGATCAAGCGCAACAAGACCAACGAGAAGGCGCGCGAGCGCAACAAGGCCGTGAAGAGCGAGCTGCGCACCGCCGTGCGCCGCACCCGCCAGGCCGTCGCCTCGGGCGACAAGGCCACGGCCGAGGCCGCTCTGGCGAAGGCGACGAAGAAGCTCGACAAGGCCGTCAGCAAGGGCGTCATCCACAGCAACCAGGCCGCCAACCGCAAGTCGGCGATCGCCAAGCAGGTCGCGTCGCTCTGACCCGCCTGCACACGAGAAAGGCCCGCTCCCGTTTCGGAGCGGGCCTTTTTCGTGGCCGCGGGCCGACCGGGCCCCCTCGTCGCCGCGGCGACTCAGGACCCGAAGGGCGAGCGCGTCGCCACCACCGTCACAAGCCTCTCGAGAGCGAACACCGGGTCTCGAGACGCGCCCTTGACCTCCGCGTCGGCACGCGCAGCCGCCTGGATCGCCAGGCCCAGCTGAGCCTCGGTCCAGCCGACGAGGTCGCGGCGGGCACGATCGACCTGCCAGTCCTTCATGCCGAGCCGTGCGGCCAGGGATGCCGATCCCTCGCGCACGCCGACGACGCGTGCCATCGTGCGCAGCTTCATCGCGAAGGCCGCGACCATCGGCACGGGATCCGCGCCGGATGCCAGGGCGTGCCGCAGTGCGATGAGCGCTTCGCCGTAGCGCCCGGCGATCGCGGTGTCGGCCACGACGAAGGACGAGGTCTCGACGCGACCGCCGTAGTAACGCTGGACGACGGCCTCCGTGACATCGCCCTCGACATCGGCGATGAGCTGCTGGCAGGCCGCCGCGAGCTCGGTGAGGTCGTCGGCGAAGGCGGAGGTGAGCGCTCGTAGGGCCGCGGGGGCGATGCGGCGCTTCGCCGCCTGGAACTCCCCGGCTGCGAAGTCGTACCGATCGGAGTCGCGCTTGACGGCGGCGCACGCGATCTCCACTCCCCCACCCGTTCCCGATCGAATCGCATCGAGCAGCTTCTTGCCGCGCACGCTCGCACCGGTGTGCCGGAGCACGACCGTCGCCCCCTCCTGCGGGTGCGAGAGGTAGGAGATCGCCTCCGCGAGGAACTCGTCTGTGCACTTCTCGACCCCCGCCACCCGCACGAGCCGCGGCTCGCCGAAGAGGGAGGGCGACGTGACCGAGAGCAGCGTGCCCGGCGCGTAGGCGTCTGCGCGCACGTCGGACACCTCGAGCGAGGGGTCCTCCGCCCGGAGGTAGTCGCGCAGCCCCGCGATCGCCCGCTCGGCGCACACCTCTTCCGGGCCGGAGACGAGCACGATCGGCGCGGGCTGCGGGGACCGCCACGGCAGCTGGGGGATCTTCGAGGCCGGTCGGGCGCCGGCGGGTCGACGGGTGCGCGTGGCCATGGCTCCAGCCTATTCATCCCCACCGACCCCGACGTGCTCCCGCCACACCCGCACCCCGTCCGCCTCGACATCCACGAGCACGAGCCCGTCTACGTCGCTGCGCGCGACGGTCGTTCCCGTCGCGTGCAGGATGTCGAGGATCTCCTGCCGCGGGTGCCCGTAGTCGTTGTCGGCACCGACGCCGACCAGCCCGAGCGTCGCGCCCGCGCGCTCGTAGAGGCTCGGCTGCTGGTCGGCGCTGCCGTGATGGGCGACCTTGACGATGTCGTACGCCCCGCGCAACGACGGCTCGAGGGCGCGCTGCGGCTCGGCCGACAGATCCCCGAGATAGAGCCCGCGAGGCATCCCCTCGCCGTCGCGCTCGACCTCGATCACGACGCTCGTGTCGTTCCCGGGGTCGAACCGGGTGCGGCCGGCCTCGGGCCACAGCACATGCCAGGATGCCGCGCCGAGCGCTCCCCGCGCCCCCCTGCGTCCCTCCTGCAGCGTCGCACCCCGGGCGGCCAGACGCGCGAGGAGGCGGCGTTCGTCGTCCTCCGACGCGGGAGCGTGCAGGACGTGGGTCGCCGCGCCGACCTCGACCGCATCGACAGCGCCGACATGATCGAGGTCGAAGTGGGTGAGCACGAGGAGGTCGATGCGCCCGACGCCCAGCCGGTCCAGGCAGCCGCGGAGCGCCGACGGATCGGGGCCCGTGTCGATGAGGGCGATCCGATCCGAGGAGCGCAGGAGCACGGCGTCTCCCTGCCCGACATCGCACTGGGCGACGCTCCAGTCCTCCGGCACCGTCAGAGGAGCGAGGGGCCGGGCAAGCAGCACCCAGCCCGCCGTCGTACCGACGAGGATCGCCGTCGCGATCCCGGCGAGCGCGCGCACGCGCGGTGCGCGCCGGGGGGTCGGCCCGATCGCGACGACGATCGTCGCCCCGATCGCGGCGAGCAGGATCATCCCCGCCGCGCCGAGCGGCCACGGGGCGCGGGCGCCGGGCAGGGCGGAGAAGACCTCGGCGACTGCCGCGATCCACGCCGACGGCACCCAGGCGACCCACGCCAGGGCGACGGCCAAGGGCGGAACGGGCTGCGCGAGACATGCCAGGAGCCCGACGATCGTCGCGAGGGGCGCCGCGGGGCCCGCCAACAGGTTCGCCGGTACCCCGTAGATCGGAACGACCGGGTCGACCAGCAGCACGAGGGGCCCGCAGACGAGCTGCGCCGACAGCGGTATGGCGAGCGCGGCGGCGAGGGGCCGCGGCATCCACCTGGCGAGTCCGCGGGTGAGCGGGGCCGCGAGCAGAAGGAGACTGGCGGTGGCGGCGGCCGAGAGGGCGAATCCGAGGGATGCAGCCAGCCAGGGATCGAGGACGAGGATGACCACCACTGCGAGCACGAGCGCCCGCAGCCCCGCCGCCGGACGCCCCCACGCGAGCGCGATGAGGGCGATCGCCGCCATCGTCGCGGCACGCACGACGCTCGGCTCGGGCGTGACCAGCGCGACGAAGCCCGCCAGGGCGAATCCCGCGGCGGACAGCCGCAGCGCGCGGGGAGCCCGCAGCGCTCGAGCCGCTCCGTAGACCAGTGCGACGACGATGGCGCAGTTGGCCCCCGAGACGGCCGTCAGATGCGTCAGGGACGCTCCCTGCATCTGATCGCGCAGCGACGGATCGACGCCCGCCGTGTCGCCGATGGCGAGGCCCGGCAGGAGCCCTCCTCCGGGACCGGGCAGGGCCGTGGCCACCTCGCGGAGGCCCGCGCGCAGGTCGGCCGTCGTCCCCAGAAGCCCGCCGGGAGTCTCACGGAGCTCGACCTCGTCGGCGAAGACGATGACGACCGCCCGCTCCCCCGGCCCCGCCGGGATCGCCCGCCCGCGGACATCGACGACCGCGCCCCACCCCGCGACCGCATCGGCGTGCTCGCCCGAATCCGCACCCGCGATGACACGCACCGCGAGGGGGGCCGAGATCGCGCGATCGCCGACACGGAGTCGCGACACGCGAGCGTCGAACCGGGTACCGCCGTGCTCGGTCGGCTCGACCTTCGTCGTGACGGTCGCGCGCAGCTCCACGGCTCTGCCGCTGCCGTTCACGAGCTCCTGCGCCGCCCCCCGCACCCCTTCCCCGATGGCCACGGATGCCCCCGCGGCTCCCGCGGGGGCCAGGGCCAGCGCGGCGACCAGCAGCACGACGCCCGCCGGTGCGCGCGATCTCGACGACGACCACCACGCTCCGGCCAGCGCGAGCACCGCACCGGGCAGGCACGCCGCCGCGAGCACGACGCCGGCATCCTCGACGTGAATCGCCAGGGAGGCGGCCGCCCACACCGCCCCCGTCACCGCGATCGCAGACCAGACGGCGGCGCGATCCGGCGCCGTCACAGCACGACCAGCGGGCGGATCGCCTCGAGCATCTTCTCCCCGATGCCCGGGACGGAGAGGAGGTCATCGACGCTCGTGAAGGGCCCGTTCGCCTCCCGCCACTCGATGATGCGCTGGGCGATCGCCGGCCCGACACGGGGAAGCGTGTCGAGGTCGGCGAGCGTGCCGGAGTTCAGGCTGACCCGCCCATCGCCGGGAACCGCGGCCCCACCCTCCGCCGTCGCTCCGGGCGTCGGGACGACGACCTGTTCACCGTCCGCGAGCACGCGCGCCAGATTCACCGCACCGCGGTCGGCCTCCTCTGTGAATCCGGATGCCGCGGCGACCGCATCGAAGACGCGCGAGTCCGCGGGGAGCCGGTAGAGCCCGGGCGCACGCACCGCTCCCGACACGTGCACGTACACCGACGCCGCCGTCGCCTGCTCGGCCGGTTCCGGCGTCGACAGCGGCAGCACCTCGCCCGGGTCGCCGGCCGAGCGCACGACGGTGACCCCGACCGTCACCGCGAGCGCGAGAAGGATGACGAGCGCGATCGCCCCGACGCCTGTTCGCCATCGGCGCGGCGCACGCTCGTAGGCGTCGAGCGGCGCGGACGGGGGCGAGGGCACCGCCCCACGCTACGAATCCGCGCGCGCGGCGCTCTCCCCCGGACGCCCCGTCGGGGATCCCCCGTCGCGTGCCCCGTCGGGGAGGAGCCTCAGGCCGCCGGTCGCGTGGAGATCGAGACGACCTTCGGCGCCCGCACGATGACCTTCACGATCTCGCGCTCTCCCACCGACCGCAGGACGCGGGCATCGCCGCGCGCGAGCTCCTCCAGTTCACCGGCGCCGATCCGCGCGGGCACCTCGATCGTGGCCCGGACCTTGCCGTCCACCTGGACGACCGCGGTGACCGACTCGTCCACGAGCAGCGTCGGGTCGGGCTGACGCCACGGCACCAGGCCGACGAACGGCGGGTATCCGAGCATCTCCCACATCTCCTCCGCGGTGTGGGGCGCGAAGAGGTCCAGGACCATGGCGATGACCTCGGCCGCCTCGCGCACGGCGGGGTCGGACGCGCCGGCTCCCGTGTCGATGGCCTTGCGTGTGGCGTTGACCAGCTCCATGAGCCGCGCGATCACGACGTTGAACTTGGTCTGCTCCACCAGGCCGGGTGCATCCGCGAGCAGGCGGTGCGTGACGCGGCGAAGGGCGGGGTCGCCCTCGGCCCAGATCACACCGGTCTCGCTGTCGACGTCCTTCGCGATGCGCCATGCCCGAGCGAGGAACTTCTGCGCCCCCGTGGTCGAGACATCCTCCCACTCGATGTCGTCCTCGACGGGGCCGGCGAACGCGATCGCGACGCGCACGGCGTCGGCGCCCGGCGACTGCATGCTCGCCGCGAACTCGACGAGGTTGCCCTTGCTCTTGGACATCTTCGAGCCGCCGAGCAGCACCATGCCCTGGTTGATGAGCGTGGAGAAGGGCTCGGTGAAGTCCACCAGGCCCATGTCGAAGAGCACCTTGGTGATGAAACGCGCGTACAGCAGGTGCAGGATGGCGTGCTCCACGCCGCCGATGTAGGAGTCCACCGGCGCCCACCGGGACGCTTCCTGCGGCGAGAACGCCTCACCGGAGTCGCCCGGCGAGAGGAAGCGCAGGAAGTACCACGAGCTGTCGACGAACGTGTCCATCGTGTCGGGGTCGCGCCGTGCCGCCGCGCCCGTCTCGGGGTCCACGGTCTCGACCCAGGATGCCGCGGCCCCCAACGGAGACGTGCCCTTCGGCGTGAGGTCGAGGCCCTCCACGCTCGGCAGCCGCACCGGCAGCTGGTCGTCGGGGACGGGCACGATCCTGCCGTCTTCCGTGTGGAGCATGGGGATCGGCGTCCCCCAGAAGCGCTGCCTCGAGATGAGCCAGTCGCGCAGGCGGTACGACTTGGACGCACGGCCCGTGCCGGCGGCCTCCAGCTGCTCGATCATCCGCGCGATCGCGGTGCGCTTGGACAGTCCGTCGAGCGACCCCGAGTTGATCATGCGACCCTCGCCGGTGAGCGCGACGCCGGTGCGCGCCGGGTCGATGCTGTCGAGGCTCTCGCCCTCGGGCTCGATCGGCTCGCCGTCGTCGTCGAGCTCGATCACGGGGATGGCGCCCGTGATCGGTGCGGTCGTGTCGACGACGACCGTCACAGGCAGGTCGAACGCCCGAGCGAAGTCGAGGTCGCGCTGGTCATGTGCGGGAACGGCCATGACGGCACCGTGTCCGTAGTCGGCCAGGACGTAGTCGGCGGCCCAGATGGGCAGGCGGGCGCCGTTGACCGGGTTGATCGCATAGCGCCCGAGGAACACACCCGTCTTCGGGCGGTCGGTGCTCTGGCGTTCGATGTCGGTGGAGCGACGCACGTTCTCGAGATACTCGCCGAAGCGCGCCTGCACCTCGGCATCCGCCCCTGCCGCCAGTTCGGCGGCGAGGTCGGAGTCGGGCGCGACGACGAAGAAGGTCGCGCCGTGCAACGTGTCGGGGCGCGTCGAGAAGACCGTGACCTTCTCGGGGTGGCCCTCGATCTCGAAATCGATGTCGGCGCCCACGGAGCGCCCGATCCAGTTGCGCTGCATCTGGATGACCTTCTGCGGCCAGAAGCCCTCGAGCTGGTTGAGGTCGTCGAGCAGGCGGTCGGCGTAGTCGGTGATCCGGAGATACCACTGCGTGAGCTTCTTCTTCACGACCTCGTGGCCGCAGCGCTCGCACCGGCCGTCGACGACCTGCTCGTTCGCCAGCACGGTCTGGTCGTGGGGGCACCAGTTGACCGGGCTCTCCTTGCGGTACGCCAGTCCCCGCTCGTGCAGGCGCAGGAACAGCCACTGATTCCAGTGGTAGTACTCGGGATCGCTCGTGTGGAGCACCCGGCTCCAGTCGTACGACGTGCCGAACGCCTTCAAGCTGGTCTTCTGCTGCTCGATGTTGGAGTACGTCCACTCGCGGGGGTCCGCGCCGCGCTGGATCGCCGCGTTCTCCGCCGGCAGTCCGAACGAGTCCCACCCGATCGGGTTGAGCACGTTGTAGCCGCGGTGGCGCCAGAAGCGCGCGACGACGTCGACGTACGCGTAGTTCTCGGCGTGCCCCATGTGCATGTCGCCCGACGGGTAGGGGAACATGCCGAGCACGTACTTGCGCGGACGGCGATCCTCGTCCCCGCCGGCGCGGAACGGGTCGTGTTCGGCCCAGACCGCCTGCCACTTCGCCTGGATCGAGGCGGCGTCATACACCTGCTCGTCGGCGGGCGCGCTGTCGGAGGAAGCCATGTGGGACATGGAAAGGCCAATCGTGGGGGGGTGCGGGTGTGCGCGAGGCGCTCTTTCCAGATTACCGTCCGCGACGCCTCACCATCCCGACGGCAGCCTCGCCCCCAGCGCCCGCAGCGGCGCGGATGCCTTGATGCCCACCTCGCGCACCTCGTCGGCCGTGACGGAGGACCAGGTGATGCCGCCGCCGGCGCCCACCACGGCGGTCTCGCCGCGCAGCACGATGGAGCGGATGACCATCGCCAGATCGGCGCCGCCGTCGTCCCCGATCCAGCCGAAGCACCCGGCGTACACACCGCGCGGCGCTCCTTCGAGACGGTGCAGGATCCCCATCGCGGAGAGCTTGGGCGCGCCCGTCATGCTGCCGGCGGGGAACGCGCAGCGCAGCAGGTCCCTCATTCGCACCCCGGGCCGCAGCCGCCCCGACACGGTGCTGACGAGCTGGTGCACGTGCGGATAGCTCTCCACCGCCAGGAGCGCGTCCACGCGCACGGTTCCCGGTTCGCACACGCGGGCGAGGTCGTTGCGCATGAGGTCGACGATCATCACGTTCTCGGCGCGCTCCTTCTCGCTCGCGATGAGATCGCCCGCCAGGGCGGCATCCGCCGCCGCATCCGCCGCACGCGGCCGCGTGCCCTTGATGGGGCGCGTCCGCACGATCCCGTCGCCGACGGCGAGGAACTCCTCCGGGCTCGCGCTCAGCAGGGCCGTGTCCCCGATGCGCACGAAGGCGCCGTGGTGGGCGGGGCTGCCGGCGCGCAGCCGAGCGTAGACGGTGGCGGCATCCGCCGCGGGCGCCTCGAATCGCGTCGTGAGGCACAGCTGGTAGGCGTCGCCCTCGCGGATCGCGTCGCGGCAGCGCTCGATCATGACCGCATAGTGCTCGGCCGTGTGGCGCGCGCGGGCCTCGGTCGATCCGGTGGGCGGCAGCGGCTCGGGCGCCGGGGATGCCGCGGCATCCGTCATCCGCGCGTGCCACTCCGGTGCGTCGGATGCCGGGGCGACGGCCCACGCGCGACCCGTCGCGTGTTCGAAGGCGACCCAGCGGCGCACACGCATCCATCGGTCGTCCGCGGGGCCCGCCGCCGGGGCTCCCATTCCGTGAGCGCCGGATTCGTAGGAGAACCAGCCGATCCACCCGCCGCGGAAGCGGCCGGGGACCGACCACCCGGAATCCCCGCCGTCGGCGCTCCCCCCGAGAGCGACGTCGTGCACCACCTCGGCCGGCACGGCGTCGCCGACGCCGACGTAGCTGAAGCCTTCTCGGGCGTTCGTCCCCGAGTCGAGCCAGAACACCTCGGGATGCCGCGGCTCGATGGCCGCGAAGATGCGCGCCGGGTCGGCGCCCGCGGGCAGCGACACGGCGACGATGTCGTGGGGCATGACTCCCAGGCTACGGGGCCGCGCCGGGCCCTAGGCTCAAGGGGTGAACGACTTCCTGTCGGCGGTGCTCGATCTCGTTCAGGGCGTGGACCCGGTGCTGCGGACCCTGATCGCCGGCGTCGCGATCATGCTGGAGACCAGCGTTCTCGTGGGACTCGTTGTGCCCGGCGACACGATCGTCATCGTCGCCTCGACGGCCGTCTCGACGCCGTTCGAAGGCATCCTGCTCGGCGTAGCGGTCGTGGTCGGTGCGCTCGTGGGCGAGAGCATCGGCTTCTGGCTGGGATGGTGGCTCGGACCGAGGATCCGGCTCTCGCGGGTGGGCCGGCGCATCGGCGAGGCCAACTGGGCGAAGTCGGAGCGCTACCTGCGGCGCCGCGGCGGCCCGGCGATCTTCCTCTCCCGGTTCCTTCCCGTGCTGCACTCGCTCGTGCCGCTCACGGTCGGCATGAGCGGATACCCCTACCGCAGGTTCCTCGCGTGGACGGCGCCGGCGTGCATCCTGTGGGCGGCGCTCTACATCTCCGTGGCGGCGGCCGCGGCGGGCACGTATCGCGAGCTCGCCGACACCGTCCACACCGCGGGCTACGTCTTCGTCGGCGTCATCGTCGTCTTCCTGTTCCTGGCCTACATCGGCAAGAAGGTCATCGAGCGGGTGGAGCGCCGCCACTTCCACGACGAAGGCCCGGACGGCGCCGAACCGGCCGACGTGGAAGACTGAGGACGATGCCCACGTCGACCCAGCCCCCGGCCGAACCGCGGAAGATCCTCTGGCTCGCGCGCCTCGAGCGCCGATTCCACGCCTGGCGGGAACGCCGGGCGCGGCGTCGCGGCATGCGGCCGACCGTCGCGGCGTTCCCCGGCTACGGCGGCGACGGCTGGATCCGCGTCGTCGGACGGGTGCTCATCGTCCGGCCGCCTCGGCGCACGGAGAACGGCGAGCTCGCGAGCGTGCGCGGCTGGCGCAGCTTCCTCGGCATCCCCGTCGGCAACGCCCGTGTCACGGTCACCGTGGCGGGCCGCCGGCACGAGGTCGTCGCCGATCGAGGGGGCGTCGTGGATGCCGTGATCGACGCATCGCTCGAGCCGGGGTGGCAGCCGGTGTCCTTCTCGGTCGAGGGGTGCGAACCGGTCGAGGCGAGGATCTTCGTCGTCGCGCCGGATGTCGAGGTGGGGGTGCTCTCGGACGTCGACGACACCGTCATGGTCACGGCGCTCCCCCGACCCCTGCTCGCCGCCTGGAACTCCTTCGTCGTCGACGAGCACGCGCGTCTGCCCGTGCCCGGCATGGCGGTGCTCCTCGAGCGCCTCGTGCGCAGCCACCCCGGCGCGCCGATGATCTACCTGTCAACGGGGGCGTGGAACATCGCCCCCACCCTGACCCGCTTCCTCACCCGACACCTGTTCCCGCCGGGGGCGATGCTGCTGACGGATTGGGGTCCGACGCACGAGCGCTGGTTCAGGAGCGGGCGCGATCACAAGGCGGAGAACCTCCGCCGCCTCGCCGCGGAGTTCCCGAACATCACGTGGATCCTGATCGGCGACGACGGACAGCACGACGACGAGATCTACACGCAGTTCACGCGTGATCACCCCGACCGCGTCGCCGGCGTCGCCATCCGCAGGCTGTCCACCGCCGAGGCCGTGCTGGCCGGAGGCCGCACCGTCGTGGACGATCACTCCGGCGCCGCTCCGTGGGTATCGGCGTCGGATGGTGCGGGGCTTCTCGAACGCCTCGACGAGGCGGGTCTCGTCGGCCCCGGCGGCTCCGCCGACGCACCGCGACGCTGACCGCCCCGGCCCCGGCCCGCGCCGATGTCGGCACGCCCGCGTAGGGTGGCGTGCATGTGCGGACGTTTCGTCGTGGCCCGGCCATCGACAGAGCTCGTGGACTTCCTCGACGTCGACACGATCGGCGAGGATCTCCCCGCCCCGTCGTTCAACGTCGCCCCCACCGATCGCGCCGCGATCGTGCTCGACTCGATCAAGACCGAGCCGCCGACCCGGCGCCTCGAAGCGGCGCGGTGGGGACTCGTCCCCGGCTGGGCGAAGGATCCCTCCGTCGGTTCCCGCGCCTTCAACGCGCGGGCCGAAGATGCCGAGCACAAGCCGATGTTCCGCGCGGCGCTCGAGAAGCGCCGCGCCATCGTCCCGACCTCGGGGTATTACGAGTGGCAGACGACGCCGGATGGCAAGACCCCCCACTTCGTCCACCCCGCCGACGACGCACCGCTGCTGCTGGCGGGTCTCTACGAGTGGTGGCGCGATCCCGCGCGCCCCGACGACGACCCCGCCCGCTGGATGCTGAGCTTCACCGTCCTCACGCGGGACGCCGTCGGCTCCCTCGGCTCGATCCACGATCGCATGCCGCTCTTCCTCGATCTCGACCACGCCGAGGCGTGGCTCGACCCCACGGTCGCCAACGTGGGCGATGTGCTGGATGCCGCGATCGACGCGGCGCCGAGCGTCGCGGCCGAGCTCGAGGCTCGCGTGGTCGGCCGAGCCGTGGGCAACGTGCGCAACAACGACCCCTCCCTGATCGAGCCGGCCGCCTGAGCCCCGCGCATCCTCGAGGGGTGCCCGAGACGACGACCGTCCGAGCGCCGACGCGCGCTCAGCCCACGGGCGCGCACTCGCCGCAGGGCACCGCACCGGACGAGCCGCCCCGGGCCAGACGCAGCGCGGTCACGCGCGTCGCCGCCTCCTGCAGGCGCTCGGGCGCGATCCGCCCCGACTCTGTGGCCTGCACGATCCCGTCGACGACGGCCGTCACCCGCCCCGGTGTCGTATAGGCGACGCCCAGAACCAGGTCGTTGCCCGCGACGACCGCCGCGATCGCGTTCTCGACGGGGTCGGAGTACGCGGGGATGCCGGATGCCTCGAGCATCGCCATGTCGTCGGTGACCGCGACCCCCGTGAAGCCGAGCTCGTCGCGCAGGATGTCGTGCCACGCGGCGGAGAGCGACGCCGGAGCGGCATCCACCGCGGTGTAGGCCAGGTGCCCGAACATCACCAGCTCCGCGCCCGCGGCGACGCCCTCGCGGAACGGCACCGCCTCGCCCGACCTCCAGGCCTCGAGGCTCATGTCGGTGGCGGGGATGACGCGGTGCGAGTCGCCCGGCGTCGCGCCGTGGCCCGGGAAGTGCTTGAGCGTCGAGGCGGCGAAGGGGCTCTCACCCTCCACCGCGGCCGCGACGCGCTCGGCCGACCCTGCGGCATCCGTCCCGAGTGACCGGCGGTAGATGAACGATCCCGGGTCGTCGGTGTAGTCGGCGACGACTCCGAAGTTGACGCCGATGCCGACGCGGCCCAGCAGCGATCCGCGGGCGGCGAAGGCGTCGAGTGCCGCCTCGGCGTCCGTCCGCTTGAGCGTCGTGGAGGCGGGGAAATCGTCCCATCGCAGGCGGCGCACATCACCGCCCTCCTGATCCACCGCGATGAGCGGAGGCAGGGCGGCGTCCAGGGTGAGCGCGTCCGTGAGGTCGCGCACGGCCGCCTCGTCGCCACCGATGTTCGCGCCCATGAGGATGAACCCGGCGATGCCCGTCTGCGCGACGAAGTCCGCCGCGGCGCCCGGGTCGGTCGTGGGGGTGTGCGCCATGACGATCGCGGCGGCACGCTCTCGGGTCGACAAGGCCGCCACGAGAGCGGCCGCGGCATCCGATCGGTCCTGCGCCGCCGCAGGCTCGACACGGATCGGCGGTGCCTCCTCGCCCTGTGCCGTCGGCACGGGCGGAGGGGCGGCGGCCGCGGGGGCCGCGACCGCCAACGGCACGGCGATCGCGGCGAGGACGGCTGCCCGCCCCAGGTTTCGGGGCACCCACCGCGGGGCCGCCGTCACGTCCGTTCCTCGACCTCGGGCCGGGCCGCCGCGATCTGCTCCTCGAGCGTCAACGGGGCGTGCGTGACGATGTCGTGCACGAAACCCAGTTTGCGCCTCACCGTCGCGACGAGGTCGAACGGGTACAGGTCCCCGAAGCCCATGGACCGCTTGATGCGGTTGAACGCCTCGCTCATCCAGTCCCAGTCGCTCAGGAGCCGCTGCACCGGTTCGTCTCGGTAGCTGTCCCGGGGCACCACGTCCGTGTCGCGCAGGTTCGTCGCGCTCGCATCCAGGTGGATGCCGATCGCCGCGGCCGTGCCCAGCGTTCCCGTGATGTGAAGGTAGTGCGCGAAGGTCTCCGCGAAATCCTCCCAGGGGTGCATCGTGGCGTATTCCGAGATGTGCGTCTGCTGCCACCCCTCCGGAGCGCCCAGGGAGTAGTGCCGCGCTATCGCGTCCTGGTAGCTCGTGCGCTCGTCGCCGAAGAGGTCGCGGCACGCGGCCCACGCGGCGTCGTCGGTGAGGAGGACGCTCTGGTAGTAGTGGCCGACCTCGTGCCGCAGGTGCCCGAGGATCGTCCGGTACGGCTCGCCGAGCTTGACCCGCAGCGCCTCCCGCCGGTCGTCGAGGCTCTCCGCGAGATCGATCGTGATGATGCCGTTCGCGTGTCCGATGACGACGCGCTCGCCGCCCGAAAGGCTCGAGATGAGGTCGAATCCGAGGCCCCCCGGCTTCGTGTCCCACGGGACGATGGGAAGCCCCAGGCTCCCCAGCTGCAGCAGCAGCCGGCGCTTGGCCTCCTCGACCTTCCCCCACTTCTCGAGCGCGATCGTGTCGTCGGCTGCCGGACGACGCCGCGTCAGCCGGCAGGAGAAGCACTGCCCCGCCGGAGCGTCGTCGCGCACGAGCCAGTTGCAGCCCCACCCGCGATTCGAGCATGTATACCAGGCGACCCCCTCGATCACGGTGTACCCGTCGCGGATGCCGTGGAAGCGCCGATCGAGCAGGTTGAACCCCAGCTCGCCGCCGCACTGCGGGCAGGTCAGGGCGTCGAGATAGACGAAGTGCCGGCAGTGGGGACAGCGCGGGGTGGAGCTCACCTGCACACCGTACCCGTCGGCTCGTGCCCGCGCTCAGCGAGCGCTGCGCACCATGCCTCCCGGAACCGCTCCGCCGAAGAGCTGCTCCACCGTCACGAGCGTGAACCCGCGGTCGAGAAGGCCGTCGAGGATACCGGGGAGCACGCGCGCCGTGACCGCCTGGATGTCGTGCATGAGGACGATCGATCCGGGCCGCGGGGCCGACACCGTGTACTGCGCCAGCGTCGCGTCCTCCGCACCCTCCCAGTCGCGCGTGTCGATGCTCCACATGACAGCGGGCTGCCCCGCGACCCGCAGCACGCGCTGGTCGACATCGCCGTACGGCGGCCGGAAGGTCGACACCGGCTGCCCCGACAGCTGGCGCAGCAGCGCGGCCGTGTCGGCGAGCTGCTCGCCGATCCCCGCGTCATCCAGCATCGGAAGCCGAGGGTGGTTCCAGGTGTGGTTTCCGACCTGGTGGCCCTCCGCAGCGGCGCGGCGCACGAGGTCCGGGTGCCGCGCGGCGTTCTGGCCGAGCATGTAGAAGGTGGCGGCCGTGCCTCGTTCCCGCAGTGCGTCGAGGATCTCCCCCGTGAGGCCGCCCGGTCCGTCGTCGAGCGTCATCGCCATGCAGGGCACGAGGTCGCACGGCACCCGCTCGAAGCCCGCACCCCGGGAGCCGGCGCCGACGAAGGGCCCGGCATCGGCCAGCAGCCGACGTCCGAAGGGGGTGAGGAGCGGCGTGTAGATCTCCGCGGGAAGCGCCACCGAGACGGGGTGATCGGCATCGGGCACCCGCCACCGCGCGAGGCCCTCCAGCTCCCGCGCGCTGAAGCCCGACGGCAACGGCAGCACGAGCTCGCTGTCGGCAACCACCGCATCGGCGACGGCCCGGCGCAGCAGGGCCCGCTGCGCCTCGTCCGGCGCGGTCACCGGCGCCGTGCTCAGCGAGCCCGCCTGTCGGCGGAGCATCTCGACGACATCGCTCCAGAGCCCGGCGGCATCGCCCACGATCTCCGACCCATCGACGACGTCTCCGCTCGCGACGTCGGCGTAGAGCGTCGTCGTCGTGTCGGAGGTCACGACACCGCCCACGCCCGTGACGATGCGCACGCTCTGACCCCACAGGGTCTCCGCGGCGTGCACGATCTCGCAGACGACGACGGTGCGCGGGGCGTCCCCCGCACCGAGCACTTCCCGGGCCGCCCGCGTCGAGGCTCCCGCCTCGCAGCCGCGGCTCGCGAAGCCCGCGCCCGGGTCCTGCGCCTGCGGCCGGTACGCCTGCCCCGACAGCGAGGACTGCGCCTCGATGGCGCGTCGGACGACCTCCTCGATCGCCCCGTTCACGGCGTGGTCCCCCGGCAGGACGGCCCATCGCGCGTCGATTCCCGTCGCGTCGTTGCGGATCCGCTGGCCGATCGCGGCGGCCTCCCCCGCTGCCGGGGGCGACGTAGACCCGGCAGGCAGCGCCTCGACGAGCCGGCCGGACTCCGGCCACGCCTGCGGCTGCCACCGTGGGTCGGTCTCCGGCGCGCACGCCGTCAGCACGAGCGCCGCAGCGGCGAGAGCGGCGAGAGCGCGACGGCGTGCCCCGATCATGCGGCGGCCCCGATCCCCGCGACCAGCATCGCGACCTCCGCACGGTAGCCCTCCGTCTCATCGGCGACGACGACGACCCTGCTCCCGCCCGCCGTCACGACACCGGCGATCCCCGAGCCGTCCGCCGTTTCGGCGTGCACGAAGATGCCGCCCGCCGCGGTCGTCTCCGTGCTCACGGGCCCGTGCCCTGCCGCGGTCTCGGCGAGGAGGGCCTCCGGATCGCCCGGATCCGTGAGCCGTAGCTCGACGTGCAGGACTCCGTCGGGAGACCACAACTCGAGGCGAGAGGCGTCGGTCGGCACGGGGCGCAGTGCCCAGCCCGAGGGGACCCGCGCACCGACCCGATGATCCCCAGCGGAGAGCTCGACCGTGCGGGGCTCCTCCGAGACGGTCGTCAGCGACGCCGCCCACACCTGGGGAACGACGACGACGCACGCCACGCCGACGATCCCGGTCAGCACCACCACGAGCACGACGACGCCGAGCACACGACGGCGGCTCTCGGTCAACACATCGAGATTGTGGCAGGAACCGGCATCCGCCCCCGTGCTGAACTCGCCGTATGCGTCGACGTGGCCGCTCAGGGCTGCAGGCGGTGCAGCTCCCACGTCTGCTCGCCGGCACCGCGCCGGTAGACGATCCGGTCGTGCAGCCGCGAGCGGCGGCCCTGCCAGAACTCCGCCTCGTCGACGACGAGCCGGTAGCCGCCCCAGAAGTCGGGCCGGGGCACCCGCTCTTCGTGCTGCCACCGCGCGGCCTCGCGCGCGAAGGCGGCCTCGAGTTCGTCCCGGCTGCCGATCTCCTCGGACTGATGCGACGCCCGGGCGGCGATCTGCGATGCCCGGGGGCGCGCGGCGAAGTACGCGTCGGATGCCGCGTCGTCCACGAGCTCGACGCGGCCCGCCACGATCACCTGGCGCTGCAGTGCGTACCAGGGGAAGAGGGCGGATGCCGCGGCCCGGTGCGCGAGCGCCCGGCCCTTCCGGGACTGGCGATTCGTATAGAAGAGAAGACCCGACTCGTCGATGCCGCGCAGCAGCACGGTTCGCGAGGAGGGCTGCTCGCCCGGATCTATCGTGCTGATCACCATCGCGTTGGGCTCCACGAGGCCCTCGTCGGAGGCGCGCTCGAGCCACTGAGCCAACTGTGCGAGCGGTTCGGGCGCGAAGTCGGCCTCGTCGAGGGCGTCGAGTTCGTACTCGGCGCGGTGCGAGAGCGGGTCCATGGTGCCTCCGGAGGGACGCGATCGGTACAGCAACCCATTTCACCGCACGAATCGGGAAGCAGGACCGGATGCACGCATCGAGGTCGCCGTCCGCGAGTGCGCGCGCCCGGCCGCGTGGCGCCGGTTCACTCGTCGAGGGCTGCGACGAGCGCGTCCTCCACGGCCCGGCGCGGGAGGCCCGGGTTCTCGTGCCCCAGCGTGCCGAAGGTGACCGGGTCCCAATCCAGCCCCAGCGCCCTGTTGACGGCGACGAGCACCTGCACGAACCTGTCGACCGGACCGAGCGGGAGCATTCCGCTCAGCAGTCTGGCGCCCCGCACCGCGCGCTGCGACGTGCCGATCAGCTTCACGGCGCCTCGCGCATTGACGCTGAACTGGCCGGGACAGTACTCGCCCGGCACCTCGCCGAGCCGCGCGTCGACTCCGAGAGCACGTAGCGCCGCGACGAGCCGATCGCCGACGTCGCGGAAGAACAGCGCCTGATCCATCGGGCCCCCTGCTTCTCGCAGGATCACGTCGAAGACAACGCAGGTCTCGTCGTATGCGACCGCCCGGCCGCCGGTGTGGCGGATGACGGGTACGAAGCCGTGAGCGATGCACGCCCGACGAGCCTCCTCGAATCCGGGCATGCGGCTCTCGCGCCGACTCATCGCGACCATCGGGGGCGGTGTCGAGACTCGCACCACGCGACGGTGCGGGATCTTGCCCGCCGCGACCGCGCGCAGCAGCTCGAGCGAACGCTTCAGCTCGGCGTCGGCAGCCGCGACCGGCGTGCCGGGAAGCGTGCCGCCCGTCGACGGCGGCTCACGGATCATCAGCGTGCCGGCGGGCGCCGGCGGACTGGAGCGCGTCATCCTTCGATGGTCGCGATCACGCCCCCCTGCGACACGGCCTGCTCTTCCGGGACGAGCAGAGAGATGACGCCGGATGCCGGGGCATACAGCTCCTGGTCGACCTTCTGCATCGCGACCTCGGCGATGAGGGCGCCCTCGGCGACCTCCTCGCCGTCACCGACGAACCACGTCGCGACGACGCCCAGGGCATTCGCGTCGTCGGACATCGACGGGAATCGCACATCCGTCACCCCGTCACCGCCTCACGGATCGCCGCCTCGATGCGGGCGGGCGTGGGCAGCACCGCGTATTCGAGCTCCCGCGCGTACGGGATCGGGACGTCGGGCACCGCCACGCGCGACACGTGGCGCAGCAACGCCGGATCGCGTTCGGCGACGGAGGCGATCACCTCCCCCGTCATGCCGAACGACTCGTAGTCCTCGTCGACGACGACGAGTCGTCCCGTCTTCGACACCGACGCGACGATGGCCTCCCGGTCCAGCGGCACCAGGGAGCGGAGATCGATCACCTCGACGCTGACGCCCTCCCCCTCCAGCTTCTCGGCCACATCGAGCGCGTGATGGACCGAGAGGGAAACGGTCACGACCGTGACATCGGTCCCCTCCCGCGCGACGCGGGCCTTGCCGATCGGCACCTCGTACGCCTCTTCGGGCACCGCGCCGATCGAGCGGGGGTTCTTCTTCATCCACCCGAGTCCCATGACCCCCTTGTGGAACATGAACACGACCGGGTCGTCGCTGCGGATGGCGGCGGTCATGAGCCCCTTCGCGTCGTAGGGCGTCGAAGGGACGACGACCTTCATTCCCGGCAGGTGCGCGAACGTGCCCCACAGGGTCTGGGAGTGCTGCGCGCCGTCGGAGTACCCGCCGCCGGTGGCCGTCATCAGCACCATCGGCACCTTCACGTTGCCGCCGGACTCGTAGTGGATCTTCGCCATGTGGTTGTAGATCTGGTCCATGCACACACCGAAGAAGTCGGCGAACATCAGCTCGACGACCGGCCGCATGCCCTCGACCGCCGCGCCGATTCCGAGGCCGATGAACGCCGTCTCGGAGATCGGCGTGTCGAGCACCCGCTCGGGGCCGAACTCGTCGATGAGCCCCGTCGTGGAGGAGAAGATGCCGCCGTACGGGCCGACGTCTTCGCCCATGACGAACACCGAGGGGTCGGCGCGCATCTGCTGTGCGATCGCCTCCTGAAGCGCCTTCGCCGTCGACAGCTTGCGGCTGCCGGGGGCGGGTTCGACCGCGACCGCCTTCGATGCGGCATCCGCTGTCGTGCTCATGAGCGTGCTCCTTCCGCGAACACGTAGTCCAGTGCGTGGGTGGGGTCGGGGATGGGCGAGGATTTCGCGTAGGCGACGGCGTCCTCGACCCTTTCGGAGGCGCTGGCGCGCATGACCGCGGCATCCGCCTCCTCGATGACACCGTCGGCGACGAGCTTCGCCACGTAGGTGGGGATCGGGTCGCGCCCGGGAACGCCCTCGATGTCGGCTCGGTACCCCTGCGCGTCTCCCTCGAAGTGACCCCACAGTCGAAGCGTGTGCACCTCGATGAGAGAGGGTCCCTCGCCGGCCCGCGCTCGCGCGATCGCCTCGCCCGCGGCACGGTAGACGCCCTCGACGTCGTTGTCTCCGACACGGATGCCGGGGATGCCGTATGCGGCCGCGCGGTCGGCGTTCGAAGCGACCGCCGTCGCGGCGGCGCGGGGCACCGAGATGCCCCAGTCGTTGTCCTCCACGACGAAGACGACCGGCAGGTTCCACACGGCCGCGAGGTTGAGCGATTCGTGGAAAGCACCCTGGTTCGCGGCCCCCTCGCCCGTCACCGCGACGGCGACGCGGTCGGTGCCCCGTCGCTGGAACGCGAACGCCTGGCCGAGAGCCGGCGGTAGCCCCTCGGCGATGATGCCCGAGCACGAGAAGTGCGTCGCCGGGTCGAACAGGTGCATATGTCCGCCTCGGCCGCGCCCGAGACCGGTCTCCCGGCCGAAGATCTCCGCCGTCATCGCCCGGAGGTCCACGCCGTGCGCGATCGCGATGTGGTGCGGTCGATGCGTGCCGGTGAGCGCGTCGTCGGGGGTGAGATGAGCGCAGACACCTGCGGCGACGGGCTCCTGCCCCGCAGACAGGTGCATCTCGCCCGGCACCAGGCCGGCACCGATGTCGAACACCGGCGATTTGCCGGCGTGATACTCGCGCAGGATGGCCTCTTCGTACGTGCGGATGAGGAGCATCGTGTTCAGCAGCTCGCGACGCGTCGCGTCATCGAGCCGTGGGGATGGCGTCATTGCAACCCTCCTTGGTGGTGACAGCACTGTCGGGGCGGACGGGTATGCCGCCGTCGGGGCCACGATAGACAGGTCGTCCGGAACTGCGACAGATGCCGGATTTCAGATGGTGAAGTAGGGGCGTCCGTCATCCGCGGGCGGGTGGTCAGCGCGCGAACTGTCCGAAACGGTCCGCCGCCAGGCGCATCGACAGCCGGTTCGCGATCCTGCGCAGTCGGAGCGCGAGCGCGTCCGTGTCGATTCCCTCGGCGTGCGCCGGAATCGACACCGCGAGGGATGCCGTCACCACCGGTGTCTGCACCGGCACCGCGAGGCACATGTACCCGATCGCATACTCCTCCCGGTCGAGGACCACGGGCCCCGCCCGCTCCAGTTGCTCCAGCAGGAGCCGGCGGTCCCTGATCGTGTGGGGCGTCAGCTCGTCCAGCGGATGACGCGAGAGGTAGTCGCGCCGCTCATCCGGCGAGAGCTCGGCGAGGATCTGCTTGCCCAGCGCGGTCGCGTGAGCGCTCGAGTGCAGCCCCACCCACAACTCGACCCGCGGGCTCGACTTGGCGTCGACGATATCGATGAGGTGCACCTCGCCGTCGGCGTAGCGCGAGAGATACGCCGTCGCGCCCAGGCCGTCCGCCACCTCGTGGAGCGACTCGCGCACCCGAGCGAGGAACACCCCCGAGTCATCCCTGTCGCGCAGCCCGGGGATCCTGGAACCGAGCACGAGTCCGTCCGGCTCCGTCGCCAAGTAGCCTTCACGGATCAGAGTTCGCACCAGGTTGTAGGTCGTTCCCAGCGTCAGCCCCGACGCATGGGCGAGCGTCTTCGCCGTCACCGGCCGGGAGGAGTTGGCCACGACGTCCACCAGCCGCAGGGCGCGCTGGACCGACGCGATCAGCGTCTCACCGGGTGCGTGCGGCTCTGAGGACATCGTCGACCTCCACGATGCCCCCATGATACGTGGGTCCGGAAGGGAGCTGTCATCGAGGGATCCGGACGTTCTGCAGAGGGGCCGGCTCCGGGGTACCTGAGGCGGGAGGCGCGGCACACCCCTTGAAAGTGCGGGCCGTGGGGAGTATCTCTGGGTTCGGTCGTGCGCTCGATCGCGCGGCCGGGGCAATCGCGGAAACGGATGGGGAACGGGCGATGGCGTCCGACGAACTGCGCGCGTATGTCGACGCGCTCCGAGCGCGCTTGGCGGCGCTCGGCGTCGACCCGGGGCCCCTCGGCGCGCTCGCCACCGCCGCGCAGACGATCGCCGACCTCATCGACCACCCCGAGACCGTCACCGAGGCGGCATGGCGTGCCGCGGTAGCCCAATGGGAAAGCGCCCGCGCGGCGGTCATCGACGCACTCCGCAAGGCGACGCTGGGCACCCTCGCGCAGATCCCGGTTCTGAACGAGTTGACGGATGACGCAGAGCTGGTGACGAATGGTATCAACGCCGATCTCGACATCGGCCCCGTTCACGTCGCCGTCCGCACCGCGGTGCTCTACGTCGACCCGCCTGCGGTTCCCGGCGTCGAGCTGCCGCCCGTGCCGATCGGACCGTTCGCGCTCGGCGCGATCGAGGCATCGCTCGCACCGCCGAACTCGGGAGGGGGCGTCTCGCTCCCCGGCGGCGGATCGCTGGTGCGTCTGCCGGGAGGGACGGCGGGTGCAGCCGAGCGTGGCTGGGGCGGCTCCATCTCGGTGCCGGTCCCTCCTGTGCTCGTGACGGCGTCCGCGCTGCTGGCCGTCGACGGCTCGGACCCGAGCTTCCTCGCCGTGCTCGGCATCCAATTCCTCCCTCCCATCCAACTGTCGTTCGGGTTCGCTCTGGATCGCGTCGGGGGCATCGTCGGGGTCAACCGCAATATGGACACCGACGCGCTGAGGGTCGCGGTCCGCACCGGAGCCGCCGGCGACGTGCTGCTGCAGGTGCGGCCTCCGGACGACCCGCTCGCCGTCGCGGGCACCCTCGACCGGATCTTCCCGCGGCGCACCGCCGTGCACGTCATCGGCCCGTCGATGCGGCTGACGTGGCTCTCGGTGGGCCCCTCCGGCAGCATGGTGTCGCTCGACCTCGTCATGGTCGTGCAGATCCCCGACGGCCGCGTCGCGATCCTCGGTGTCGCGCGCATCGGCATTCCCGGACTGCCCGGCGTGCTGAACCTGCGCATCGACATGCTCGGTCTCGTCGACCCCGTCGAGAAGCTCGTGTCGATCGACGCGAGCCTCGTCGACAGCCACGTCCTCGGCATCTTCGAGATCTACGGCGACGCCGCGCTGCGGCTCAGCTGGGGCAGCGAGGCGTACGTCGTCGTGTCGATCGGCGGATTCTTCCCCGGCTTCGACCCGAAGCCCGCGAAGCTGCCGGCCCTGCGGCGAGTGGGCATGGCGCAGTCGGTGCCCGGCAGCGGCATCACGCTGCGGGTCGAGGGCTACTTCGCCGTCACCGCCAACACGGTGCAGCTCGGCGGTCGGATCGAGGCGGGGATCAGCGTCGCGGTGCTCGACGCCCGCGGCTTCATCGAGACCGACGCCATCCTGCAGCTGCGGCCCTTCCGATTCCAGGCGCGCATCGCGGCCGGCTTCTCGGTCTCGGCCGGCGGGTTCGACTTCGCGTCGGTGCAGCTGTCGGGGCAGATCTCCGGACCGGGTCCGATCGTCGTGCGGGGCTCCCTCTCGGTGTCGGTGTTCCTGTTCGAGCTGGAGTTCGACCAGACGTTCACGCTCGGCGCCGGCCCGGCCGACGCGCTACCGGTCGCCGAGGCGGTGCTGGACGTGCTGGCCGCGGAGGTCGCGAGGAAGGAGAACCTCCACGCCGAGAACACGACCGATCGGCTGGTCGTGCTGGCCCCCCGGAAGCCCGTTCCGGGAAAAGCGCTGGTGCCTCCCACCGGCACGCTGCTCGTGCAGCAGAAGGTCCTCCCGCTCGGCCTGCCGATCTCGCGCCTCAAGGGCGTTCCGCTGACGGGCCTCGTCGGTGCGCGCATCACCGGCGCGGGCGCCGACGTGCGCGACTCGTTCGCGCCGGGCGTCTTCCTCACGCTGACCGACGCCGAACTGGTCAACCGCCCCCCGTTCGACCTGCTGCCGGCCGGCAAGGTGCTCAGCCCCGCCGAGCCGGACCTCGGCACCTTCCCGCACGCCGACGAGAAGCGCGTGCTCGAGCAGATCGTGATCGACACGAGAACCGGGGTCGAGCGCAAGGTCCCCTCTTCGGCGTTCCTCGACCTCAGCGCGGCCTTCGCGATGGTGTCGGCCGCGCGCTCCGAGCCCGCGCTGTCCGACCGTACGACGGTGCTCTCGGCCGTCGCCGAGAAGTGGACCGTGCTCGGTGCGGGGCAGGTGCACGAGTCCGCGACAGAGGCCCACCAGTGGGCGCGCGCCATGGGCACCACGGCAGTGCCGAGCGCCGACCTCTTGGCCCCGGTCGTCCTGGTGGGGGTGCTGTAGGAATGGCCGACACCACGGGGCAGTACTTCAGCCGCTTCGACCGGGCGCTCCGGGTCGACGCCGGCGAGCCGGAAGGAGGGCGGCTGTCGGCGAAGGTCGCGATCGGGATCGCCAACCTGGACGGGTCGGACCCGCGGACGGTGCAGGCCGAATTCCAGCTGATGGGGCCGGGCGACGTCGCACGCCTCGCGTCGGCGGCGATCCTGCGCCGCTTCCCCGCCCCCGGCGCCGGCGACGCGGAGAAGGAGAAGCTCGCCCACGTCGAGTTCGCCGAACGCGACCTTCCGTGGAGGTACACGCCGAATCGGCCGTCCGGAGAGCAGCTCGACCCCTGGCTCGCGCTGGTCGTGGGGGTGCGGGGAGCCGACGGGATCTCGACGCGCCCCGACGGCTCGGTGCGCCTGTCGACCGCGGTGCAGAACGCCCACGCGCTGGGCGACTCGTGGCAGTGGGCGCATGTGCACAAGGTCGGTACATTCGAGCGCTCGCGGCTGTTGAGCCCTGTCGCGCTCACGGCCGACACCTCGTACATCGCGGTCGTCGTCCCGGCGTTCGCACCGGACGGCGAGCGGGCGTGGTCGGGTGCGGCGCCTCTCACCCTGCCGTGCTACGACCGCTGGGAGTTCCGCACCGGCCTTCTGGGTGACTTCCCGGATCTCGCCCGGCAGCTGCGCAAGGCCGACCTCGCCGATCTCGCGCTGCGGGGCGGGCGCCCGTTCGGCCGGGCCGACCTCGAATACCGTCCGCGCACGGGCGCCCCCGCCGTCACGCTCTCGGCGGCCGGCGCCCTGCGCGTGCCCGCCGACCCTCCGCCCGACCCCGCCGACGCGCCGCCGCCGCCCGAGATCGCGGCCGACGTCGCGGCACTGCAGACGGAGATCCTGTCGCCCGACGGCCGCAGGGTGATCACGGCGCCGGACTATCCCGGGGCGTTCCGGCCGCTCGATGCGCCGCCGCCCGCTGCCGGCACCTGGCCGGCGCAGCTGACCGAGGACCCGCGGTTGCGCGGCGCCGCCGGTCTCGGCGCGTGGACGGCGATCGCCTGGCAGGACCGCATCGCCGACGCAGCCGCGGTGCGGCTCGGCGACACGACGTCGGCGGCTGAGCGCATCCGCGCACTGGCGCTCGGCGTCGCGGCCACCCGTTCGCTGTGGCACCGTCGCATCCCGGGGGATTCCGAGCAGGCGCTGCTGGTGCTCGCGCCGGTGCTCGGCCGGCTCCCCGCGGATGGCGTCGGCAGCACGACGGTGCTGCGCGCGATCCGGGCGCGCCATTCGTCGGATTCCCCGGGTCGCCCGTCGTCACCGCAGCTCGCGCCGGCGCTGTTCTCGTCGGCCGCACGCCGGGCGCTGCGGCCGGGCACCGCCCGCTCCTCGCTCGCCGCTTCCGGACAATCGGGCGTCGCGACGCTCGTCGCTGTCGCAGCCGGGTGCCCCGATGCCACGGACCGCGGGGATGTGCTCGAGAAGCAGCATCCTGATCCGCAATTCGATCCGCTGCGGAGCGCGGTGGAGGCGATCCGCTCCGCGACGGACGATCCCTCCTTCGCGGAGAGCATCGTCGACCGGCTGTTCGTCGACCGGGAGGTCGAGCCGCACGCCGTCGCCGCCGTGCTGCTGGCGATGCAGCCCGGGCCCGACGGCCGGATCGACCACGAGGCGCTGGGTCGCCTGCTGGAGAGCCGCGACTTCCCCCCGTTGCCCGAACCCGACGGCGCCTGGGAGGAGACGCTGGACGAGTTCGCGCCCGAGTGCGCACCCGTCGATGTGGGGCGGCTGGGAGGTCTCGTCGTCGGCGCGATCAACCCCATGGTGCCCGAGCCGCCCGCCGCGATCCGAGTCTTCGCCACCCTGCCCGGCGTGCGGTCGATGCGCCCCCTCGAGGTCGAGCCCGAGCTCGACATCCCGCTGTGGAGCTTCCTCTCGACCTCCTCGCCGGACTGGATGCTGCCGGGCGTGGGCGACCTCGCGAAGCACGAGGTGATCGCGGTCGAGACCAACCCGCTGTTCGTTGAGGCGCTGCTCGTGGGCGCGAACAAGCAGACGACGGAGGAGCTGCGCTGGCGCAACGTGCCGATGCGGCCGCGGAGCTCGCCCCTGCGGCGGTTCTGGCAGCGGACCGACCGCGCCCTGGCAGGGAAGCCCGACGCGGTGCACGACATCCGGCCCATCCGCCTGTGGCCCGACGCGTCAGCGCTCGGCGACCCCGCCCTGACCCCGGACGCGCGCAGCAGCGAGGCGGTCGTGGTCTTCAATTCCCCGCTCTTCACGCGCTACCCGACGACCGTCGTGTACCTGTACGACGCGCGGCCGGCCGCGGGCGCCCCACCCGATTGGGACGATCCGCCCGGCCAGGATGCAACGCTCGCGGAGCCGCGCCGCGTCGACTTCACGTTCACCGGCACCATCGGCCCGCATGTGACGTTCTTCGGCTTCCCCAGGACGATCACCCAGCTCGCCCATCACTGGGTCGTGCTCGAGGAGCCGCCGGCGGGCTACCGCTTCACACAGGCCACGGCTCCCCTCGACCAGGTGCCGGAGACGCAGAACCACGGCGGTCAATTCGCCCACCGCCGCTTCGCACTGCCGGTGCGCGTGCTGATGGGACCGCTCGTATGACCCGTGTCGAAATGCTCGCGCCGCTGCGCATCGAGACGCGTTTCCACGAGGACGGCGCCGGCGGGTGGACGATGCGGGTGCGGGTGTACCCCGACGACTTCTCGCTCGCGCGATCGCCTGCGGCCCCGCAGCCCGAGGAGCTCGAGATCCTCCACCACGCGCTCGCGGCGATCGACCCGGAGGCGGACCCGGAGACCGCCGGTGAGGCGGCGTTCCGGTCCATCGCGGCCGCGCTCGGCGGCCGGCGGGCGTGGTGGCTGTGGCGCACGGCGACAAAGTCCGACACGGATGCTGCGGGCCTTCCGCGTCGCATGGTGGATGACGCGGTCACGGCCGCCGCGCAGACCGCCGAGGCGCGGACGCCCCTCGGTCTGCCCGAGGCGCTGGACGTCTGGCTCGTGCTCGACGGCGGGCCGCCGCGGCTCGCCGACACGCTGTCGGTGAACCGCGAGCAGATCGCGGCGGAGCTGGGCGCCGGACCGCTCCAGCCGCAGAATCGCACGCTCCCGCGCCTGTGGTGGCTCGACTACCAGCGGGCCGCGGACGTCGGCCTCGCGACGGAGATCGCGCTCAGCCAGAGCGAGGTCGACGCGCTCCAGGCCCTCGTCGTCGTGGGTACCGGAGACACGCACGCGCTCGACCTCTTCACCGCGCACGCGGCCGCCGGCCGCCTGGGCGTGGTGGCGCAGGGGGCGCCGACCAACACCGTCGCGGGCGACGCCGCGGCGCCCCTCGCGGACGACACCGAGACGTGGCTCCGGCTGCTCGACCGGGACGCGACGCAGCAGCCGGGGACGGCCGGGGTGCTCCGCGCCTTCGGGGTGCTCGACCCCGGTGGCGGCGCCGTCGGGGGTGGCACCGGCGACGCCACGCTTCCGCTTCCCGGCGGGGATCTGCCGCACGGCCGCGTCGCACGCCTCGCCGTGGAGGGGCTCTGGCCGGTGCTGTGGGGCCGCACCATCCGCGACGTCGTCGGCACACCCCCGGGGACGATGACCGAGCCCGACCTCGCCGAATGGGCCGCACG
Source organism: Microbacterium sp. NPDC078428 (assembly GCF_044542535.1). Lineage (NCBI taxonomy): Bacteria > Bacillati > Actinomycetota > Actinomycetes > Micrococcales > Microbacteriaceae > Microbacterium > Microbacterium sp. NPDC078428. The sequence goes on from NZ_JBITUP010000003.1 coordinate 421,992, forward strand.
GTTCCTGGCGGTGGAAGGCCCCTGGCCCGCGATCCGGGTGGGCGACCAGCCGTACGGCCTTCTGCCGACCTCGGACTTCGGCGACGCCGACGAGCCGAACCCCGGAGACCTCGACGTGCGCTGGGAGGAGGCCCCCGAGGACGGCCTCCTCGCGCCCGACGTCGAGCACGGGGTCGTACGGGGGGCTGTGCCGTGGCGCGACGGCGCGGCGCGCGCCACCGCGGGGGCGACGACGGTGCCCGGCGCCTCGCCCGTCGTCGGCGCGGACGCCGCGACTCTCCTCGGCCTGCACGGGCGGCACGCCCCCTCGATGTTCTGGCGGGTGCGCCGCGTCGACGACCTGCCGATCGTGCAGGCCCAGCAGCTCACACAGGGGCACGTGATGAGCCGCGCGACCGCGTACGACCGGGCGACGGCGACCGCGTGGCACGACACGGGGGTGCCGTTCGCGCCGCTCACCGCGGCCGGCGTGCGGCGACACCTTCCCGGCCCGACGCGCGACGAGGATCCGGACATCGACTTCCTGTTCGAGATGCTCACGATGCACCCGGAGCCGCTCTACTTCGAACAGCGTCACGAGCTCGGCCTCCTCGGGCACCTCCTGCGCGAGTCGCTCATCATCGCCCGCGCCACCCTCGGGCGGGCGTCGATGGACATCGATCTGCAGCTCACTCCCGACCCGAGCAAGCGGATACCGCTCGACGACCGGTACCAGAACGTGGTCCAGCAGGGATCCGACGACGTCCTGCAGAAAATCTCCGACTCGGGCATCGAGGGAGAGCGAATCGTCCAGCGGTTCGAGGAGGTGCGTCGCTCGCTGGAAGAGCTCATCAACGAGTACGCCGCCGATCCCCCGTCGACGCTGCGGTCGATCAAGGCCGTGCTCGACGCCTCTTCCTTCCGCGCCGACCCGTGGCTGCTGGGCATGGCCGCCCGTCGGGCCGCGCTCATGGCGAGTTCGGAGACGCCCTTCCTCCTGGGCGCGTACGGCTGGGTCGATCGCCCGCAGCCGTGGACGCCGGGACGCCCGGGCCTCCCTGCCGGGCCGACGGAGGCCGGCCTGCTGCACGCGCCCTCCTTCGCCCAGGCGCAGGTCGCCGCGCTGCTGCGCGATGCGGCCGTGCGCACCAGGACCGAACGCCGCTGGGAGCTGAACCTGACCGCCGGGAAGGTGCGCGCCGCCATCCGACTGAACGACCGCGTGCGCCTAGGGCTGCATCCGTACGAAGCGCTCGGCCTCGAAGTCGAAGCGATCGCGGGCGATCCCGACCAGGTGAGAACCCTTCGGAAGGAGTTCCCGACGACCGCGGAGACCGCCGGCGCCGAGGACCGCACCCGCCGCGTGTGCAACGGCGTCGCGGTTCTGGACGTCCTACGGGCGGGCGGCACCCTTCCACCCACGCTGCCCGCCGATCTCGCGATGCGACTCGGGCACCTGAACGACGTGCTCGACACCTACGCCGACCTTCTCCTCGTCGACGGCGTGCACTCCCTCGTCACGCGCAGCCCCGAGGCCGGCGGCGCCGCGATGGAGGCGGCCGCAGGCCTGTCGACCCCCGTGGAGATGCTCGGCATCCGCACCCCGCGCGAGGCGACCACCGTCTCTGTCGCGTGCTGGCTCGTGCTGCCGGCCGGCCCCACCGCGGATGCCGGCACCGACCCCGTCGCCGTCGCCGACCCGGTGCTCTTCGCCCAGGTCGGAGGCGCGATCGACGATGCCGCCGACCCCGCCGTCGTCCGTGCCGTCCGGCTGCTCGGCGGCACCGAGGCCGCGCCCGACGCGATGCAGGAGCACGAGAAGCTCGTGCCCGCGATGGCGCAGAGCCTCAAGGTCCGCAGGGCGACGCTCCTCGACCGCGCGCGGGCGCTGGTGGCGACGCTGCTCGACGAACAGCCCGTCGTGACGGATGCTGCGCTCACGGCGCTCGATCGAGACTGGAAGCTGGGCCTGCACGACGTGGCGGAGGACTGGACTGCCGAAGACCGGCGGGCGGAGGCCGCCGCCGCGTTCGCCGCACGGATCGACGAGATCGGCGACGCCGAGCCCGAGGCGATCCCGGCACTCCAGGATCAGCTGCGCGCCCTCGTGGGCCGCCGGCACCTGCCCGTCGTGCCCGTGGTCGACCGCGCGGTGCTGCCGGACTGGGTCGGGGTCGCCCCAGGCAAGCTCGACACCGAGTGGCTCGAGATCGTCGCCGCGGTGCGGCCCCGGGTCGCCGCGCTCGAAGCGCACCAGCTCACCGCCTCGCCGCCGTGGCCGGCGGCGATCCTCGCTCCGGCCGGCGAACCGTGGGGCACGGCGGGCCCCGTCCACATCGCCTACGGGCCCGAGGTGACGGGTGGTCCGGGCTCCGTGGGCGTCGCGCTCCTCGACCGCTGGGCCGACTCGGTGCCGTCGCAGCACCATGTGACGCAGGCGGCGTTCGGCTTCAACGCCCCGAAGACCCGCGCGCCGAATGCGGTGCTCGTCGCCGTGCCGCCCGACACCGGCCTCGCCCTCGAGGGCGAGGCTCTGCTGCGCGTCGTGATGCAGGTGCGACGACTCACCCTTGCGCGCGCCGCGCGCCCCACCGACCGCGACGGGCTGCCGTGGGCGACACCCTCCCCGATCGTGCAGGCGGAGGCGCCCGTCGACATCAGGCAGGGGTGGCCGTCATGACGAACCTCCGCCGAGCATGGCTCGAACCCGGCCGCACCGACCCCGAGCTCGGGCTCCGCGCCGAGGTGGCAGACCCGGTGTGGTTCCTCGCCCGCCAGTGGGAGCTGGGCGAGTTCCAGGGCGAGGATGCCTCGTCGCCGGTGCGGGTGACCCTCACGCCGCAACAGGTGCCGTTGAGCTACGACACGACCCGGCCGCATCTCGACCCGACCGTGGTGCCCGGTGAGGCGCTCATCGAAGCCGAGCCCGGCGACTGGTGGACGATCGGGCGGCGCGCACGCGCGGGCCGCGTCATCGCACCGCTCCTCGGGGCGAATGAGCTCGACGGATTCCGGTTCGGGGCGCTTCCCGCCCCGTACGAGGACCTCGCCGGCGACGTGGACGGCCGGGCCGTGTTCGTCGCCGGCGTCCTCGCCGGGCACGCCGTCTGGCGCGACTTGGGGGTTCCGTCCCCGCCGCCGGACCGCTTCTCGCGGCGCGACCTGTCGTACACCGCGAGCTTCTCCGCAGGCGACACCGGGCTCGACGTGCGCGAGCACCGGGGCGGCGACGTCGACTGGTTCAGCGTCGAGGCCGGGACGGCACCGATCCTCCCCGCCGCCGTGGGGAAGCCGCCGGCGGCTGCGGAGGTGGTGCCGACGCGGCTCACCTTCCCCGGGGCGCCGCATCCCCGCTGGTGGCAGATCGAGGATGTGGCGGTCGATCTCGGCGCGTTCGCCCCCGATCGGTCGCACCTGGCGACCATGCTCCTGTCAGACCTCGCGGTCGCGGATGCCGAGGACTGGTTCGTCTTCCCCGTGCCCGCGGCATCCGATCCGGAGAACGGCATCGCGCCCCCCACCGCCGGTGTGCTCGCGAGCCTCGGCTCGGTGGTGCGCGTGACCGATTCGTTCGGCGACGAACACGACCTCGCGGCACCGCCACCCGCCGAGTGGTCGCTGTACTCCGTCGAAAACCTCGCGGCGACGGATCTCGTGGTCTGGCCGGTCGCGGTGGCGGCGCACAGCGGCCCGGTGCTCGACGACATCGTGATCGGCGTCGACGAGGACGCCAACCTGGCGTGGGCGGCCGAGCTGCGCGCTGACGGCGCCGAGCTGCTCGCCGACACGACCACCGGCGAAGCGATCGCGCAGGCGACGCGCACCGGCACGCGCCGGTTCCACTACACGCCGATGACGACCCTGCCAGCGCACTGGCATCCCTACACGCGCGAACAACCGGGCGCCGGCGCGACCGAGGAGGTCTGGCGGCAGGCGATCCTCGCGGACCTCACCGGATCCGTGCCGGTGCCGCGGCCGGGACCGGTGTCGCGACTGCTGGGCGGCCCCTCGGGGACGGGTGCGGGCAGCGGTCACGAGCTCGACCTCCGGGCCATTCCGAGCGCGGGCGTGCGGGTGCAGCGCCGCGCGCGCCTCGCCCGCGACACGAACGGCGCGCCCGTGCTCTGGATCGAGCGCAGCGCAGCGCCGGCGGCCGGCCCGCCGGTCTCGCACCTGCGCTGGGACGTGATGGTGGAGGCGCCGAAATCGGAGCCGAACCCGTGACCGCCATCGAGCGAAGGGAAGCCGGCCATGGCCGATGACCAGTTCCTCTCCATCCCCTCGATCCCGGGCGAGGTCGTGGGCGACCGGCATCCGGGTGCGATCGACGTCCTCAGCTGGAGCTGGGCGGTGTCGAACACCACCCTCGCCGGTCAGGGTGCAGGCGCGGGGCGCGTCGGCAAGCCGACCATCGCGGATATCGCACTGGCGCTGCGCTTGGACAAGGCGACGCCGAAGCTGTTCGATGCCTGTGCCCGCAGCATCCGTCTCGATCGGGGGGCGCGCACAGAGGTGAGGCCGCAGCAGGCGGTTCCGCGGGTCGTGACGTCCAAGCTCCCTGATCAGGGAGCGAAGATTCGGCTTTTGACCGGGAATTATGGTGGACACGGGCGGACTCAAACCGAACACCTGGCAGAGGTTCGAGCGGCTTAGTTCCGCGTGGGAGCAGGCGAAACTCGGTGCTGGCGATGAGCCGCAAGGTGCCGTCGAGGACGAGTCAGGTTAGCTGCAAGGTCGTAATACATGTCGGATCGTCTTCGTTCATCGTAGAGATGGTCGCGGTTCCCGTCTGACCCTCGTGCTCGATCGTCAGCGTTGCCTCGATGCCGCGTGGCGCCCAGATGCCGACGAACCCGTTGTCGTAGGTCTGCCGCACTTCGTCGAGGAGCACGTCTCCGTCTTCGCTGGTGAGGGTGACCTGGACTTTCGTGTTGGCGAGTTCACCGAGGCAGGTGGTCAGGCTGTGGAAGTAGCAGTCATGGGTCTGCTCCCGGTAGGGAGCAACTGAGATGTATACCTTGTCTTTGGGCATCGGCAGCTGTGTCTCGCGCTCCTGGTCGTCGGTGAGCACGAGCGCATCAGGCTGCACGGATGCGATCAGATCAGCGGGCCGGTCGGCGACGGGCATCGTGTCGAGCCGCTCGATGACCTCCGGGGTATCGAGACCTGCCAGATCGTGAGCTGCCAGGAAGTCGCTGTCGACGGCATGACTGTTGGTCGAGGTCGACGCGGGTTCGGGCGAGGACGCGGTGGCACATCCGGCGAGAACGAGCGTGGCGGCGAGCGTCGCGGTGGCGGCGACGATCAGTTTCCGCCGCCGGGGCGTGGTGGGGTGGGGCATGGTGTGATCCTTCAGGAGTGTCGGATGGGTCGGTGCCGGGCGCTCTCGCCGCGGCACCGACCCGGATGGTCGATCAGAGGGTCGCCAGGAGGTCCTGCATCTGTTGGATCTCGGTGTTCTGCGCGTCGATGATGGTCTGCGCGAGCTCGATGGCGTCGGGGTTGCTGCCGTTATCGACCTGCGTCTGGGCCATCTCTACCGCTCCCTCGTGGTGGGCGATCATCTGTTCCAGACACAGATGCGATGCCTCGGGGCCGTCGGCCGATTCGAGGGCGGTCAGGTCGTCCTCGGTCATCATGCCGTCGCCGTGGTCCATGCCGTCCATCTGCTGTTCCTCGGGTCGACGCCCCAGGCGTCCAGCCAGCCCTGGAGCTGTTCGATCTCAGGTCCCTGGGCGGCCTTGATCGCCTCGGCCAGTTCGACCACCTCGGGGTTGACATCCTCCTTGGCGAGGACAATGTCGCTCATCTCGATGGCCTGCTCGTGGTGGACGATCATTATCGAGGCGAACTTCACGTCCGCGTCGTTGGCATCGGCTGCCTGCGCGGACGAGCCGTGGTCCATGCCCGGCATCGAGCCCTCGTCGTCGCTTCCGGCCGAGCATCCGGCCAGGACCAGCGCAGCGATGAGGGCGAGTGCGGCGGTCGCCGCGGTACGAAACTTCATGAGTGTTCTCCAGTATCAACAGTCGCTTCACTGGCGCGACACCTGAGAGGGCACCGCGTGAATGAGTGAGGGGGAACCGTCGGCGCTGGTGCGCGCCGGGTTCACCGCCCCATCACGTGCGACTGATGCAGAGAACGTGCGGCGACGGCGCCCGAGGCAGCAGCCGGTCGATGGACCGCGCCACGAGCAACGGCCGGGGTGCGGTGTGCATCCATCCGGGCAGAAGTCGAGGTGGCACCAGGATGAGAAGGACGAGCAGTAGTGCGAGCACGCATGCCATCGCCATGCCCAGATGGGTGCCGGCCCCGCAATCCATACATGTACCACCGGGATCACTGGCAGTGCCGCTGGACTCATGCGTGCCTGCCGCGCCGTGATGAGCGCCCGCGGCGGCGCTTGTAGAGACCGAGATCACGGCGGGCGCGTGGGCTGCCGCGGTGCCGTGCAGGTTCAACGTATGCATGGCCAGCAGCCCGATGACGACCGCTGCCACTAGCAGCCCTCCGAGCACGACGCGCCGGAGGAAGCCCTGAAGACCTTTCCCGGATCGCGTTGCCGCCGTCTCCGCCATACACCGCAGTCTACCGGCCCCGATGTGCGTCCGCCGACGGCGAGAGTGATCGGCTCGGCCGAGATCGACCGCCTCCGTGTCCCGCCGAGTGTCCCGTGTCACGGTTCTGGCACTGCTGTTTGAGGGAGGCTTGAACGGCTGAGCTGAAGGAGGCCGTGATGCCCGGACCGCCGGTGATTCCGCCGGAGAAGAAGACCAGGATCGTGCTCGCGGTGCTCGCGGGCGAGCTGACCGTTGCGGAGGCTGCCCGCAAGGAGGGTGTGTCCGACAGAACCACCCGCAGACGCAAGGAAAGATCGAGCGGTTCCATCAGACCCTCAAGCGCTGGCTGGGCGTCCGGCCCCGCGCACTCACCATCCCCGAGCTGCAGGGGCAGCTCGACCAGTTCCGGGACCACTACAACACCACCCGCCCCCATCGCGCCCGCGGCACCACCCCCGCCGCGGCCTACGCCGCAGCTCCGAAAGCCGCTCCCGCCGGGCTGAAGCGCCCCAGGTTTGATGCCGCATCCTTTTGAGTTGGAAGGATGTATGTCATGCCGAAGAAGATCGATCCCGCGCTGCGTGACCGGGCGGTGCGGCTGGTGCGGGAGCACCGGTCGGAGTACCCGTCGCTCACGGCCGCGTCAGCGGCCGTCGCCCGCCAGGTCGGAGTCGGCCACGAGTCCGTGCGGCGGTGGGTGCTGCAAGCCGATATCGACGACGGCACCCGCGACGGCGTCACGTCGGGTGAGCACGCTGAGATCAAGCGGCTCAAGGCCGAGAACGCGCGACTCCGGGAAGACGTCGCGATCCTTCGTGCGGCGACGACTTTCTTCGTGGGGGAACTCGACCCCCGCAACCGTTGATGCTGGGCTTCATCGACACGATGAGAGCTGAGGGTCACGCGGTCGAGTCGATCTGCCGGGTCCTGCGCGAGCAGGGCTGCCAGATCGCCGCGCGCACCTACCGAGCCCACCGGCAAGGCCTCGTCGCGGCGCGCACCGTGTCGGACGCTCGAGTCGTCGATGCCGTCCGTGAGGCCGCCTGGACCATCGTCCAGGTTGGCGGGCGTGAACGTCGGGTGCTGACCCCGGAAGGACTCTACGGGCGGCGGAAGATGACCGCCCTAATCCGCCGCACCACGATCCCGGCCGCGTCGCGCGGCGCGGTCGACCGGGCCATGCGCGTGCTCGGCCTGTCGGGTATCCGCCGCGACAAGGGCATCCGCACCACGATTCCCGCGAAGGACGGGGTCCGGGCCGGCGACCTGCTGAACCGCGACTTCACCGCCCCCACGCCGGATCACACCTGGGTGATGGACTTCACGTACTGCCGCACCTGGGCCGGCTGGGTGTACGTCGCGTTCATCGTCGACGTCTACTCGCAGCGCATCGTGGCCTGGCATGCACAGACCACCAAGCACGTCGAGCTCGTGATGATCCCGCTGCGCATGGCGCTCTGGGAACGCGGCCGGCAAGGCCACCCCATTCAACCGGATCAACTGCGAGCACATTCGGACGCGGGGTCTCAGTACGTCTCGCTCGCCTACACCGACAAGCTCGCGCTCGACGGCATCGCCCCGTCGATCGGGTCCGTGGGCGACGCGCTCGACAACGCGCTCATGGAGACGATCAACGGGCTCTACAAGGCCGAGTGCATCCGCACCACCGTGTTCCACGACGGCCCCTATCGGACCCTCAGCGACGTCGAGTTCGCGACCGCCGGCTGGGTCGACTGGTACAACACTCGTAGGCTTCACTCGAGCCTCGGCTACGTCCCACCCGCCGAGTTCGAGCAAGCCCACTACGCGACTCTCAACCGAGAGCCGCAACCCGCATAGGAGCGGCAAGAAACCTGGGGCGCTTCAACCGGGAAGAACTCCATCACCAGGGTAACGAGAAAGCCCAGAAGGATGAGCCCGAGAAACGGGCGGTTCCGTAGCACTCCTGGTGCGGCGGACGTAGCCTTCACCGAGCGAGATGGCGTGTGCGGCGGCATCCGCATCGTGAACACAAGTATGGCTGCCATCCTCGACGTGACGAGTCTGACCGCCAGCAGCCAAGGCGACATGGCGGGGTCCCAGGCCAGCAGCACGGCAGGGAGCGCGCCAGCACCGTAGCCAGCCGAACGCACCATCTCAACGCGAGCGGACTGCGCATCGTGAGAGCCGTCGCTGGGACGCGATGCTGTCAGGAAGGCGTATAGCGATCCGTAGTGCAGCTGCATCCCGGCGGCGCAGATCGCGCTCCCGGCAATCGCCCCGGGGCCAACCGGGTACGAGTAGGTAGACGAGCATCGCGATGGCTCGGAGCAACTGTCCGGTGCCGATCACCCTGCGAGGGCCAACTCGGTCGACCAGCGTCGCGGCGAGCACCGGGAACAGCAGTCCGACGCCTGCCCCGATGCCCAATGCGAGGCCCGCGTCCGCAACCGAGAATCCGCGAACTTGGATGAGGAAGAGTGCCGCAACGGGGAGGTACATTCCCGCGCCAGCGCTGTCGAGGGCGACGAGCGCGCTGCCACCGGGTGTTCTTGTTCGCTCGGGCAGGTGTACCGACGCGCCCCGCGACGCCTGACGACTCAGGAGCGCACTTCCTGGGTTCGTGTGCCTCGGCGGCTAGCTTCGAGGGCTGAGGTGAGCGTTCGAGCGTCGTAGCCTCCCAGCAACCGTCGGCCGTCTACGAAGAACGTCGGGGTGGCGTGCGCCCCGCTTGCATCGGCGCTTTCGAGATCCCGCTCCACACGGGCACGTACGGCGGCACTATCGAGGTCAGCCGTGAACTGGGCGACATCCAGGCCCAGCTCTTCGGCGTAGCGGATCAGATCTTCGCGCTCGAGCGCATCTTGCCGCGTGAAGACGAAGTCCAGCCACGGCCAGAACATCCCCTGATTCGATGCCGCCTCCGACGCTCGTGCGGCTATGGGGCCGTGAGGGTGATGTGGCAGCTGGCGAACGACATACCGGAGATCGTCCCCGAACCGGCTGCGAAGGTCCTCCCAGGAACCCGTTGCGTGCGCGCAATAGGGGCATTCGAAGTCGATGTACTCGACGAGCGTGAGCTGGGCGTCCTCTGGTCCGCGGATGTGGTCAACTTCAGGATCAACGGGTGGTGTGAGCACCATCGGCAGATCTGCCGTCTCCTCTCCCCAGCGTTTCGCAGCAACCCGGAAAATCAGCCAACCAAGCGCGGTAGCGAGCACCATCGCGACCAACACTCCGACGGTCGCTTGCCGACCCAGGTCGGACGTCGAGCCGAACGCGAGGCCGATCACCAGGAGCGACACGGTGAACCCGATCCCCGAAAGCGCCGCGCCGCCAAACACGCTGCCCATCCCGACACCTTCGGGTAGCCGACCGGCTCCAAGCTTCACAGCGACGAAGGTGGCGAGACCGATGCCGAGAAGTTTGCCGAGCACGAGACCCACGATGACTCCCCACGTCACGGAGGACTGGAAGGAATCAACGAGCACGCCGCCGCGCAGGTCGACGCCAGCGTTCGCGAGCGCGAAGATCGGGACGATGACGAGCGCGGTCGGCATGCGCAAGACCTCGTGCATGCGTTCATTTACCGAGATACCTAGCGCCAAGCCTCGATCGACTGCACGGGCCGATGCCGCGCTCGGCGACTGCCAGAAGTCGCGGAACAGCTGACGAGCCGCGACCACCTTGTGCCGACGCGTCGGGTAGGCGGGGATAAGGAGTCCTGCGACCATGCCCGCGAGGGAGGCGTGGACTCCGGAATCAACGGTCGCGAACCAGAGCACAATGACAATCAGCACGTACGGTGTGGCGCTCCATTGCCGCGAACGACCCAGAAGCCACAACCCGGCGACGCAGGCAACTGCGATCAGCAGCGGAACGAGCCGGATCTCGTCGCTGTAGACAATGCCGATGACGGAGACGGCGAGGAAGTCATCGACGACGGTGAGGGTGAGTAGGAACACCCGCAACTGGCCGGAGAGTTTCGGGCCGACGAGCGCGAGGGCACCCAACAGGAACGCGGTGTCGGTACCGACCACCGCGCCCCATCCACCGAGCCCGTCGCCGCCCGCGGCGGCCACGATCAGGATGTAGAAAACTGCGGGCAGTGCCACGCCGGCGACGCCGGCGATCAACGCGAGACGCGCGCGGCTGGCGTCTCGGAGCGACCCATGCGCGAACTCCTGTCGCACCTCGAGGCCAACGACGAAGAAGAAGACCACCATGAGGCCGTCGTTGATCCAGTGGTGTAGGTTCATGTGCAGTCCGAACTCGCCGACATCGAACCCGATCTCGACATCCCACAGCCCGAAGTAGGCCTCGGAGAGTGGCGAGTTCGCCCAGAGCAAGGCGACCGCTGCGACGACGACCAAGAGCAGAGCCGAACCCGACTCCGTGCGAATCATTCGCCAACTAGTGCGCCGTTCCATCGGCCCATTCGTCATGCGGGAAGCATATCGGGACCTAAGGGCAGCGCCCGGCGGCGAGACTTGTTGAATCGTGCAGCGCGCAAGGCGGAATGGAGACGAAGCGGGTTATGGGGCTCATCGCATTTGAGGGTGTAGCAGTGGTCTGAATCCTCCGGTTTCGAGGAGAGATCGGGCGATGTAGTTGGTGAGGTTGCGGAAGCCGAGGGCGGAGCCGCGGGGGTGCTCGAGGCGGCCGTTGATCGCCTCGGTCGGGCCGTTCGAAGTGCCGGGCCGGTCGAAGTAGGCGAGCACGTCGGTGGCTCGTCGTTTCAGTGTCCGCCCGAGTTTGCCGATCTCCTTGAGCGCTTGCGGGACGCGCGAGCCGATGGCGTCGATGAGCGCCTGCATGAGCTGCTTCCCCTTGACTCTGTCGGGCTCGCGGTAGGCGGTCACGAGCCGCTGATAGAACTCCCACGTGACCTCGACCGCGCCATGCCGTTCGTCGGCGAACAGCGCGTCCAGTCGCGCGCCTTGCCGTTCGGTGAGGAAGCACATCTCGGTGTGCAGGGTGCGGCGGGCGCCGTAGAGCGGATCGCCCTTGCGGCCACGATGGCCGTGGATGTGCTGCTGCACGCGCCTACGGCAGTCGTCCAGCGTCGCCGGCGAGGCGGACGACGTGGAACGGATCCATGTCCGCGACCGCGTCCGGCACCTCTTCCGCGGCGGCGGTCTTGAAACCGGCGAAGCCATCCATCGCCACCACCGTGAGCGCGTCCCTCCATGCTTTCGTGCGGGCCGAGAGCCACGTCTTGAACGCCTGCTTCGAGCGGCAGGAGCCCTATCGAGCAGGCGTGCCGGGCCGGTCTTCTCGCGGGTCGGGGTGAGGTCCATGATGACGGTCACGTCGTTGTCGCCGTGCCTGGTGTGGCGCCAGACGTGCTCGTCAACGCCGAGCGGCGTCACGCCCTCCAGCCGTGCCGGGTCGTCGATCAGCAGCCGCCGCCCCTCGGCCAACACCGCATCGTTGGCCGTGCGCCAGGCCACGCCCAGCCCGGCCGCGACGCGAGCCATCGAGAGGTGATCGATCACGATCCCCTCCAGCGCCCACTGCAGCCCACCCCGCGACAGCTTCGCTCGCGTCGCCGACGACGCCGTGCTGTCTTGGCGCCAGTGCGCCCGCACGGTGAGCAGCGGTAGCGGCGCACGCGCAGCAGCAGCGTCGTCGGCCGGTGACCGAAAGGCTCGTGCGCCAACCGGCGCGTCACCGTGCCTCGCGGCACGCCCTCGGCGCCGCAGCCCCGGCACCACGGGTCGGCCTCTGTCAGCCGGCACTCCAACATCGTCCGATCCGGCTAGAGGCGCTGCCCGACCACTTCTAGGCCGAGCTCGTCGAGGCGGCAGAACGTGGCCAGGTCAGGGGTCGCGAAGGTAGCGCCTTCGCGTCTCATCCCAATCGCCCCTGATCGGGTCTGCTGATCCTCTCGACGAGAACACAGCGACATCACAGCCACCCAACCCCGACCGTCCGGGAAGCCGGGACACGTCGCATGGCCTGTGCTGCGGGCGTGTCGAGTGGGTCGTTCGGGGGCGACGCAGGAGCGTCGACGCGACGTGCTGAGAGGTGGTTCTAAGGCATGGCGATAGGTCAGGAACGGCGTCGCTCCCTGCGCAGGAGGGAGCGCAGAGTCTCGGCGTTCGCGTAGCCGACCCGTAGCGCGATCTCGGCGGAGGTGAGGTCCGTGGTTGCTGAGAGGTGCCGAGCTCGTTCGATGCGAAGCCGTTGGACGAAGCCGAGCGGAGTGAGGTTGAGCGCCGCACGGACTCGTCGTTCGAGGGTGCGCCGACTGGTGCCGAGCCACTGCGCGACGAAGGCCACGTTGAACGGTTCGTCCAGGCGGGCGCGCACGAAGCGTTCGAACTCGACGACGATCGGGTCCTCGTGCCGGAGATGTTCGTAGGCGACGAAGGCCGCCTGCGACGGGCGCTCGTCGATGATGAGGAGCTTGGCGACATGTTGGGCCAGGTCGGGGCTGATCGATCGCACGAGTGAGAGCGCGAGGTCGATGTGGGCGAAGGCGGCGCCGGCGGTGACGAGGTTCCCGTCGACCACGACCATGGTGTCGAGATCGAGGGCGACGGTCGGATAGCGCTTCAGGAACTCCGGCCCCAGGAACCAGCTGGTCGTCGCCCGCCGATGATGCATCCGTCCGGTCTCGGCGACGGCGAACACGCCGGTGCACGCCGCGGCGATCCGGGTGGTCGCCTCGTTGAGGCGCCCGAGCGAGGCGATGACCGAACGAACATCTCGGCTCTGGAGGGCGTCGTTGGTAGCGGCGGCCGTAAGGGTTCCAAGCGCAGGGACGACGACCACGTCGAACTCTCCGGACTCCGACAGCGGGTGGTCCACCGACAGGGTCATCGATGCCGTCGTGGTCACTCGCCGTTTCGGTCCGAGGATGGCGAGTTCGATCGGGTCGATCCGCGGGTCGACATCGCCGCGGGCTCCGTCCGCCACCCGCACGATGTCGATGATCGACGCGATAGCCGAACCGAAGCAGCCGTCGATCACGATCAGTCCGATACGCATGACGTAAACAATAGCAATACTGCCGTATACGCCACTCCCCACCGGCCCTTGTCCGTCATACGCTGAACTCGTCCCACGAAGAACCCCGACCTCAAGGAGAGTCCCTCATGTCCACACCCGCATCACTTCCGTATGCCTTCGTCGCCAAGATCGTCGCGGCCGATGGACAGCACGACGCGCTCGCCGATCTGCTCGCCGGCGCTGTCGCACTCGCCAACGAAGAAGTAGGAACGATTGTCTGGTTCGCGGTCAGGACCCACGCCGACACCTTCTGGATCTTCGATGCATTTCCCGACGAGGCCGCTCGCGACGCCCACGCCAACGGCGCCATCGTCGCAGCCCTGATGGCCAACCAGCACCTCCTCGGCGCAGCACCCGAGATCCTGGCGGCCGACGTCCTCGCGTCCAAGCTCCCGTAGTCCGCCAACGCACGAGACGATCGCGCCCCGCCGAGCCGGAGGACCCGACCGCCTCGACACCCGTACCACGTTGACGATCCCCGACGGGCCGATCACGCGGAGGCCAGCCAACACCAGGCGCAAGCCTGGAGCGGCACTGGTTCACCGGTGGCCATCGAGAGAGCCAGCGCGGTTCCATGGCAGCGCAACTGTGGCAACTTGCCCTCCGTCCCGCTAGGCGCTGCGGGCGGGTCTTGGCTGCGATCCGTGGCCGTGACGGGAGACGCGTTGCGCGTCGCAGCGATGACGGGTCGTTGGCGTTCCGGGGCCGTTGCGTTCGTGCGCGCCGCGTGCGACGTGGAACATCTCGCTGCGCACACAACGATCACTGCGCCGGCGCACCGTTGACACCTCGCACGCCAGGTCGCGACACAACGCCCCGCCGCGTTGCCAAGCGGAGCGAGGCCTACCGGCACACGGACAGGATGCCGGCCGCGAGCGCTCAGCGGGCGAGGGGGTCCGTCGCAGAGGAGAGCGACGTCGGTGTCGGGCAGAGCCGTGAGGCCAGCGTATCGCGCGACCACCAGAACCGAACAGACGACGACGAGACTCACGTAAAGTGCCCGCGAAACGCCCTCGGTGCCTCATTTGAGATTGCCCGCGAAATGGTGACGCTCGGGGCATGGGAAGTGAGTTGTCGATGGGTGCGCGTGTCGAGATCACGA